>DATGOB010000220.1:0-36973 GCA_036010205.1 Promicromonospora sp. | reverse complement strand
CGCTGATCCGCATCCCCCACGCTCTCCTCCTCGACGCTGCCGGGCAGGAGGGCCTCGTCAGCAAGGCTCAGTGCGACGCTGCCGGGATCGACAAGCGACGCGTGTCCCGGCTCGTTGCCCAGGGTCGGTGGCAGCGGGTGGTGCGCGGCGTCTACGACACCGACCCCGCGCCGGTGGAGCGCCGCCGGCGGCCCGACTTCCACAATCATGTCCGCCGCCGGATCGCCTGGACCGCCCTGCTCGCGTACGACGACGCCGTGTCCACCGGCAGCTGTGCCCTTGCCCTCTACGGCGTCGCGGGCCTGCCCCGTCGGTTCGACGCCGAGGTCGCCCTCCCCGGGGGTCTGGGTGCGCCTGGCCGGGGCGGCATCGTGGTGCGGCAGTACGCACCGTTCCCGACGCAGCTCCTCCGCGGCCGGCTCGCCGCACGGTTCGACCACGCGCTGGCCCAGGCCCTGCCCACGCTGACGCGCGAGCAGGGCGTCGCTGTGCTGAGCAGCGCCCTGCACGAGGGATACCTCGACCGCACCGGCCTGGAGCACGTGCACGACCTCCTCCGCGGCAGGCGTGGATCCCGAGACCGTCATACCTGGTTCGGACTGGCCGACGAGCGCGACGAGTCGGCCGCCGAGACCTTCGCGCGCTTGTCGTGCCTCGACCACGGTGTGCCGCCGGACGGCCAACAGGTCAACCTGTTCCGCGACGGCGTCTTCCTCGCCCGGGCCGATCTCGTCTACCGGCTGCCGGGCGGGCGCTGGCTGGTTGTCGAGATCGACGGGATCGAGGTGCACGGGCGCCCCGGCGCCCTGGCCCGGGACGCCCGCAGGCAGAACGCGCTGGTCGGCACCGACCGGGTCGTGGTGCTGCGCTACGCCGCCTCGGAGAACGAGCGGCCCGGAGGAGTCGGCCGCGACGTCGCGGAACGGCTCCGCCGGTTCGGCTGGGTCGCGGGGCAACCCCTCGGGCGGGACGAGGCGATCGAGCTGGGCACACCGGCACGGCCGGGTGTGCGCACCTGAGGCGCGGGTCCGGCCGCGTACGGGCTCAGCGGTCGGCAGGCTCGGCCGGGCTGTCCGAGGCGGCCGAGGAAGCGGCCGGGCGCAGGGCACGCCACGGGACGTTCAGGTCGGTCAGGAGGCCGCGCAGCAACGGCAGGCTGATCCCGACCACGCCGTGGTGATCGCCCTCGATGCGCTCGACGTACGGGCCGCCGAGGCCGTCGATCGTGAACGCGCCCGCGACGTGCAGAGGCTCCTCGGTCGCGACGTAGGCGTCGATCTCGTCGTCGTCGATGTCGGCGAACCAGACGGTGGTCGAGCTGGTCGAGCCGAGCGCGCCGCCGGTGCCGCCCGCGGCGTCGTCCCGCAGGTCCACCACCCAGTGGCCGGTGTGCAGCACTCCCCTGGTCCCCCGCATGGCGCGCCAGCGCTCGCGGGCGGCCGCGGCGTCGGCGGGCTTGCCGACCACCTCGCCGCCGATCTCGAGCATGGAGTCGCAGCCGACGACGATCACGTCCGCGGGCGCGTCGGCGTCGTCGGCCCAGGACTCCTCGAGGCGGGACGCGACCTCCTCCGCCTTGGCCTGCGCGAGGACGAGCACGGCGTCGGCGGGGTCGAGGTCGCCGAACCGGTCGGCGGCGTCCGCGAGGACCTTGTCCTCGTCCACGCCGGACACGATGACGTCGGGGGTGACTCCGGCGGACCGCAGCGTGGCGAGTCGGGCGGGGGACTGGGAGGCGAGAACCAGGCGTGGCACCGCGCCACAGTAACGAGAACAGCCCGGTGACGACAGGGAAACAGGACGGTGACCCACCTCTCTCCGGCCCGGTCCGCTTCGAGAACGACCTCCGGGGCGCAGCCGAAGCCGAAACGGTCCCTCAGGTCGTTCTCGAAGGGGACCGCCCCACACGGCCGCGCGTTTACCCGATATCGACAAGGGCGGGCGGCTCGGCAGCGGGTGCGGGCGTGACGCCATGTCCGAATCCTCCAAACGGCGCCTGCCGGGGTTGGTCTGGTCTCCAGACTTTCCGCCTGGTGCGTCGAGCCGGTACTGGGGCCCGGTACGGCCGGGTTACGGTGAGCCGTGCCCAGTTCCAGCCTGCCCCGAACCATCTCGAAGGTGCTCATCGCGAACCGTGGTGAGATCGCCGTGCGCGTGGCCCGTGGATGTGCCGACGCGGGGCTGCTTTCCGTCGCCGTCTACGCGGACCAGGACCGCGAGGCCCTGCACGTGCGTCTCGCGGACGAGGCGTTCGCGCTGGGCGGCGCCCGCGCGGCGGACACCTACCTCGACCCGGCCAAGCTGCTCGACGTCGCACGCCGCTCCGGGGCCGACGCCGTGCACCCCGGCTACGGGTTCCTGTCCGAGAACGCGGAGTTCGCGCAGGCCGTCATCGACGCGGGGCTGGTGTGGATCGGCCCGCCGCCGTCGGCCATCGAGGCGCTGGGCGACAAGGTGAGCGCGCGGCACATCGCGCAGCGCGCCGGTGCGCCGCTGGTGCCCGGCACGCCCGACCCGGTCGAGGACGCCGCCCAGGTGCGAGCCTTCGCCGAGGAGCACGGCCTGCCCATCGCCATCAAGGCGGCGTTCGGCGGCGGCGGCCGCGGGCTCAAGGTCGCGCGCACCCTCGACGAGATCGACGAGCTGTTCGAGTCGGCGGTCCGCGAGGCGACGGCGGCGTTCGGGCGGGGCGAGTGCTTCGTGGAGCGCTACCTGGACAAGCCCCGGCACGTCGAGACCCAGTGCCTGGCCGACACGCACGGCAACGTCGTCGTGGTGTCGACCCGCGACTGCTCGCTGCAGCGTCGTCACCAGAAGCTCGTCGAGGAGGCGCCCGCGCCGTTCCTCACGCCGGACCAGGAGAAGGCCCTGTACACGGCGTCGGAGGCGATCCTGCGCGAGGCCGGGTACGTCGGCGCGGGCACGTGCGAGTTCCTCGTGGGCGCCGACGGCACCATCTCGTTCCTCGAGGTGAACACGCGCCTGCAGGTCGAGCACCCGGTGACCGAGGAGGTCACGGGCATCGACCTCGTGCGCGAGCAGCTGCGCATCGCGGCGGGCGAGGCGCTGGGCTACGAGTCCCCCGTCGTGCGCGGGCACTCGATCGAGTTCCGCATCAACGGCGAGGACCCGGCGGCGAACTTCCTGCCCGCACCGGGCCGGCTGAACACCCTGACCTGGCCGTCGGGCCCCGGCGTGCGCGTCGACACGGGCGTCGTCGCGGGCGACACGGTGTCCGGCGCGTTCGACTCGATGATCGCCAAGCTGATCGTCACGGGCGCCACGCGCACCGAGGCCGTCGAGCGGGCCCGCCGCGCGCTGCGGGAGCTCGTCGTCGAGGGCATCCCCACCGTGCTGCCGTTCCACCGGGCCGTGCTCGAGTCGGACGCGTTCGTGCCGACCGACGGCTCGCCGTTCCGCGTGCACACCCGCTGGATCGAGACCGAGTTCGCCGACCAGCTCAAGGCCCTCGCGCCCGCGACGCCCGCCCCGGCCCCCGAGGCCGAGGAGGAGGTCCTCGCGGAGCGCGTGGTCGTCGAGGTCGGCGGCCGTCGCCTCGAGGTCGTGCTGCCCGCGGGCCTCGGCGTGGCGGCGGGCCGGGCCCGCACGGCCAACGCCCGGCGCCCGGCGCGGCGGACCGGTTCCCGGCCGGCCGGCGGCGGCTCGGCGGGCACCACGCTGGCCTCTCCCATGCAGGGCACCATCGTCAAGGTCGCGGTCGAGGAGGGCGCGCAGGTCGCGGAGGGCGACCTCGTCGTCGTGCTCGAGGCGATGAAGATGGAGCAGCCGATCCTCGCGCACCGCGCCGGCACCGTCCGCTCGCTCACGGCTGCCCCGGGCGCCGGGGTGACGGCGGGCGCCGCGCTCTGCGAGATCGTCGACTGAGCGCACCGCCGGCAGACACACCCGGCCGGGACCTGACAGACTGACGCCGTGCCGAATCCCATCCTGCCTCCCGCCAACCTGCACCGGCACGACGGCGACGGCTGGATCACGTGCGAGGACCACCGGCACTGGGGCCTGTTCGGCGCCGCGGGCCTGCTGCTCGTACGGCGGGACGACGACGGCACCCCCGCCGACCTCGTGCTGCAGCACCGCGCCCTGTGGTCCCACATGGGCGGCACGTGGGGCATCCCCGGCGGCGCGCTCGCGCCGGACGAGGAGCCGACGGCGGGCGCGCTGCGGGAGGCCGAGGAAGAGGCCGCGATCGACCCCGCCGCCGTGCACGTCGTCGGCACGCACGTGCTCGAGCACCCGGCCTGGTCGTACACGACCGTCGTGGCGGACGTCGCGCCGGGCGCCCGCGTCGAGCCCCGCGCGGCAGACCCGGAGAGCCTCGACGTGCGGTGGGTCGCCGTCGACGAGCTCGACGGCCTCGAGCTGCTGCCCGCCTTCGGCGAGGCCCTGCCGCGGCTGCTCGCGCTGCTGGACTGAGCCCGGCCCGGCCGGCGGCGCCCTGCTGCTATAGGGTCGAACCGTGCATATCCGGATCGCTCCCGAAGAGGTGCTCGGCCTGGCGCGCATCGCCCGGCAGGCCCCTCCCGTCATCAGCTCTGTCGTCGGCGACCGGGACGTGATCCGGGTGGTCGCCGACCTGCGCCGCCTCGAGACGCTGCCCGGCCCGCTGAAGCTCGCGGTCAAGATCGCGCCGATCGTGCGCGCCGACGTGCGCCTCGCCTCCTTCGAGCGCGGCGTCGCGACGCTGGCGGTCGAGGTGAACGCCGCGGGCCTGCCCGCGCACCGGCTGCTCAGCCTCGCCGCGGCGCCCATCGAGCAGGAGGTCGCCAAGCAGGGCCTGCCGCCGGGCGTCGTGGACGTGCAGCCCGACGCACGGATCGCCGTCGACGTCGAGCGCCTGCTCGACGCCAAGGTGCCGGGGCTCACGGTCACGGGCGTCGCGGTCGACGACGGCCAGGTCGTCCTCGACGCCTCGATCGCCTAGCGCACCGGCCGGGCGCAGGGCCCGGCCGGGCACCGGTCAGCCGCTGACCCGTGCGTCGAGCACGCGTGCGCCCTCGGCGATCGACCCCGACAGGGACGGGTAGATCGTGAACGCCGACGCCACGTCCTCGACGGTGAGCCGGTGCTGCACGGCGAGCGTGATCGGGAAGATGAGCTCCGACGCGCGCGGCGCCACGACCACGCCGCCCAGCACCACGCCCGCCTCGGGGTGGGCGAAGAGCTTCACGAACCCGTCCCGGACACCCAGCATCTTGGCGCGCGGGTTGCGGGCGAGGGGCAGCGTCGTGGTGATGTAGCGCGAGCTCTGGGCGCGCAGCTTCTCCTCGCTGTACCCGACGGTCGCGATCTCCGGCGCCGTGAAGATGTTCGACGCGACGGTGCGCAGCGCGAGCGGCTGGACGGCGTCGCCCAGTGCGTGCGCGACGGCGATGCGGCCCTGCATGGCCGCGACCGACGCCAGCGGCAGCACGCCCGTGCAGTCGCCCGACGCGTAGACGCCGCGCACCGAGGTGCGCGAGACCCTGTCGACGACGACGTGCCCCGACTCGGAGAGCTGCACGCCTGCCTCCTCGAGGCCGATGCCGGACGTCGCGGGGACGCCGCCGACCGCGACGAGCACGTGCGAACCGTGCACGACGCGCCCGTCGGACAGCGTCACCTCGACGCCGTCGTCGGTACGCACGGCCGACGCGGCCCGCGAGCGCGACAGCACGGTCATCCCGCGCGAGCGGAACACGCCCTCGAGCAGCTCCGCGGCGTCCTCGTCCTCTCCGGGCAGCACACGGTCGCGGCTCGAGACGAGCACCACGTCGGCGCCGAGCGCGTTGTACGCGCCCGCGAACTCGGCGCCGGTGACGCCGGAGCCCACGACGATCAGCCGCTCGGGCAGCTCGCGCAGGTTGTACATCTGCGTCCAGGTGAGGATGCGCTCGCCGTCGGGCACGGCGGTGGGCAGGGTGCGCGGCGTGGCGCCGAGCGCGAGGAGGATCGCGTCGGCGTCGAGCGTCTCGGTGCCGCCGTCGGCCAGCTCTGCGACGACGCGGGACGGCCCGTCGAGCCGACCCCTGCCCTCGACGATCCGGATGCCCTCGCGCTCCAGGCGGCCCCTGATGTCGGCGCTCTGGGCGCGGGCCAGCGCGAGCACGCGCTTGTTCACGGCGCGCAGGTCCACGAGGTGCTTGCGCTTCTCGGCCGAGGACGCCGCCGCCTGCACCCCCGAGCCGCCCAGCCCGGACGCGCCCGGCGCCGAGTACGCCGAGACCACGGGGATGCCGCCCGTCGCGAGCGACACGGCGACGTCGGAGAGCGGGTCCACGACGTCGTCCGGGGTTCGGATACCGAGCTCGGGCGCGCGGTCGGCGATGGTCATCCACTCGGCGGTGGCGATGAGGGTCTTGGACGGCACGACGTCGGTCAGCACGGCGGCGCCGCCGAGACCCTGCTGCTCCACCACGGTCACCTGGGCACCGTGGCTGCGGGCCACGAGCGCTGCCTCGTAGCCGCCGGGCCCACCTCCCACGACGACGACATGGGGCGGGACTGCTGCGGGATCGAGGGGGGTCACGCGGCCATTCTCGCATCGACGGCGAGCGGCGCGAAGCCGCGGTGCCCGTGGGCGCGTGCCCGGGTGGAACAGGCGTTAACCTCGGACCATGAGCACGGAGCCAGACCTGGACGACCCGACGACCGACCCCTTCGACGTCGCCGCTGCCGCAGCCGAGCACATCGCGGCCAAGACCGGGGTGTCGGGGCACGACATCGCGCTCGTGCTCGGTTCCGGCTGGGGCGGTGCCGCGGAGCTGCTGGGCGACGTCGTCGCCGAGATCCCCACCGCCGAGATCCCCGGCTTCGTGAAGCCGGTCGTGGAGGGGCACCGGTCCACGACCCGCTCGATCCGTGTCGAACGGCCGGACGGCGCCGTCCGGCACGCGCTCGTGCTGGGCTCGCGCACCCACCTGTACGAGGGCCGCGGCATCCGCCGCGTGGCGCACGGCGTGCGCACGGCCGCTGCGGCGGGCTGCGAGACCGTGATCCTGACGAACGGCTGCGGCAGCGTGCACATCGGCTGGCGCCCGGGTCAGGTCGTCCTCCTCAAGGACCACCTCAACCTCACGGGGCAGACGCCGCTCGAGGGCGCCAAGTTCGCCGACATGACGGACATCTACACGCCGCGCCTGCGCGAGCTCGCCCGCAGCATCGACCCCGACCTGCCCGAGGGCGTGTACGCGCAGTTCCACGGCCCGCAGTACGAGACGCCGGCCGAGGTGAAGATGGCCTCGCTGCTGGGCGCCGACCTGGTCGGCATGTCGACAGCCGTCGAGGCCGTGGCCGCCCGGCACTGCCGCATGGACGTGCTCGGACTCTCGCTGGCCACCAACCTGGCGGCGGGCATCAGCCCCACGCCGCTGGCGCACGAGGAGGTGCTGGAGGCCGGCCGCGCCGCCGGCCCCCGCATCAGCGACCTGCTCGCCAAGATCGTCAAGCAGATCTGATGACCGAGCACAGCGCCCTTGCCACCTCCTCGAGGGAGGATCTCGTCGCGCGCGCCGAGGCCTGGATGGCGGCCGACGTCGACGAGCGTGACGTCGCGGAGCTGCGCGCCCTCGTCGACGCGACGTCCGACCCGCACGCCGGCGAGGCGGCCCTCGCCGAGCTGCGCGACCGGTTCGCGGGCCCGCTCCAGTTCGGGACGGCAGGTCTGCGCGGCGCGATGGCGGCGGGACCGAACCGGATGAACCGCGCGGTCGTCGTCGCGGCGGCCGCAGGGCTCGGCGCGTTCCTCGCGGACGAGCTCGAGGGCACCCCGCGCGTGGTGGTCGGGTTCGACGCCCGGTACCGGTCGGCCGACTTCGCGCGCGACACCGCCGCGGTGCTGGTCGCGGCGGGCGCCGAGGTGCACCTCATGCCCGCGCCCGGCCCGACCCCCGTGCTCGCGTTCGCGGTGCGCCACCTCGACGCCGACGCCGGCGTCATGGTCACCGCGAGCCACAACCCCGCGGCCGACAACGGCTACAAGGTGTACCTCGGCGGCCGGGTGGTCACCGACGCCGGGCAGGGCGCGCAGATCGTGCCGCCCTACGACGCCCTCATCGCCGGTCAGATCGCGCTCGTGCGCTCCGCGAAGGATGTGCCGCGCGCCGAGTCCGGCTGGACCGTGCTCGGCCCCGAGATCACCGATGCCTACCACCAGGCGCTGTCCGGCCTGCACGACGGCGCGGCCGGCACCCGCCTGCGCGTCGTCACGACGTCGCTGCACGGCGTGGGCGGCGCCGCCGTGGCGCGGGCGCTGGCGGAGGCGGGCTTCACCGACGTCGTGCCCGTGGCGGAGCAGGCCGACCCCGACCCGGACTTCCCGACCGTCGCGTTCCCCAACCCGGAGGAGCAGGGCGCGATCGATCTCGCGCTGGCCCTGGCGCAGGACGCGCACGCGGACCTCGTGATCGCCAACGACCCCGACGCGGACCGCTGCGCCGTCGCCGTCCACGACCCGCAGTACGGCACCCACCAGGGCGCCGAGACCGCCGCGTCGCAGGGCTGGCGCATGCTGCACGGCGACGAGGTCGGCATGCTGCTCGGCTGGGACGCGGCTGAGCGCGCCGTGGCCGCGGGGCAGGACGGCACGCTGGCCTGCTCGGTCGTCTCCTCGCGCGCGCTGGCGGGCATCGCGACGGCGCACGGCCTGGAGCACGCCACGACGCTCACCGGGTTCAAGTGGATCTCCCGCACCCCCGGCCTGCTGTTCGGGTACGAGGAGGCGCTCGGCTACTGCGTCGACCCGGCGCACGTGCGCGACAAGGACGGGCTCTCCGCCGCCGTCACCGTGGCGCAGCTCGCGCGGCGCCTGGCCGCGGAGGGCCGCACCCTCCTCGACCTGCTCGACGACGTCGCGCGCGCCATCGGGCTGCACGTCACCGGGCAGGTCTCGGCGCGGTTCGAGGACCTGTCGCAGATCGCGGCGACCATGGCAGCGCTGCGCGGCACCCCGCCGTCGGCCCTCGCCGGGTCGCCCGTCGACTCCGTGCGCGACCTCGCCGAGGGCGTGGACGGCCTGCCGCCGACGGACGGCGTCGTGCTGCTGACGGACGACGACACGCGCGTCATCGTGCGCCCGAGCGGCACCGAGCCCAAGGTCAAGGCCTACCTCGAGGTCGTCGCGGCCGTGGACCGCAACGCCTCGGCGGCCGACCTGGCAGCCGCGCGCGTGGCCGCGCGGGAGCGGCTGGCCCGCGTCACGGACGACGTACGGACCGCGTTGGGCCTCTGACCCGGCCAGGTCTCCGACCACGACGGGCGGGCGCTGCCGAGGCGGCACCCGCCCGTCTGCCGTCTACCTCTACCGCACGACCGGCGGCAGCTGGTCCAGACCGTCGGGCGCGTTCTCGAGGTACTCGGGCAGCCGGTCCTCGGCCACAGCACCCATGAGCTCGGCGAGCCGCGGCTCGTCCAGCACCACGATCGACTGGCCGTCGGCGCTCCGGTCGGTGCCCGCGTAGGGCGCGGTGAGGAACGCGATGTCGGCGGGCGACAGCTCGCGGGAGCTGACGGCGAGGCCGAGCATCTCGTCGAACCCGAACCCCTCGTCGACGGACAGGGAGCCGAGGGCCGTCTCGAGGAACCGCGTGGCCGTGCCCACGTCGCGCACCTCACGCGTGGCCTTGCCTGCGATGGCCCGCAGCCAGGCCTGCTGTCGCTGCACGCGGCCGAAGTCGCCGTTGGGCAGCGAGTAGCGCTCGCGCGTGAACTCGAGCGCCTCCTCGCCGGACATGGTCCGCAGCTCGGAGCCGCCACCCTCGCGCGGCACCTCGATCTCCACGCCGCCGAGGGTGTCGGTGAGGGTGGTGAACGACTCGAAGTCGGCCACGGCGAAGTGGTCGATGCGCACGCCGGTCAGGTTCTCGACGGTCTCGATCATGAGCGCAGGCCCCCCGTAGGAGAAGGCGGCGTTGATCTTCGCCTTCCCGTAGCCGGGCACGTCGACCCAGGAGTCGCGCGGGATGGAGATGGCCGCTGCCGACGTCCGGTCCGCCGAGACGTGCAGCAGGATGATCGCGTCCGTGCGCTGCGCGCCGAACTCCCACTGCGACGGGTCCCCCGCCGAGATCCGGCTGTCCGAGCCCAGCGCGAGGATGTTCAGCGGCGCCGCCTCCCCCTGCGCAGGTGCGGGCGCCGGGTCGGGGCGGTCTGCCTCGTCGAGTGCGGCGAACGGGTCCTCGATGCGCTCGATCTTGCGGTCGAGCGCGGACGTGTAACCGGCCCAGGCCAGCGCCCCCGCACCGACGACGAGCACGAGGGCACCCGCGACGACGGCCAGGGCGACGCGGCCGCGCCGGCGCTTGTCGGGCCGACGTCCGCCGTGCGGCGGGCGGGCGTGGCGCGTGGCCGGTCCCGGCTCGGGACCCGGCTCCGTCGTGGGGCGCGGGTCGTCGACCACCTGGGGTGCATGCATACACCCGTACCTACAGGTTCGGGCGCGCTGGACGCATCACCCAGAAGGGGACATCACCCTCAATTCACCCGGGCCGGAGGGGAGCGAAGCCCGGTGCGGTGGCAGGATCCGATCCATGCGCGGAATCATCCTGGCCGGCGGATCGGGCACCCGACTGCACCCCATCACCCTCGGGCTCAGCAAGCAGCTCGTGCCCGTCTACGACAAGCCGATGATCTACTACCCGCTGTCCACCCTGCTCCTGGCCGGCATCCGCGACATCCTCGTCATCACCACCCCGCAGGACACCGACCAGTTCCGGCGGCTGCTCGGCGACGGCTCGCAGTTCGGCGTCGCCATCAGCTACGCCGCGCAGCCCTCCCCGGACGGGCTCGCGCAGGCGTTCGTGCTGGGCGAGGAGTTCATCGGCGACGACACCGTCGCCCTCGTGCTCGGCGACAACATCTTCTACGGCCCCGGGCTGGGCACCCGGCTCACGCGGTTCGCCGACCTGGACGGCGGCGCCGTCTTCGCCTACCGCGTCGCCGACCCGACGGCGTACGGCGTGGTCGAGTTCGACGAGCAGGGCAGGGCGCTCTCGCTGGAGGAGAAGCCTGCCCGCCCCCGCTCCCGGTACGCGGTGCCCGGGCTGTACTTCTACGACAACGACGTGGTCGGCATCGCGAAGGCCCTGCGCCCGTCGGCGCGCGGTGAGTACGAGATCACCGACGTCAACGCCGAGTACCTGCGCCAGGGCCGGCTCCAGGTCGAGGTGCTGCCGCGCGGCACCGCGTGGCTCGACACCGGCACGTTCGACTCGCTGCTCGAGGCCTCCGACTACGTGCGCACCATCGAGCGCAGGCAGGGCCTGAAGATCGGCGCCCCCGAGGAGGTCGCCTGGCGGCGCGGCTTCCTGTCCGACGACGACCTGCGCGTGCGGGCGGAGAAGCTCACGAAGTCGGGGTACGGGAGCTACCTGCTGGGCCTGCTGGAGGGCTGAGCCCGGGCTCAGCCCAGCACGACCGGCGCCGCCGCGCGCCAGCGCTCGGCCCAGTCGCCGATCGGCTCGACACCGACCGCCCGGAGCCGGTCGTGCCCCAGCACCGAGTAGGCCGGGCGCGGGGCGGGCAGCCGGTAGTCGGCGCTCGTCGTCGGGTCGACCGGCGTCGCGAGGCCCGCGGCAGCGACCACCGCCCGGGCGAACCCGTGCCACGTCACCGCCCCGGACGACGTGCCGTGATAGACGCCGCCCGGCGCCCGCGCGGCGAGCAGACGGACGATCAGGTCGGCCAGGTCCGCCGTCCACGTGGGCTGCCCGGTCTGGTCGTCGACGACGCTCAGCCGGTCCCGCTCCGCGGCGGCCCGGGCGATCGTCCGGGGAAAGCAGCGGCCGCCCGCGCCGTAGAGCCACGCCGTGCGCACGACGAGGGCGTCCGGCGCCTCCGCACGCACGGCCCACTCCCCCGCGGCCTTCGTGCGGCCGTACGCCGAGCGCGGCGCTACCGGCGAGTCCTCGGCGTACGGCTGCGTGGCAGCACCGTCGAACACGTAGTCCGTGGAGACGTGCACGAGGCGCGTGCCCGCCGCGGCAGCCGCCCGGGCCAGGTGCGCCGCACCGGTCGCGTTCACCGCGAACGCCTCGGCCTCGTGCGCCTCGGCGTCGTCCACGGCGGTCCACGCGGCACAGTTCACGACGACGTCGTGCCCCGCGACGGCCGCCCGGACCGCCGCGGCGTCGGTGACGTCGAGCGAGTCACGCCCGGTGCCCGTCACCCGGTGCCCCGCGGCGCCCGCCGCCGCCACCAGGTCCTGCCCGAGCATGCCCGCGGCCCCCACCACGAGCCAGCTCTCGTCCGTCACCGCTGCTCCTCCAGTCACCCTAGGATCTTAGGGCCACACCCGGTTTCCCCAGACCCCCGGCGAGGAGCACCATGACGTACCGCGAGCTGGCCGTACCCGGCGCGTTCGAGATCACCCCGCAGCAGCACCGCGACCCGCGCGGCCTGTTCCTCGAGGCGTTCACGGCGGGCCCGTTCGCCGACGCCGTCGGGCACGCGTTCGACCTCCAGCAGGCCAACTGCTCGGTGTCGGCCGCTGGGGTGCTGCGGGGCATCCACTTCGCCGACGTCCCGCCCAGCCAGGCCAAGTACGTCATGTGCGTGAGCGGCGCGGTGCTCGACGTCGTCGTGGACCTGCGGGTCGGCTCGCCCACCTTCGGCGTGTGGGACGCCGTCCTGCTCGACGACGTCGACCGGCGCGCGGTCTACGTCGCCGAGGGACTGGGGCACGCCTTCATGTCGCTCGAGGACGGCTCGACCGTGCTGTACCTGTGCTCGGCCGGCTACGCCCCGGGGCGCGAGCACGGCGTGCACCCGCTCGACGAGGAGCTCGGCATCGAGTGGCCCGACACGGCGCGGGACGGCACCCCGCTCACCCCGCTCCTGTCCGAGAAGGACGCGGCGGCCCCCACCCTCGCGGAGGCGAGGACCCAGAACCTCCTCCCCACCCTGGAGGCCGTCAACACCCACCTCTCCACCCTCCCGACCCGCTGAGTGCGGGATCTTCGCCCTTTTCTGTGTGCCAGACGGGCGAAGATCCCGCACTCAGCGGGGCTCACTGGCTCGTGCGGGCGTAGCGGGCCTCCGTCGCGGCCTTCGCCGGGCGCCACCAGGACTCGTGCTCCCGGTACCAGGCCACCGTCGCCTCCAGGCCCTCGCGGAAGTCCGTGTACCGCGGCGTCCAGCCCAGCTCGGTGCGCAGGCGGCTCGCGTCGATCGCGTACCGCAGGTCGTGCCCCGGGCGGTCGGCCACGTGGTCGAAGTCGTCCGGGTCGCGACCGAAGATCTCCAGGAGCGTGCGGACCACCTCGAGGTTGCTCGCCTCGCCGTCGGCCCCGATGAGGTACGTCTCCCCCACCCGGCCCTCCTCGACGATGCGCCACACGGCGCTGTTGTGGTCCTCGACGTGGATCCAGTCGCGCACGTTGAGCCCCGCGCCGTACAGGCGCGGACGCACGCCGTCGATGAGGTTGGTGACCTGCCGCGGGATGAACTTCTCGACGTGCTGGTACGGCCCGTAGTTGTTCGAGCAGTTCGAGATCGTGGCGCGCACGCCGAACGAGCGCACCCACGCCCGGACCAGCAGGTCGGACCCGGCCTTCGTCGACGAGTAGGGCGACGACGGGTTGTACGGCGTGCTGGGCGTGAACCGCTCGTCGCCCTCCAGCGGCAGGTCGCCGTAGACCTCGTCGGTCGAGATGTGGTGGAAGCGCACGTCGTGCCGGCGCACCGCCTCCAGCAGCGTGAACGTGCCGACCAGGTTGGTCTGCACGAACGGTGTCGGGTCCGCGAGCGAGTTGTCGTTGTGCGACTCGGCCGCGAAGTGCACCACGAGGTCCGACTCCCCCACGAGCCGGTCGACGAGCGGCGCGTCGGTGATCGACCCCTCGACGAGACGCACCCGGTCGCCCGCGCCGTCGAGCGACGTCCTGTCCCCCGCGTACGTCAGCGCGTCGAGCACCGTGACCTCGTCGGACGGGCGTTCGCGCACCGTCTGGTGGACGAAGTTCGCACCGATGAAGCCGGCGCCGCCGGTGACCAGGATCCGCACGCTCAGTCCCTCGCAGTGGTGGTGGATGGGTGCGCTCATCGTAGGCCGGTCGGGGTGGCGCCCCCGCGTAGGCTGAGGTCACCATGTCGCAGATCACCTCAGAGATCACCCAGGCAGCGCCCGCCGGAAGGCCGAGGAAGGGCACCCGCACGACGGCTACCGTGACGGCGGTCCGGCAGGTCGCCCCGCACATGATCCGGGTGACGATCGGCGGAGAGGCACTCGCCCACGTCGACCCCACGCCGTTCACCGACCGGTACGTCAAGCTGGTCATGGCGGAGCCCGGCGAGCCGGGCGGTCGCCCGGTGACGCGCACGTACACCATCCGCGGCGTCACGCCGTCCGGGTGGGACCTCGACGTCGTGACGCACGGCGACGTGGGCTACGGAGGACCCTGGGCGCAGCGGGTCCGGCCGGGCGACGAGGTGTCGTTCCTCGGCCCGGGCGGCGACTACGCGCCCTCGCCCGCCGCCCCCTGGCACCTGCTGGCGGGCGACGAGTCCGCGCTGCCCGCGGTCGCCGCCGCGTGCGAGGCGCTGCCCGCCGACGCCGTCGCGCACGTGTTCCTCGAGGTCGGCGACGCCGCCGACGAGCAGGAGCTGACCGGTGCGGCCGAGCTGCACGTGACGTGGGTGCACCGCTCGGCGGGTGACCGCCTCGCCGACGTCGTCCAGGCGGCCCGGCTGCCCGACGGGGTGCCGCACGCGTTCCTGCACGGCGAGGCCGGTTGCGTCCGCGACCTGCGGCGCTGGGCCCGCGCGACGCTCGGTGTGCCGCGCGAGCTGCTGTCCGCGTCCGGCTACTGGCGCCGCGGCCGCGACGACGAGCACTGGCGGGCGGAGAAGCCGGCGTGGAAGGCCGCCGTCGAGCAGGACGACCTGGCGCTCGGCGCCTCCTGACGGCGCGCTCGGCGCCTCCCCGACACCGCGCTCGGCGCCTCCCGACACCGCGCTCAGCGTCCGCTGATGCTGCTCTCGGCGCCGTCCAGGCTGTCGAGCACCGCGAACCAGCCTTGCGCGGTCGCGCCGTCGTAGGGCGGCGTCCCGGCGCGGACGGCCGCGAGCAGGGCGTCGGCGTCCGCGCGCACCTGCGTCACGACGGACGGCGGGTACCCGTACCGGACACTGTGCTCGGCGAACTCGTCCTCGTCGTCGATGTAGGTCTCGCCGCGTCGCCGCGCCCGCGCGCCGCCCGGCTGCTCGGCCAGCACGTCGAGGTCGAGGTCGATCGCGGAGACCTCGTACGCCGGCCCGTCGCCGTCCGGCACCGCGCGCCACTCGGGGACCGTGGCGAGGTCGATGTAGAGGCGGGTTCCGCGGGGGTGGTCGCGGTACAGGTCGGCGACCCAGCCACCGGCGCCGAAGACCATGACCCCGGTGAAGTCGGTGCGGAACCGGCGGCCCGGCCTGCTGAACAGGGTCCCCTCGCGGTAGCCGACCCACTCCCCGTGCTCGTCGGCGCCGAGATAGACGCCGTCCCAGCGCCAGTGCGGGGTGCCGTCCCACTTGCGCATCCGGCATCCGACGGTCGTCCCGGGCACGCTCGGCGGTGTCGACATGCCCGGCACCCTACCTCCCCGGCACCTCGCTGAGTGCTGGGTCTTCGCCCTCCTGGCACACAGAAAAGGGCGAGGGCCCCGCACCCAGCGGGCCGTCAGTAGGTGTCGGACGGCGACGGCTCCGGGGCGCGGCCGTCGAAGCCCGCGAGCACCGACTCGGTGCCCGAGAGGCCGAGCCGGGTGGCGCCCGCCTCGATCATCGCCAGGGCCGTGTCGAGGTCACGGATGCCGCCGGAGGCCTTGACGCCGAGCGTGCCGCCCGCCGGCGCGCCGACGGTGCGCGCCATGAGCGAGACGGCGTGCACGGACGCGCCGCCTGCCGGGTGGAAGCCGGTCGAGGTCTTCACGAAGTCGGCGCCTGCGGCCTCCGCGGCCTTGCACGCGCCGACGATCTGCTCGTCGGTGAGCGCCGCCGACTCGATGATGACCTTGAGCACGCGGTCGCCGGGCACGGCGGCGCGGACGGTCGCGATGTCGGACCGGACGACGTCGAACCGGCCGGCCCGCGCCGTGCCGACGTCGATGACCATGTCGATCTCGTCCGCGTCGTCGGCGACGGAGCGGGCGGCCTCGAACGCCTTGACGTCACTCATGTGCTTGCCCGAGGGGAACCCGCACACGGTCGCGACGGCGAGACGCCCGGCGGCGACCTCGACGGCCAGCGAGACGAAGGACGGGGACACGCACACGGAGAACACGCCGAGCCGTGCGCCCTCCTCGACGAGGGCCGCGACGTCGGCCGCCGTCGCCTCGGGCTTGAGCAGCGTGTGGTCGACGTAGGCGGCGAGCGCCGCCTTGTCCTGCGGCAGGGCGACCGGCCGGGTCGCGTCGGGCTGAGCGGTCATACGAGGGCACCTTCGACTTTCTGGAATCCGGGCAGGATGACCTGCTCCACGAGGTCACGCCGCTCGTCGTGGTGCATGAACGCACCCCAGGCGGCGGTGACGGTGACGTCGACGAGGTCGTCGAGCGTCCAGCCCGCCTCGTCGACGAGACGCTGCATCTCGTGCGTCATCGACGTGCGGGACATGAGGCGGTTGTCCGTGTTGAGCGTGACGGCGAAGTCCAGCTCCTTGAGCCGGGTGATCGGGTGCGTCGCGACCGAGTCGGCGAGGCCCGTCTGCAGGTTGGAGGTGGGGCACAGCTCGAGCGGGATCTGGTGGTCGCGCACCCAGTGCGCGAGGCGGCCCAGGTCCGCGGTGCCGTCGTCCGCCACGAACGCGATGTCGTCGATGATGCGCGCGCCGTGGCCCAGGCGGTCGGCCTGACCGAGGTGCACCGCCTGCCCGATGGAGTCGAGGCCCGCCGCCTCGCCCGCGTGGATCGTCACGGGCACGTCGTGCTCGGCGAGGTAGCGCCAGACCGGCAGGTGCCGCGAGGGCAGGAAGCCGTCCTCCGGGCCCGCGATGTCGAACCCGACCACGCCCGCGTCCCGGTAGGTGACGGCGAGCTGGGCGACCTCCTGCCAGCGGTCGGCCTGCCGCATCGCACCGAGCAGCTGCCCGACCCGGATGATGTGCCCCTGCGCGGCGGCGGCGGCGATGCCGTCGTCGATCCCTGCCTGCACGGCCTCGACCGCCTCTGCCAGGGCGAGCCCGCCCGCGAGGTGCTGCTCGGGGGCCCAGCGCTGCTCGGCGTACACGACGCCGTCGGCGGCCAGGTCGAGCACGGCCTCGCGGGCGACACGCGCCAGGTTGTCGGCCGTCTGCATGACGGCGGTGGTGTGCGCGAAGGTCTCGAGGTACCGCACGAGCGAGCCGGAGTCGGCTGCGGCGCGGAACCAGTCGGCGAGGGAGTCGGCGTCGGACGCGGGCAGCGGGTGGCCTGCCGCGTCGGCGAGCTCGAGGACGGTCTGCGGTCGCAGGCCGCCGTCGAGGTGGTCGTGCAGGAGCACCTTGGGCAGGGCGCGGATCTGCGCCTCGCCGGGGCGGCCCCCGGGGTCGTGCGTGGTCATGCTGACAACCTACCGTCCGCCGCCGACACGACCGGTCAGCCGGGGAGCGGCTCGTCCTCGTCCGGGTCGGCGGGGACGTCGAGCGCCTGCTCGACGACGTCCGCCTCGTCCGCGTCGCCGTCCGCGTCGGGGCGCGGTGCACCGGGGACGTACTCGTCGGGCTCGTGCGTGGGGTCGACCTCGGCCTCCTCGGGCGGGACGAGGCCCGCGTCGTGCCAGGAGTCGGGACCTGGGAGCGTGCTCATGTGAACCTCCTCGTCAGTCTGTCTCCGTGGTCGGTGCCTCCATCGTCGCCCGGTCCGTGCCCGCACGCCACTGCCCGGTCCGCTCGGGCAGCAGCGCCCAGACCAGGTGCGGCCAGCCGCCGAACGCCGCCGTGAGGGCCTTCCGCACGCGCGCCGCCGTGCGGTCGGCCGCCGGGGCCGCGGCGGGCAGGGCCGCTGCGTCGGCCGCGGGCACGGGCGGCGGGTCGAGCAGCGCCGCGACGGGGACCGTGTGCAGCCCCGCGCCCGACGGCTCGTAGAGGACGGCGCTGCCCGCGCTGCCCTCCCCGTCGGCGAGCGTGAGCAGCACCACGTGCCGGGGCACGGCGGCCTCCCAGCCGCCCGAGACGTCACCGCCCGTGAACAGCGGGACGGGCACGCCGGCGCGCGCGGCCGCGACGGCGGCCTCGACGACGCCCGGGCGCTCGGCGACGCGGTGGGTGTAGCGCACGCCGCCGTAGCTGGCGAAGCGTGCCGCGCCCCACGGCGGCGTGCCGTAGGAGCGCGGCCAGCTCGCCGGACCGAGCCCGCGCCGGTTGGTCGCGGCGTGCACGGCCCGCTGGAGCCGCGCGAAGCCCTCGGCCGGGTCGCCCGCGGCGAGCCGCAGCGCGGCCCGGGGGTCACCGGCCAGCCCGAGCATGGCCAGCACGGCGGCGCCGCACGTGGTCTCGTCGATCTGCACCGCCGCGGCGGTGACGCCCTCGAGCGAGGGCAGGTTCAGCCGCCGCGGGAAGCCGACCGTCCCGGTGCCCCGCTCGCGCGCCAGCGGGTCGAGCACGGAGCGCCGCGCCCGGTTCGGCACGGACTCGAGGCGTGCGGCGACGTCGTCGGGCACGGTGGGGCGCTCGAAGCGGCCGGGCGGGGGCGGTGCGGGCACCGGTCCGGCGAATGCGCGCATGGCGCCGAGCAGGGACGAAAGGCGCATAGTCGACGGCATCCCGTCAGGCTAAGCCGCCCCGGCGCGACTCGCCGGTGCGCCACGCTGGGCGCGCCGGGTGACCCGGCGCGCCCCGAACGCGCAGGTCAGACGATCCGGTCGAGCACGACGGACCGGTCGTGCACCAGCCCGGCACCCGCCAGGGCGCCCGCTCCGCCGTCGAGGCTCGCGAGCATGCCCGCCGCCCCGGCGAAGACGCCCTCGAGCACCGTCTCCGCGCTCTCGTGCTGCACGTCCCACGCCCCGGCGAGGGCCTCGCGGGCCCGCTCGAACCGCTCGGGGGTGTCGGTGTGCAGCGTGAGCACCGGCTGCCCCTCGGCCACCCGGTCACCCGGCTTGGCGTGGATCTCGACACCCGCGGCGGCCTGCACCGCGTCCTCCTTGCGCGCCCTGCCCGCCCCCAGGCGCCGGGCCGCCACGCCGACGGCGTAGGCGTCGAGCGACGTGAGCACGCCGGAGCGCGGTGCCACGAGGGTCTCCGTCTCCTTCGCGACCGGCAACGGCGCGTCGACGTCGCCGCCCTGGGCCGCGATCATCGCGCGCCAGCGGTCCATGGCCCGGCCGTCGGAGAGCGCGGCGCGCACGTCCGCCTCCGCCGTCGGACGGCCGGCGGCGTCCAGCATCTCGACGGCCAGCGCCACGGTGAGGTCGACGACGTCCGCCGGCCCACCGCCGGCCAGCACCTCGAGCGACTCGCGGACCTCCAGGGCGTTGCCCGCCGTGAGGCCGAGCGGCACGGACATGTCCGTGACCAGGGCGACCGTGCGCACGCCCGCGTCGGTGCCGAGGTCCACCATGGTGCGTGCGAGCTCGCGCGCGCTGTCCAGGTCCTTCATGAAGGCGCCGGAGCCGACCTTGACGTCGAGCACCAGGGCACCCGTGCCCTCGGCGATCTTCTTCGACATGATCGAGCTCGCGATGAGCGGGATCGCCTCGACGGTGGCCGTGACGTCGCGCAGCGCGTAGAGCTTCTTGTCGGCGGGCGCGAGGCCTGCGCCCGCGGCGCAGACCACAGCGCCAACGGACTCGAGCTGCGCCATCATCTCGTCGTTCGTCAGCGACGCGCGCCACCCGGGGATCGCCTCGAGCTTGTCGAGCGTGCCGCCCGTGTGGCCGAGACCGCGCCCCGACAGCTGCGGCACTGCGACGTCGAACGACGCGACGAGCGGCGCGAGCGGCAGCGTGATCTTGTCCCCCACGCCACCGGTCGAGTGCTTGTCGGCCGTCGGCCGCGACAGCCCGGCGAACGACATGCGCTCGCCCGACGCGATCATCGCGTGCGTCCACCGGGAGATCTCGGCCCTGGTCATGCCGTTGAGCAGGATCGCCATGGTCATGGCGGACATCTGCTCGTCCGCCACCACGCCGCGCGTGTAGGCGTCGATGAGCCAGTCGATCTGCGCGTCGCTCAGGGACTCCGTGTTGTCGCGCTTGGTCCGGATGATGTCGACGGCGTCGAACGGCTCGGTCGCCCGCTCGGTCATGATGTTGCCTCTCGCACGTGGTCCAGGTTGCCCGGCCCGAAGGCCTGCGGCAGTACTTCCGTCATCGGCAGGACGCCCTGCGGCGTGTCCACCAGCAGGTCCGCACCGCCGTGCTCCCACAGGAGCTGGCGGCACCGCCCGCACGGCATGATCGTCTCGCCGAGCACGTTCACGCAGGTGAACGACGCCAGCCGGCCGCCGCCCGACATCACGAGCGCGCTCACGAGCGAGCACTCGGCGCACAGCGTGACGCCGTAGGCGGCGTTCTCGATGTTCGCCCCGGTGAGCAGGCGGCCGTCCGTGGCGTACGCCGCCGCACCGACCTTGAAGTCGGAGTACGGCGCGTAGGCCTTGTCGACCGCCTCCCGGGCGGCGGCCCGCAGGCCGTCCCAGTCCACGGTGTCAGAGGTGTTCACGGTGCCCATCCTCAGCCCTTGACGTACGGCTCGCCCGATGCGGCCGGGGGACGCGACCGGCCCACGAGGCCGGCCACGGCGAGCAGCGTGACGACGTACGGGACCATGAGCATGAACTGGCTGGGCACGGGCGAGCCCACGACGGACAGCACGTTCTGCAGGTTCGACGCGAAGCCGAACAGCAGACCGGCGAACGCCGCGCGCACGGGGTCCCACTTGCCGAAGATGACCGCGGCCAGCGCGATGTAGCCCGCGCCGCCGGTCATGTTCTCGCCGAACTGGCTGAGCTGCACCGTCGTGTAGAACGCACCGCCGAGACCGGCGACGGCGCCCGCGACGAGCACCGCGTTGTACCGCGTGCGGACCACGTCGATGCCGACCGTGTCGGCCGCCTTCGGGTGCTCGCCCACGGCCCGAAGCCGCAGGCCCCACCGGGTGCGGTTCAGCGCGAACCAGACCGCGGGCACCGCGAGGAACATCAGGTAGATGAGCAGCGGCTGCCGGAACAGGACGGGGCCGAGCACCGGGATGTCCGACAGGACGGGGATCGGCACGGCGCTGAACCGGGTCGTCGAGTTGAGCGTCGCGGCGGCGGGCACGAGCACCTGGGAGTACAGGAAGCTCGTCAGCCCGACGACCAGCACGTTGAGCACCACACCCACGATGACCTGGTTGACGTGGTACGTGATCGCGAAGAGGCCGAGCACCAGCGACACGAGCGCACCGGCCAGCAGCGCGGCCAGCAGGCCCATGACGGCGCTGTGCGTGATCGACGACACGACGGCAGCGGTGAACGCGGCCCCCAGGAGCTGGGCCTCGATCGCGATGTTGACCACGCCCGCCCGCTCGCCGATGACACCGCCGAGCGCGCCGTACACGAACGGCACCGACCAGAGCACGGCCCCGCCGAGCAGGCCGACGACCGACAGGTCGCGCGGGCTGCCCGCACCGGCCCAGGCCAGGAACCCGGTCAGCCCGGCCACGGCGTAGAGCACGACGAGCCACGCGGGCGTGCGCCGGTGCCGCGCGGTGAGCACGGCCGCGACCGCGGTCACCGCGAGGAGCACGACGCCGCACCCCCACGCGAGCGGCGCCGACGGCAGCACGATCACGGGGATCTGGAAGAAGTCGTTGCGCGAGGAGAGCACGAACCGCGTGTCCCCCGCGTGCGGCACGGCCACGAGCAGCAGCGCGTAGAGCACCGTGATCGCGGCGAGCACGCCCGCCGTCTTCCACGTCACGACCGTGACGGTGCGCGTGGTCTCCGACAGCGGCGCGTCGAGCTGGGTCGTCCTGTGGTCGGCGCTCACGCTGCCGCCTCCTTCGTCTTCCGGGCCTTCTTCGGGGCCCGACGGCGGTTCGGGTCCGGGAGCCGGAAGATGGCCCGGACCAGCGGCGGCGCCGCGATGAACAGCACGATGAGGGACTGGACCACGAGCACGATGTCGCTCGGGATGCCCTCGGCCGCCTGCATGGTGGACCCGCCGGCCTTGAACGCGCCGAACAGGATGCCCGCCGCGAGCACGCCCCACGGGCTGGACCCGCCGAGCAGGGCGACGGTGATGGCGTCGAAGCCGATGCCCGCGTCGATGTCCGAGCTGAAGCCCGTGGTGATCGCGCCGAGCACCTGCGAGGCGCCGGCCAGGCCGACGAGCCCGCCCGCCACGAGCATCGAGCTCACGGTGGTGCGGCCGGTGTCGATCCCCGCGACGCGCGCGGCGCGCGGGTTCTCGCCGACGGCGCGGAACGCGAAGCCCGCCGACGACCGGTTGAGCAGCCACCACACGCCGACGACGGCGAGCAGCGCCAGCACGAAGCCCCACGTCAGGTTGAACCGCTCGCCCAGCAGGGCGGGCAGCTGCGCCGACTGCGGCGTCGGCGGGGTCTTGGGGTTGGACGAGCCGGGGGCCTGCAGGAGGCCGGGCGTCGCCAGGAAGTACGAGATGAGGTAGAAGGCGACGTAGTTGAGCATGATCGTCACGATCACCTCGTGCGCACCGGTTCGGGCCTTGAGCAGGCCCGCGAGGCCCGCCCACAGCGCACCCGCTGCGATGCCCGCGACGAGCGCGAGGACCAGGTGCAGCGGGAACGGCACGCCGCTCACGCCGAAGCCGACCCAGCCCGCCGCCGCGGCGGCCACGAGCATCTGGCCCTGACCTCCGATGTTGAACAGGCCCGCACGGAACGCCAGCGCCACGCCGAGGCCCGCCGCGATGAGCGGGGTGGCGTAGGTGAGCGTCTCGGTGAGCGGGCGGATCGCCAGGGCGAAGCTGTCCGCCTGGAAGTTCACGACGGCACCGCGGAACAGCGCCGCGTACGCGCCGCCGATGGCCTGGCCGAGCGCGACGAAGGTGTCGCCGGGCCGTGCGAAGAAGTAGGTCGAGGCCGCCTTCACCTCCTCGTCGGTGAAGGCGATCATGATCGACCCGGCGACGATCGCGAGCAGCACGGCGCCCGCCGACACGGTCCACGGGCTGCTCATCGTCTGCTGCAGGGCCTTGGCCAGCCGGCTCGCCGTGTCGACGGCGTCGTCCCCGACGGGCGGGCCGGCCACGCGGGCCCTCTCCTGCTCCAGCTCCTCGGCCGTGCCGGGGTCGAGCTCCGGCTCCTGGGCGGGGTTGCTCCCCTGACCCGACTCGGACGCGCTCACGCGACCTCTCCCTTCGCGTCCTGCGGCGAGATCCCCGCCATCATGAGGCCCAGCACGTCGCGCGGCGTGTCACCGGGCACGATGCCGACGACCTTGCCGCGGTACATCACCATGATCCGGTCGGCCAGCGCGACCGCCTCGTCCAGCTCGGTCGAGACCACCACGACCGGGACGCCGGCGTCACGCGTCGCGACGATCCGCTTGTGGATGAACTCGATCGAGCCGACGTCGACACCGCGCGTCGGCTGCGCCGCGACGAGCAGGCGCAGGTCGCGCGACATCTCACGGGCGACGACGACCTTCTGCTGGTTGCCGCCGGAGAGACGGCCGACGGGCGTGGTGATGCCCTGGGTGCGCACGTCGTACTCCTGCACCTTCTCGCGCGCGAAGCGGTCGCGGAAGCCGAGCTGGAGGGCGCCGCGCCGCACGAAGGGCGGCCCGTCGGAGCGGTCGAGCATGAGGTTCTCGGCGATCGTGAACTCGCCGACCAGCCCGTCGTGCGTGCGGTCCTCCGGCACGAAGCCGACGCCCTGGTCGAGGATGCGGCGCACGGACAGCCCGACGAGCTCCGTGCCGTCGAGCGTCACGCTGCCGGTCACGTCGCTCTCGAGGCCGAGGAGCGCCTCGGTGAGCTCGGTCTGGCCGTTGCCCTGCACACCCGCGACGGCGAGCACCTCGCCGCCGCGCACCTCGAAGCTCACGCCGTCGACGACGACGGTGCCCGCCTCGTCGGTGACCACGAGGTCGCGGACGACCAGGCCGTTGTCGCGGAGCGTCGGCGCGTCCTTGTGCACGGTGAGCTCGACGGCGCGGCCCACCATGAGCGAGGCGAGCTCGCCGTCCGACGCGGTCGGGCTGGCCTCGCCGACGACCTTGCCGTGGCGGATGACGGTGATGCGGTCCGCGACCTCGCGGACCTCGCGCAGCTTGTGGGTGATGAAGACGATCGCGGCGCCCTCGTCGCGCAGCTGCCGCATGATCGTCATGAGCTCGTCGGTCTCCTGGGGCGTGAGCACCGCCGTCGGCTCGTCGAACACCAGCACGTCGGCGTTGCGCGACAGGGCCTTGATGATCTCGACGCGCTGCTGCACGCCCACGGGCAGGTCCTCGACGACGGCGTCGGGGTCCACGTGGAAGCCGAAGCGCGCGGAGATCTCGCGCACCTGCGCGCGGGCGGCGTCGAGGTCGAGGCGGCCGCCGCCGCGGGTCTGCTCGTGGCCGAGCATGACGTTCTCCGCCACCGTGAAGACGGGGACGAGCATGAAGTGCTGGTGGACCATGCCGATGCCCGCCGCCATGGCGTCGCCGGGACCAGCGAAGTTCTGGACCTCGTCGTCCAGCAGGATGTCGCCCTCCTCGGCCTGGTACAGGCCGTACAGGACGTTCATCAGGGTGGACTTGCCCGCCCCGTTCTCGCCCAGGAGGCAGTGGATCTCGCCCGGCTCGACCACCAGGTCGATGTGGTCGTTCGCGACGAGCGCGCCGAAGCGCTTGGTGATACCGCGCAGCTCGAGCCGCATGGGATTCCTTCCCGAGATGGGGGACCGCTCATGACAGGTCCCGGGGAACACGGCGGACGCCGTACCCCCCGGGACCATGGTGCGTCATGTCACTGCGCGAGGTAGGACTCCACCTCGACGTCACCGGCGATGATCGACTCCTTGAGGGTCTGGACCTCGTCCCAGAGGGCCGGGTCCACCTTGTCCTCGAAGTTGTGCAGCGGGGCGACGTCCACGCCGCCGTTCTCCAGGGTGCCGATGTACGGCTCCGGGTCGAACTCGTCGTTGCCCGAGGAGAGCACCGCCTCCTTCGTGGAGACGTCCATGCCCTTGAGGATGGAGGTCAGCACGATGTCCTGGGTGGTCGGGTCGGACTCGTAGAAGTCGGCGTCGACGCCGATCAGCGCGACGTCCTCGCCGGAGTCCTCGATCGCGTCGATCGCGGACTGGTAGATCGGGCCACCGACGGGCAGGATCACGTCGACGCCCTGGTCGAGGATGTTCTGCGCCGTGGTCTTCGCGGCGGGGTCGGCCGCGAAGCCGCCCGTGAACGAGCCCTTCTTGCCGTCCCAGCCGACGAGCTCGACGTTCTCGCCCTTGGTCTCGTTGTAGTAGTCGACGCCCTGCTTGAAGCCGTCCATGAAGATCGTGACGGTCGGGTAGTCCATGCCACCGAAGGTGCCGACCTTGCCGGCCTCCGAGTAGCCGGCCGCGAGGTAGCCGGCGAGGAACGCGCCCTGCGCCGTGTCGTACAGCAGCGGCTTGATGTTGTCCGCGTCCGCCTTGCCGTCGAAGTCCCCGTCGGCCGCGTCGTCGATGATGATGTAGTCGATCTCCGGGTTGGCCGTCGCCGACTCGATCGTGGTCGCCGACAGCGCGAAGCCGACCGTGACGATCGCGTCGCACGACTCGGCCACGAGGGACTCCACGTTGCCCTTGTAGTCGTTCTCCGACGCCGACTGCACGTCGACCAGCTCGGTGCCGAGCTCCGCGGCCGCGTCCTGGGCGCCCTCGAAGCTGAGCTGGTTGAAGCTCTTGTCGTCGAAGCCGCCGGCGTCCGACACGATGCAGGGCTTGAAGTCGCTGGCAGCGGCGGAGCCGTCGCCCGTGGACTCGGTGGGGGCCTCGCCGCAAGCCGCGAGCGCGAGCGCCGCTGCTCCCGCAAGCGCGGTGAGCCGAACAGCCTTCTTCACAGGTGCTCCTTCGATGTTCTTGAGGGCCGGAGGGGACCCTATACCGCACCGAGGGTAGCCAGCGCATCCTGCGTTTCGCGTTTCGAGACGGTAACCGCAGGAAGTCGTTACCGAAGCGTCATCCACCGGAACATCTTCGCGTCCCGGCGCCCCGTCACCGGGCCGCGAACTGCGCCAGGGTGCGCACCCCGACCCCGATCGCCCGCTCGTCGACCACGAGGTCGCCCTGGTGCAGGTCATAGGTCCGTCCGCCGGGCGTGCGCACGCCGAGGCGCGCCATCGTGCCGGGCACCTTGCGCAGGTACCACGCGAAGTCCTCGCCGCCCATGGACTGCTCGGTGAGCTGCACGGCCTCGGGGCCGACGGCGTCACGCACCGCGTCCTCGAGGTCGCACGTGGCCTCGGTCTGGTTCTCGACCGGGGGCACGCCGTGCGTCACCGTCACCGAGACGTTGACGTGGTACGGGGCGACGACCTGCTCGACCGCCTCGCGCACGATCTCGCCCGCCTTCTCCCAGGCGCGCACGTCGAGGCAGCGCAGCGTGCCCTTGAGCACGCCGGTCGACGGGATGGCGTTGGGGGTCGAGCCCGCCTGCACGGCACCCCACGTGAGGTTGACGCCCGAGCGCGGGTCGAGGCGGCGGCCCAGCACGGCGGGGGTCTGCGTGATGACCTGGCCGAGCGCGAAGACGACGTCGCCGGTCAGGTGCGGGCGCGAGGTGTGCCCGCCGGGCGACGTGATGGTCACGATCACCGAGTCGCTCGCCGAGGTGATGGGGCCGATGCGCGTGCCGACGTGCCCGACGTCGAACTTCGGGTCGCAGTGCAGCGCCGCGATGCGGTCGACGCCGTCGAGCTCGGAGGTGCGGTTGATGATGTCCTCCGCGCCACCGGGGAAGACCTCCTCGGCCGGCTGGAAGAACAGGCGCACGCCGCGGCGCAGGCGCCCCTCCTCGTGCAGCCGCGCGAGGACGAGACCGGCACCGAGCACCACGGTGGTGTGCACGTCGTGCCCGCACGCGTGCGCGACACCCGGCAGGGTCGAGGCGAACTCCACGCCGCTGGTCTCCTGCAGCGGCAGCGCGTCGAGATCGGCGCGCAGGCCCACGCGGCCCTGGCCGTCCGGGCCGTGGTCCGGGCCGATGTCGCACACGAGGCCCGACCCGATCGGCAGCAGGCGGGGCTCGAGGCCCGCCGCACGCAGCCGGTCGGCGACGGCCTGCGTGGTGCGCACCTCCTTGCGGGACAGCTCGGGGTGCGCGTGCACGTCGCGCCGGAAGGCGACGAGCTCGTCCTCCAGCTGCTCGGTCAGCTCGCCCACGCGGGCGGCCAGGCCTGCGACGACGTCCGTCGCGTTACCCCCGGGCACGTCCCCGACGGGCATCTCGTCGTTCGAAACGATCAGATCGAAGTCGGCGAGGCTGACGGGCGGCTGCGTGGGGTTCACCACACCAACGTAGCGCCGTCCGGCCCGCGAGACACGGCCTGGGCGGTGATGTCCCACCATGCGGACGCCAGGGGTCCCACAGACCGGGCGAACCGCCCGACGGCGCCCCGGCCGACGCCCTCAGAGCAGGTCGTCCCGCCCCCGCTCGCGTACCGCCGCGACGACGTCCTTCACCTGCTGCGCCCGGGCGCGCGTGGTCACGAGCAGCGCGTCGGGCGTGTCCACGACCACGACGTCGTCCAAGCCCAGCACCGTCACCAGGCGGCCCGACGCCGGTACCACCACCGAGCCGGCGCTCTCGATCCGCAGCACGTCGCCGGGGTCACCGAGCACCTTGGCGCCGCGGTCGTCGTCCGAGGGCAGGAGGACGGCCAGCGAGTTGTAGTCCCCGACGTCGTCCCACCCGAACGTCCCCGGGACGACGGCGACGCCGCCCGCCGCCGCGACCGGCTCGGCCACGGCGTGGTCGATCGCGATCTTCTCCAGGCCCGGCCACTCCTCCTCGAGCACCGCACCCCGGCGCGGGGTGTCCCAGGCGTCCGCGATGCGGCGCAGCGCGTCGTGCAGCGCGGGGCGCTGCTCGGCGAGGTGGCCGAGCAGCACGGACGTGCACGCGACGAACATGCCCGCGTTCCACCGGTACTCCCCCGAGGCGAGGTAGGCGCGCGCCGTCGCCGCGTCGGGTTTCTCGGTGAACCCGCGCACGTGCAGGGTGTGCGGGGCACCCTCGACGCCCAGGGGCTCGCCCGAGCGCACGTAGCCGAACGCCGTCGAGGGTCGCGACGCCGCGATGCCCACCGTCGTGACATATCCCGCACGCGCGGCCGCGACCGCCTCGCGTACCGCGAGCTGGAACGCCCGCGTGCCGCTGATCACGTGGTCGGCGGCGAACGACCCGATGACCACGTCGCCGTGCCGCCGCTCCAGGACGGCCGCCGCCAGCCCGATCGCCGCCATCGACTCGCGCGGCGCCGGCTCGGCCAGGATCGCGTCGTCGGACAGGCCGGGCAGCTGCGCGCGGGCGGCCGCGACGTGCTGCTCCCCCGTGACCAGCACGACGCCGTCGGGCCCGGCGAGGGGGCGCAGGCGGCGCTCCGTGGCCTGCAGCAACGACTCGCCCGAGCCGACGAGGTCGTGCAGGAACTTGGGCTCCGCCCCGCGCGACAGCGGCCACAGCCGCGTGCCGGACCCGCCGGCCGGAACCACTGCGAAGAAGTCGTCGATCGGGGACGATAGGTCGGCGGCCGAAGTCATGCCCCGCAGGATGTCAGCCCGGCGGCGTTCGCGCAGCGATAACCTGCCGACCTCACCCGCGGACACCCAGCAACGCGCGAGCAACCTGACGGGTGCCCGAACTTGCGACATCTCCCCTGTGGGATCAGTCACAAAGGCTGTGTCTCGATGCCCGGCAGGGCCGCCGGGCGGCGTTCGAGGCGACCAGTTGTCATTACAGTGGGGACCAGCCACCCCCAGCCGGACAGCCATAGGAGGCTCCCGAAGTGCCCACCGCACCAGCAGGCACGTTGTACCGCGGCCGAGAAGGCATGTGGTCGTGGGTCGCGCACCGCGTGACCGGCGTGCTCATCTTCTTCTTCTTGCTCGTGCACGTGCTCGACACCGCGCTGGTCCGCGTGTCCCCCGAGGCGTACAACGCAGCGATCGGCACGTACCAGACCCCGATCATGGGGCTCGGCGAGGCCGGCCTGGTCGCCGCGATCGTCTTCCACGCCTTCAACGGCATCCGCATCCTGCTGGTCGACTTCTGGGCCCAGGGCCCGCGCTACCAGAAGGTCATGCTCTGGGTGGTCGTCGGCCTGTTCGTCGTGACCATGGCGGGCTTCCTGCCCCGTCACCTCGTCAACGTCTTCACCGGGGGGCACTGATGACGCACGGAACCGCCGCTGTGGCCAAGGTGGACTCCCCGCGGTCCCCGTATGTGCGCCGCAAGACGACGCGCGGCAACTACGAGCTGTACTCCTGGGTCTTCATGCGGGCCTCCGGCGTGGTGCTGCTCGTCCTGATCTTCGGGCACCTGTTCGTCAACCTCCTGGTGGGCGACGGTGTGCACGCCATCGACTTCGGCTTCGTCGCCGGCAAGTGGGCGAGCCCGCTGTGGCAGGTCTGGGACCTGCTCATGCTGTGGCTCGCGATGATCCACGGCACCAACGGCGTGCGCACCATCATCAACGACTACGCCACCAAGGACGCGACGCGCGGCATCCTCAAGGGCCTGCTGTACCTGGCGTTCGCCGTCGTGGTCGTGCTGGGCACCCTGGTGATCTTCACGTTCGACCCGTGCCCCCCGGGCGCGCCCGCCGAGCTGCTCGCCTCCTTCTGCACGGCCTGAGCACGGCACCCGTAGCACCGGCACACCCCCAGCCCCACACCCCGAACCTCATCAGCAGGAGGCATCGAGCCCGATGCAGACCCATCAGTACGACGTCGTGATCGTCGGCGCGGGCGGCGCAGGCATGCGCGCGGCCCTCGAGTCGTCGAAGGAGGCCCGCACCGCGGTGATCTCCAAGCTGTACCCCACCCGCTCCCACACCGGTGCCGCCCAGGGCGGCATGGCCGCGGCCCTCGCCAACGTCGAGGAGGACAACTGGGAGTGGCACACCTTCGACACGGTCAAGGGCGGCGACTACCTCGTCGACCAGGACGCGGCGGAGATCCTCGCGAAGGAGGCCATCGAGTCGGTCCTCGACCTCGAGCGGATGGGCCTGCCCTTCAACCGCACGCCCGAGGGCAAGATCGACCAGCGCCGCTTCGGCGGGCACACGCGTGACCACGGCCAGTCCGCCGTCCGCCGCGCGTGCTACGCGGCCGACCGCACGGGCCACATGATCCTCCAGACGCTCTACCAGAACTGCGTCAAGCAGGAGGTGGAGTTCTTCAACGAGTTCTACGTGCTCGACCTCATCACCGACCACGACCTCACCACCGAGGAGATCGCGGCGGGCGAGGAGGTCAACGCGACCGGCGTCGTCGCCTACGACCTCGCCACCGGTGAGATCCACGTGTTCCAGGCCAAGGCGATCATCTTCGCCACCGGCGGCGCAGGCAAGATCTTCAAGACCACCTCGAACGCCCACACCCTCACGGGTGACGGCATGGCCCTGGCCTACCGCCGCGGCCTGCCGCTGGAGGACATGGAGTTCTTCCAGTTCCACCCGACAGGCCTCGCGGGCCTCGGCATCCTCCTGTCGGAGGCCGCCCGCGGCGAGGGCGGCATCCTGCGCAACGCCGACGGCGAGCGCTTCATGGAGCGGTACGCCCCCACCATCAAGGACCTCGCGCCGCGCGACATCGTCGCCCGGTCGATGGCCAACGAGGTGCGCGAGGGGCGGGGCGCAGGCCCCAACAAGGACTACGTGCTGCTCGACCTGACGCACCTCGAGCCCGCGCACATCGACGCGAAGCTCCCGGACATCACCGAGTTCGCGCGCACCTACCTCGGCATCGAGCCGTACACCGAGCCTGTCCCCGTCTACCCGACGGCGCACTACGCGATGGGCGGCGTGCCGACCAACGTGCAGGGCGAGGTGCTGCGCGACGGCGTCAACGTCGTCAAGGGCCTGTACGCCGCCGGCGAGGTCGCGTGCGTGTCGGTGCACGGCTCCAACCGTCTCGGCACCAACTCGCTGCTCGACATCAACGTGTTCGGCAAGCGCTCCGGCCGGGCGGCCGCCGCGTACGCGAAGACGGCGTCGTTCCACGACCTGCCCGAGAACCCGGCGGCCCGCGTGGAGGCGCAGCTCGAGGAGATGCGCAACCGTCCGGACGGCGAGCGCGTCGCGGACATCCGCAAGGCCCTGCAGGAGACCATGGACCTCAACGCCCAGGTGTTCCGCACGGGCGAGTCCCTGAACCAGGCCCTGTCCGACATCCGCGAGCTGCAGAAGCGGTACCGCAACGCGTCGGTGCAGGACAAGGGCAAGCTCTTCAACACCGACCTGCTGGAGGCCATCGAGCTCGGCTTCCTGCTCGACATCGCCGAGGTCACCGTGGTCGCGGCGATCAACCGCAAGGAGTCGCGCGGCGGTCACTACCGCGAGGACTTCCCGCAGCGCGACGACACGAACTACATGCTGCACACGATGGCCTACCGCCGACCGCCCGAGGCGTCGGACAAGGCCGAGGGTCACGTGAAGGGCTACTTCGACCACGTCGAGCAGTTCGACGGCTACAAGGTCGTCCTGGGCTCGAAGCCCGTCATCCAGACCCGGTACGAGCCGATGGAGCGTAAGTACTGATGACTGCCACACTCGAAGCCGACGCACCGTCCTCCGCGGGCGAGATCCCCTCGTTCACGGTCACGCTGCGGGTCCGGCGGTTCAACCCCGAGGTGTCCGACGAGGCCACCTGGCAGGACTTCACCGTCGAGGCGCACGGCACCGACCGCATCCTCGACGCCCTGCACAAGATCAAGTGGGACGAGGACGGCTCGCTCACGTTCCGCCGGTCGTGCGCGCACGGCGTGTGCGGCTCGGACGCGATGCGGATCAACGGCCGCAACCGCCTCGCCTGCAAGACGCTGCTCAAGGACGTCAACCCCGACAAGCCGATCACCGTCGAGCCCATCAAGGGCCTGCCCGTGGTCAAGGACCTCGTGGTCGACATGGAGCCGTTCTTCGCCTCCTACCGCGAGATGATGCCGTTCCTCATCACGTCGGGCAACGAGCCGTCGCGCGAGCGCTACCAGTCCCCCGAGGACCGCGCCCGCTTCGACGACACGACCAAGTGCATCCTCTGCGCCGCGTGCACGTCGTCCTGCCCGGTGTTCTGGACGGACGGCCAGTACTTCGGCCCGGCCGCGATCGTCAACGCGCACCGCTTCATCTTCGACAGCCGTGACGAGGGTGGCTCGCAGCGCCTCGAGATCCTCAACGACAAGGAGGGCGTGTGGCGCTGCCGCACGACCTTCAACTGCACCGAGGCGTGCCCCCGCGGCATCGAGGTCACGAAGGCCATCCAGGAGGTCAAGCGCGCGATGATCACCCGCGCCTTCTGACCCCACCCCGCCCCCACCCGCCGAGGTAGTCACTTGGCGAGGTAGTCACGTAGCGAGGTAGTCACCCGGCGGGTGACTACCTCGCTGCATGTCTACCTCGCCAGATCTCTACCTCGCCAGATGACTACCTCGGCGGGTGGGGGTTGGACATCCAGGCGCAGGTCAGGAGGAGGACGCGCGCCAGGAGGTTGACCAGCACGAGGATCGTGACCACCACGGCGAACGACGCCAGCAGCGCGTTCCGCGACGCCGCCTGCGTGACCAGCTCCGTGCCCAGGTAGCGCAGCGCGCCGGCCACGACGCCGACCAGCAGCGCACCGCGCACCAGGTCACGCCGGGCGGGCCGCACCCCGCCCACCCACCGCACGACGGCGGCTACCACCGCGGCGTCCAGCAGCAGCGTGACGAGGGCGCCACCCGCGCGCACCGCGAACGACACCGCGCCGCCGTCCAGGCCGAGCGACTCCAGCACCCACGGCACGGCAGCGGCCACCGCGACGCTCGACGCCGCGGTGACGAGCACGCCGAGACCGAGCAGCACGAAGCCCAGGAGCTGCCGCAGCCGCTCGGTGAGCAGGTTCCCCGCGCCGTCGGTCTCGCCGAACATCGCGCGCACCGAGCTCCGCAGCGCCCCCATGAATCCTGTGGCGGACCACAGCAGCACGAGGGCGGCCACGACGGACGTCCAGCTCAGCCCCGTGGACAGGACGAGGTCGGACGGCGCCAGCACGCCCCCGCTGCCGGTGTCCACCAGCCCGGGGAGCCAGGTGTCCACCTCCGTGAGGACGGCGTCACGCAGGGCGGCGTCGCCGCCGAGCACCCGCACGAGGATCGTCCACCCGATGGCGAGGGCTGCGAACAGCGAGAACAGGGCCGCGTACGCCATGCCGCCGCTGAGGACGGGGCCGTTGGCCGTGGTGAACCGCTCGAGCGCCCGGGCGGGACGCGTCGTCTGCCACCGCGCCCACAGCGCCGTACCGAGCTCGATCAGCCGCTTCATCGCGCCGAGCCTATGCGGACGTCGCGCACCGCACCGCGCCGGGCGGTGAAGCGGGGAGGCGAAGGGCTCAGGACCGGCCGAGCGGGAACGCCGCCTGCGGCCGCCAGATGCCGTCGTCGCCGTGCTCGTACTGGTAGAACCGGTCGACGTCGAACTCTGCCGAGTAGTCGGCCATCGCCTCGAACGCCTTGTCGAGGGCCGCGTCGGGCACCTCGTGGGCGATGGTCACGTGCGGGTGGTAGTTGAACCGCAGCTCGCCGTCGAGGATGCCCGACCGCACGGCCTGCTCGAGCTGCTCGCACTCGGCGATCCCCTGCGCCAGCGCCACGAACACCACGGGCGAGACCGGCCGGAACGTGGCGGTGCCGCGCAGCTGCACGCGGAAGGGCGGTGCGGAGGCCGCGACGGCCGCGAGGTGCTCGCGCGCCTCGGCGAGCTGGTCGGCCTCCAGCACCGTGGGTCCCAGCAGCGTGATGTGCGGCGGGATGAACCGCGCGAGCGGGTCGTCCACCGCCGTGCGCGCGGCACTCAGCTCCGCGGCGAACGGCTCCGGGATCTCGATCGCGATCCCGATGCGGATCTGGCCGGGTCCCCGTTCAGGGATGTTCACCGCTCGCCTCGGGCGGGCAGCAGCCCGAACCGCTCGTACAGCCGCTCGAGCACGGGCCCGGCGATCTCGCGGGCCCGGTCCGCTCCGTCGGCCAGCACCTTGTCGAGCTGCGCCGGGTCGGCGAGGTAGGTGTTCGCCCGCGCCTGGAAGGGCTCGAGGAAGGCGACGACGGCGTCGGCCAGGTCGACCTTGAGGTAGCCGTAGCCGCGGCCGTCGTACTCCTTGGCGATCTCGTCGACGTCGCGACCCGTGACCGCGGAGAAGATGGTGAGCAGGTTCGAGATGCCCGGCTTGGCGACCGGGTCGAACCGCACGCCGTACGACTCGTCGGCGTCGGTGACGGCCGACTTGATGGCCTTGACCGCCTTCTTCGGGTCTTCCAGCAGCCAGACGACGCCCTTGCCGCCGGTGCTGGACTTGCTCATCTTCGCGCTCGGGTCCTGCAGGTCCTGGATCTTGGCCACGGCCTTGACGATGTGCGCCTCCGGTACGACGGCGGTGCCGTCACCGAACCGGGTGTTGAGCCGCTGCGCGAGGTCGCGGGTGAGCTCGAGGTGCTGGCGCTGGTCCTCGCCGACGGGTACGAGCGCCGCGTCGTACAGCAGGATGTCCGCCGCCATGAGCACGGGGTAGGTGAACAGGCCCACCGTGGTGCCGTCGCTGCCCTGCTTCGCGGACTTGTCCTTGAACTGGGTCATGCGGCTCGCCTCGCCGAACCCCGTCTGGCAGCTCAGCAGCCAGGCGAGCTCGGCGTGCGCCGCGACGTGCGACTGCACGAAGAGCACCGAGCGCTCCGGGTCGATGCCGCCCGCCAGGTACTGCGCCGCGGTGCGCCGCGTGCGCTCGCGCAGCAGCGCCGGGTCCGGATTCACCGTGAGGGCGTGCAGGTCGACCACGCAGTACAGCGCGTCGTAGGAGTCCTGCAGCGCGATCCACTGCGACAGGGCGCCGATGTAGTTGCCCAGGTGGAGCGAGCCGTCGGTGGGCTGCATCCCGGAGAAGATGCGCTGGCGGGTGGTACGGCCGGCGTCGGCAGCCGCGCCGGCCGCGGTCGGGGAATCGGTGGACATGCTCAATATTCTGGCAGGTCCGTGCGCGGTCACCGAATCGCCAGGTCGGCCGTCGGGTCCCGTGGTCAGGTCGCCTCGTCGTCGTAGGGCGCCCTGCCGGGCTCGGCCGCAGGAGCTGCCGGGCCGGACCTCCCGTTGCGGTCCGCCGGGCGGCTGGACGACGGCGGGCTGTCGTCCAGCAGCGCGTCGCGCACGATCTTGCGGGGGTCGTACTGCCGGGGGTCGAGCTTCGACCAGTCGACGTCGCTGAACTCGGGCCCGAGCTCGTCGTCGACCCGGGCCTTCGCCGTCTGCAGCAGGTCCCGGCCGCGGCGCACGAGCGCTCCGAGCTGTTCCGCGTACCCTGGCAGCCGTTCCGGACCGATGACGAGCATCGCGATCACGACGATGATCACGAACTCCCAGCCGTTGATGCCCAACACGCTCCGAGCCTACTGCCCGCTCGACCGCTCCTGGAGCACGACGCGTACCTCACGCTCGTCGTCCCCCGACCGCACCTGCAGCGTCACCGGGTCGCCCGGCGCCTTCGCCCGGATCGCCACGATGAGCTCGTCGGCGACCGACACCGGTCTGCCGTCGATCGCCAGGATCACGTCGCCCGGCTCGATCCCCGCCTGGTCGGCCGGACCGCCCGGCGTCACGGCGGGCGTGCCCTGCTGCGGCTCGCGCGCCACCTGGACGCCCTCGCCCTGGTAGGCGGGGTCGAGGAGCACGCCGATGACCGGGAACGTGGCCGTGCCCGTCTCGATGAGCTGCTCGGCGGTGTGCCGCGCCTGGTTGGACGGGATGGCGAAGCCGAGCCCGATGTTGCCCGTCGCCGTCGTGGTGCCGGGCCCCTGCGCGATCGCGGAGTTGATCCCGATCACCTCGCCCGCCGAGTTGACCAGCGGGCCGCCGGAGTTGCCCGGGTTGATCGCCGCGTCGGTCTGGATGGCGTCGATGAACGCGGCGACGGCGGCCTCGCCCGCCTTCACGGGGCGGTGCAGGGCGCTGACGATGCCCGTCGTCACCGTCGCCTCGAGCCCGAGCGGCGACCCGACGGCGAGCACCGCGTCGCCGACGACGACCTCGTCCGAGTCGCCCAGCACGAGCGGCTCGAGTCCCGTCTCGTCGACGCGGATCACCGCGAGGTCGTAGTCCGGCGTCGCGCCGATCAGCTCGGCCTCCTGCTCGTGGCCGTCGGAGAACGTCACGACGACGTCGGCGCCGTCGGCCGCCTCCGCGACCACGTGGTTGTTCGTGAGGATGTAGCCGTCCTCCTGGAGGATCAGGCCGGAGCCGGTCGCGACGCCCTGCGCCGCGCGCACCTCGATCGACACGACGCTCGGGAGCGTGGCCGCCGCGATCGCCGCGACGGAGCCCTCCGGACGCTCGACGGGGGCCGCGCCACCCGCCGCCGGCTGCGGCAGCGTGACGTCGGCCGGCCGGGCCGGGCCCTGCGCGTCGAGCAACGCGTACGCACCGGCGCCGCCGCCGGCCCCCGCGAGGAGGCTCAGCAGGACGACACCGGCCACGACGCCGCCCCGGCCGCGCCGCGGGCGCGCGGGGGCGTCGTCGGGTGTCCCCGCCGCGTCGTCGGCACCCGTCGCACCGAACGTGCCCGACGGCGCACGCAGCGTCGTCATCGGCACCGGCGCCGTGAGGCGCTCGGTGACCTTCCCCGACGCGGCGCCCTGCTCAGGCACCGGCTGCGCGGCGGGAGCCTGCGGCTGCTCCTGGGCAGGCCTGGCGGCGCGCGGCGTCGGCGGCGCGAACGGGTTCTCGTCGGTCATGGGCTCTCGATGGCTCCTGTCACGGTGTGCCACCCGCGGGCGATGCGGGGCAGGACCCCGGCATCGTAGCCATGCTCACCGAACGATGCCACGAGCTGGGTCAGCACCTCCTC
>DATGOB010000219.1:0-5516 GCA_036010205.1 Promicromonospora sp. | reverse complement strand
GGGGGCGCACGCCGAGGCCGGTGGCGATGTCGGTGACGGTCTTGTCGTGCACGTGGCGGTCGAGCAGGAGCGTGCGGTCGTCCTCCGCGAGGCCGGCCAGGGCGGTGCGCAGCATCGAGACATCGGCCTGCCGCTCCGCGTGCAGCTCAGCCCCGGCGACCGGTGGCGCGAGCGCGGCCAGCGCGTCGTCCTCGACGGCCGTCGCGCGACCGGCCTCGCGGGTCATGGAGACGGCCTCGTTGACCGCGGCGCGGCGCCAGTAGGGGGCGGGGTCGTCGATCGTGCCGCCGGCGGAGACGATGCGGACCATCTTCGCGAGCGCCCTGCTGGCGGCCTCCTCGGCGTCGACGCCGGGCACCCGGGCCGCGACGGACCGCACCACGTTGGGGCGATGTGCCACCCAGTCGTTCACCGGTCCCGGAGCGTTCACGCCCCTCCTTCCTCCGCACCGCAGCTCATGAAAAGGCACGTATGTTGAATGTCCTCTTTGTGCCCATAAAAGACCTCCGAAAAGGCGGATCGGAGCCGCTGCACAGCATACGGAACAGCGCGAGCCTGCGACCATCACGCACACAGCGCGCGAGCCGATAACTGACCCTAGGCTGCGCTTGGCGGTAATGATCAGAATTCATGGAGCCGGCGGGAAGGAAGACAACGCGTGGGTCCAGGAAGCGGATCCTTCGCCGCGGTGCACCCGGTGTCGACGTCCGGGTGGGCGGCCGAGGGCGACGGGGGGCTGGACCGCATGGTCCACGGCCGCGAGCGCGAGCTGCGCGTCATCAGCGCGTTCGCGACGGGCGTGGACCCGACGACACTCGTCGTGAGCGGTCTCAGCGGCAGCGGGAAGAGCGTGACCGTGCTGGCCGCGCTGCGGCGGTTCGAGGCGGAGGGCTGCGTCGTGCGGGTGGTCCGGTCGGGGTCGGCGCGCCCGTACGCGCAGGGGCCGGCGGGCCTGCGACACCTCGACCTGTCGGCGTGGACGGCGCCTGCGGAACCCGACGGCACGCACCACGTCGACCCGGAGGGGCTGATGTCGGCCGTGGCGGCGTTCGGCCACCTGGGTCCGGGACCGTGTCTGCTGTTCGTCGACGACGTCGACACGCTGACGCCCGCCCGCGCGACCTGGCTGCTGGAGCTGGCAGACCTGGCCTACGAGCGCGGCTGGCGGGTCGTCGCCGCCGCGCGGCACGTCGAGGCCCCCGTGCCCGACGACGTCGACCTGCTCGAGCTCGGACCCCTCGACGAGCCGGCGCTCGGCAGGGTCGTCGGCACCGCGGCGGGCAGCCTCGTCGCGGCCGACGTCGTCGCGCGGCTGCACCGGTGGAGCGCCGGCAACGTGCGGGTCGCCCTCGAGCTGGCCGACGGGCTGACCGTCGCGCAGCTGCGCGGGAGCGCGGAGTGGTCCGGCCCGGACGTCGTCGGGCCGGTGGCGCGGCGGACGTACCGCGGGCTGCTGGACCGGATGACGCCCGAGGAGACGGCGCGTCTCGCGGCGTGCGCCCCGGTGCGCTCCGGCGTGCGCCGGGGGACCGGCCGGACCGAGCACCCGCTGCTCGCCCTCCTGTGCCGGGAGCGGGTCGGCTCGCCTGCCGACGTCGAGGCGGCGCACGCTGTCGAGTCGGTGCTCGAAGGGCTCCACCTCGACGACCTGCCGGGCCTCCCGGAGGACGAGCACGACCAGCGCGCGATCGCCCGGGCGATCGGCGTCGTGCTGCTGACGGGGACGACATGGACGGGCGCGGCCGATCCGTGGCGGTACGCGGAACGGGTCGCGGACTGGTCCGACCACCTGTGGTGGACCGACGGCGCGCCCGACGACGCGCGGGCCGCAGGCGCCCGCGTCGCGGCGGAGCTGGTGACGCTCGAGCGCGTCGGCAGGCTGCCCGACGCCGCCCGGCTGCGCGCCGACCTCGACGTCCTCGCGGCGACGTCCGGCAGGCACTGGGTCAGCCTGTGCATCCAGGTGCGTGCGCACCTGCTGCTGGGCGACGTCGCTGCGGCGCGGCGCCTGCTCGACGGCTCGCGCGTGGTCGAGGGGCGCACGGTCGCCGAGATCGTGGCGCGGGACGTCGCGCAGGCGCGCCTCGCGCTCGTCGAGGGCCGAGCGGTCGACGTGCGCGACCACCTGGACCACGCCTCGCGGCTGCGCCCTGCGGTCGAGGACTGGTTGCCGGTGCGGGGGCTGCGTGCCGTCGTCGACGCGCTGCTCGACGGCCGCGTGCCCGACGACGTGCCCGCGTGGGCGGGGTCGGCGTCGACGCGGGCGCTGGGGGAGTACGCGGCGGACCTCGGGCTGGCGCATCTCGCTGTCGGGCAGGCCGAGCGGGCCGCCGAGCTGCTGACGATCGGGCTCGAGCGCTGCTCGTGGTCGTACCGCGGGCGGGTGCACGCCCGGGCCGACCTGGTCGAGGCCGTCGTGGCGGCGGGCGGGACGCGCGACGGGGTGCCCGAGCGCGTGCGTCGCCTGCTGGACCCGCCGCTCGTGCCGGCCGAGCGCGGGTCCGTCGACGCGGCGGCCGCGTACGTGCGCACCCGCGCGCTGCTGACCGGTCGGGCAGCGCTCGCGCACGGCGTCGACGGCTGGCTGCCGACGGTGCCCTCGCCGGTGTCGCTGTGGCAGCGGCTGCGGTCGCTCACGGCGTTCGGGCGCGCCTGCGCCGTGCACGGCGAGCGGCTCGCGGCCGAGCCGGTGCTGCGGGAGGCGGGCACGCTCGCCGGGCTGGCCGGTGCGCCGGGCTGGCGGGCCCGGGTCGAGGGCGGCGGCGAGGACCTGCCGGAGCCTCTCCCCTGGGACCGGCTCGACGACAGCGAGCGCGAGATCGTCCGTCTGGCCCTCGGCGGTGCGACGAACGCGCAGATCGCGTCGGCCGCGTACCTCTCGGTGCGGTCGGTGGCGAACCGGCTGCGCTCGATCTACGCGCACCTCGGGCTGCGCGACCGGCGTGAGCTCGTCGAGCGTGCGCAGACCGACCCGCCGCGGTGGCTGGACGATTCGCCCTGATGTATTTTTCACCCGTACCTTTTTGTCGCTTTTCCCGGAAAGAAACGTCTCTCCCGGACCGCTGACCTGATCTGGGTGAATTGTCGGGGCGAATTGTCCGCCGTTGCCTCGGTGCACGTTTCGATGCGCTGGTCTGCACTCGTGCAGATCTCCCCCTCCCGCGTGGCAGAAGCCCTGGCGTCTGGGTGTTCTGGCCCGGGGCACGTCCCGACCAGAGGGGCCGCCCTCCGTCCTTTCCGACGCCGCTGTCACAGGGCAGGAACGTGAGGAGTGATCGAGTGATCCCGACGCATGTGCCGCATCCGAGAAGGCGGGAGCGACGCCGCGCGACGATGCGCCGCGGGCTCGCCGCGGCGGCTGTCTCGGCAGTCCTGGTGACGACGGCCGGGTTGCCGGCCGTCGCCGTCGACAACTATCCCGACGAGCCGGCCGAGGCCGCCGCGAGCGTGCTCGCCTCCCAGTTGCTGCAGCAGGAGCTGGTGGGCGCCGCCACGTCGGACGCGGGCTCGGTGAGCAACCCCGGTCCCAACACGGAGAACCTGGACGTCGACCTGCTGGGCTCCCAGCTGCTGCAGATCGGCGACATCCAGCTCCCGGTGGACCAGCTCCTCGACTTCGGGCAGATCGGCGTCCTCGCCAGCACGAGCGAGGCGTCGAGCCCCGCAGACGCCCACGCGGTGTCGGGCGTGCTGGGTGCCGACGGCGGCGTGACCCTCGACAGCGCGGCCGAGGACTTCGGCACCGCGAGCATCGATGTGCTGTCGCTGGCCCGCCTGACCGGCGTCGACGGACTGACCGACGCCGTCGTGGACGAGCTCACGCTCGAGCTCGGGGCGCTGGCCGCCGAGGTGACCGCCGAGGACGGCGTGATCCTCGACCCCGACGGCGGGGTCACCGGCCCCGGGCAGTACCGGCTCGGCGACGGCACGCTGCTCGTGCACTCGCCGCTGGTCGAGGACGCCGCGGCCGGGATCTACGACGTCGGCGGGGCGATCGACGCGCAGATCGAGAGCCTCGTCAACGAGACGTTCGACCTCGCGGCGCTCAGGGCGCTGCTGGCGGCGGTGCCGGGCATCCCGGAGCCGACGCTGCGGGTGGACTCGAACCTGCAGGACACCCTGTTCCAGTCCGTGGTGGGGGAGCCGATCACGTCGGCGAACCAGCTCGTCACCCTGGACCTGTCCACGGGCGAGCTCCAGGTGCACCTCGAGCACCTCGTCGAGGGCAACGACCCGTGGGGCGGCGGTGACGACGTCGGCATGAACGGGCTCGCCCCGAACTACGAGGTGCTCGACGACCAGACGTACCCGCAGATCGCCGAGGGCGTGCACGAGATCATGCAGGAGGCGACGCGCATCCTCATCGGCGCGATCGAGGACTCCCTGAACGCCGTGACGCTCACGATCTCCTTCTACGACGAGTCCCCGCTCCTCGGTACGCTCGACGTGTCGTGGACCGTGCCGCTCGCGGACGCCGTGAACGGCAACTTCCCGCCGGTGGTGAACAACAGCACGGGCGCCCAGGCGGTGCTCGGCGGGACGCTCGCCACAGCCATCAACACGCTCGGCGCCACGGCCGCGCCGCTGTTCGGCGCGGTCTACGACCTGGTGATCAGCGACGAGGGCGACCAGATCTTCGAGCTGCTCATCAACGACATCAAGACCGGCATCACCTCGACGATCGGCGCGGCGCTGTCGCCCGTGTTCGACGTGCTCGTGCAGGTCGTCTCGCTGCAGATCAACCACCAGGAGACCGCGACCTGCACCACGGCCGACGGTGAGGAGCGGCTCAACCAGCTCGAGGTCTCGGCGCTGAGCCTGGGCCTGGTCCAGTCCGCCGACGCCGGCCGGGTCGGGCTCGGCAACGCGGGTGTGCGCATCGACGCGTGCGGGCTCGCGGCGATCGAGCCCGCGCTGACCGTGGACCCGGACGAGGTGGCGCCGGGCGAGTGCACCGTGGTCTCCGGCACCGGGTACACGCCGGACAGCACCGTGACGGTCCAGCTCACGGACGCCGACGGCAACCCGGTCGGTGAGCCCGTGACCGCCGAGACCGACGCGGACGGCGCGTTCACCGCGGACCTGTGCGTGCCGGACGACGCCGAGCCCGGTGACCACACCGTGGTCGGCACGGACGACTCGACGGGCACCCCGGCCGAGGCGCCGCTCGTGGTGGCCCCGGCGGCGGAGATCGACCCGTCGCTGACCGTCGACCCGGCCGAGGTCGTGCCGGGCGGAACGACGACCGTGACGGGCGAGGGCTACACGCCGGACAGCACCGTGACGGTCCAGCTCACGGACGCCGACGGCAACCCGGTGGGCGACCCGGTGACGGTGGACACCGACGAGACGGGCGCGTTCACGACGCCGCTTGTCGTGCCGGAGGACGCCGAGCCCGGTGACTTCACCGTGGTCGGTACCGACGACGCGACCGGCACCCCGGCGGAGGCTCCGCTGACAGTGGTCACGGCTGCCGAGCAGTGCGAGTCGGACCCGGCGCTGACGGTGACGCCGTC
>DATGOB010000218.1:0-6629 GCA_036010205.1 Promicromonospora sp. | reverse complement strand
CCCGTGAGGTTGGCGGAGGTCACGAGCGCGTCCCGCTCGTCGACGACGAGCACCTTGGCGTGGAGCTTGGCGATCTCGTCGTCGACGTCGCGCCACGAGTAGACGGTGGGCCGGCGGTGTCCGGCCGGCCAGTACCGGGTGATCTCCGTGAAGTTGTGGCCGTCGCGGTAACCGGCGTCGAAGATCCAGACGACCTCGACGCCGGCCGAGCTGAGCTGGGCCAGCCGCCCCAGCACGTTGTTGACCTTCGACTGGGCCAGCCAGACGCTGTACGAGAGGAGCAGCACCCGGTGCTCGGCCCGCTCGAGCATCTCGAGGATGACGGGCACCGTCGACCGCACGGTGCCGGTGCCTCCCCTCCCGGTCCAGGCGATGCTGCACCGCGGGGCGCGCTCGAGCGTCGCGTCCCGGACCGCGAGTGCGGTCCGCATGGTCGCGGCCAAGGCGTCGACAGGCGCCCCGGACCCCGCCCACTGCCGGAAGACCCGGTGGACCTCGTCGATCCGGTCATCCGGCGCTCGTAGCACGTGGGCGAGCCGGGCCCGGGGCACGTCCAGGTCGACGGCGCCCGACTCCAGCAGTCGGAGCGCTTTGCGGAGAACCTCCGGCGCCGTGACGGCGAGTCGGGCGAGCCGTCTGTCGACCATCGACCACGCTCACACGGTGAAGAAGCAGAGGTCGTCGCGGGCGACCGTGCGGGTGAGCACCGCCCGGTCGAGCAGGTGGTTGCCGTTCTCGCACGACGTCTCGGCCAGCAGCAGGCACGCATGGCACGCGGCGCCGTTGAGGTGTGCCCGGGCACCGACGTCACCAGTGGCGCACAGCGGGTCGGACGCGCAGAACGAGCTCTCGTGCAGGCCGTCGAGCAGCAGTGCGCTGAGGCGGTCGGGCCGGGCCTGGTCGACGAGGCCGCCGAGCGAGCCCTCCGAGTCGCTCGATGCCGTGTAGATGAGCAGCCCGGCCATCGGTTCCTCACCGGGATCGGAGTAGATGCGCTCCCGCAGCGCGGACGCGGAGTAGCCGCAGTCGAGCGCGAGCTGCCGCATCAGCACGTGCGCGAGGGTGTGCAGCAGCACGTAGCGCATGCCGGGGAACGGCTGCTCCCTGCGGTCCCACCGCCGGATCCATTCGCGGTGCCGCTCCGCCAGTTGCTCGGCCGCGGCCCGCACGGCCGGCTCGTTCTCCCAGGCACGGAGCTCACGCTCGTCGAGCCGGATGAACACACCCTCGCCGCGCAGGTCGACACCCGGCAGCCACTTCACGTTGGTGGTGCCCAACGGTGCCGGCTTGATGTCCAGCTCGTCGAAGTCGCGCTCACCGAGGTCGAAGCCCGAGTCGATGCGGGTGAAGGCGCGCAGGGCGCGCACCTCCCGGAGTCGGGTCGCGGCGACGACATCGGCGATCTCGCTCTGGAAGCGCGGCGGAACGGCGCGGCGCGAGACCTCGAACTCCGCACCCTCCGGCGGTGTCTCCGGGTGCAGGAACGCGAGCCACTCGTCCCGTCGCAGCCCTCGGCTGGTGTCGGGCTCCGGGTGCAGTGCGTCCCAGATCTGCTCGATCGTGTAGCGGTCGAGCAGATCCCCGACCTTGTAGAACCCGCACTCGATGCCGGCCTTCAGCTTCCCGATCGTGTCCGCCTGCAGGAGGCCCTCGCGGTACGGCTCGACCTCGGCGTGGATCGGGTCGGTCCAGGGCGGGATCGAGAGCGCGCTGGCCACCACCGGGAAGTAGGCGTTGGAGGCGCCCCGCAGCAGCGTGCGGGCGGTCTCGGGGCAGTCCTCGCGGTCGGCCGGCCCGATCCACGGGCGGCGCCCCGTGCACGGCAGGTCACGCGTCTCAGGGTTGAACGCGTCGGCCATGGTCCGCTTCTCGTCACAGCTCGTGCAGACGACGACGAGGTCGGTCGTCCCGCCCGTCGTCCCCAGGTCCCGCAGCTCCAGCGGCCCCTTGCACGGGGTCGAGCCGGGCCCGTGCACCCACTCCCACCACGGGAAGTCGTCCAAGTGACCGCGTTCACAGGCGGTCATGAAACGGGCCGGGAACGCCTGCGGTGGACGGCCGCCCTCGTGGACACGCCGGCACCGGAACTCGACGGTGCCCCACTGGGACTTCATCTCGAACTCGCTGGCCGGTGCGAGCAGCCGGCAGCGCGGGCACACGAGCCAGGCGGGGAACAACCACGCCGGCACACCGCCGAAGTGACCGGGACCGCCGGTCGGCGTCCGGTAGATCCCCTCGATCCCCAGGAACGCCTCGAGTCGGGGCTCGAGGACGCGGTCGGCCGACCGGGGGTACCAGTGGTCGGTGCCGGCGACGATGACCGACACGTCCGGAAGGTCGACGACCGCACCGGGTCCGTGCTGGGTCGCGACCTGGCTGGGCCGCAGTTTGCCGATCTTGGGATGGTTGCGCTGTGGCGTGGTCACGAGTTGCCCACCTCGTCGAGGGACGTGCCGAGCAGGTAGACGTGCACCTCGCTCTCGACCTCGCGCAGCGATCCGGGGGCGGTGAAGACGCCGACGTGTTCGCCGCTCTCCTGGGCACCGAGGAGGTAGCAGCGCCCGTTCCGGGGGCGACCTCCGAGATCGCGGGTCGAGTAGACGAGATCCCTGTGTTCCAGGGCGGCGTCGCTCCACTGGTCGAGCGCCCTGGTCGCCTCCCCCTTGGTCGCGACACCGACGTCGTGGTCGTTCGAGACGGCCGCGGCCCGGGTGGCCAGCAGGTCGACGACCCGGCCCAGACGCTCGTCGGAGCGATCGAGTTCGGCCGCTGCCGGCCCCGGCGTGAGCGCGTCGTCGCCCAGCCGGACCATGGCGGTGAGGACGCCGGCGAGGCCCTTGTCGCGGGCGCGTGACGAGAACGGCGTCACCGATGTCGCCTCGACGTGGCGGTACAGCGCCGCGTGGTACGAGCGGAAGCGCTCGTAGTGGGAGATGTCCCGGGGACGGGTCCAGTTGTAGACCGTGACGACCAGCCCCGGGCTCCGTCGGCCGACGCGGCTGGTCGCCTGGATGTACTCGGCGGTCGTCTTGGGCTGGCCGTTCACGACCATCAGCCCGAGCCGGTCGATGTCCACGCCGACCGAGATCATGTTGCTCGCGAAGAGCACGTCCACCGGGTACCTCCCGCGTCGGCGGTCCCGCGTGAAGCGGCGCTCGAGCATGGCGAGGATCTCGGGGATCTCCTCTGCCCTGCGGTTGCTCGTCAGCTCGCGCCGCTCGTACAGGGGGCGCCACGCCCACGTGTCCCGGTCCCGTCGATGCAGGAGCTTGATGCGGGAGGGGATGTCGTCCTCGGCCAGCCGGACGGCCCCGCCCAGCTCCCGAAGGCTGTTGAAGTAGCCGACGAGCGTCATGTACGGGTCCGTGGCGTCCGGGTCGTCGTCGTGCAGCCGGGCCGCGCGTGAGAGCAGGGCGGCGTCCACGCGAAGCAGGGCCGTCTTGACCGACTTGCCGGGCGCGAAGACGCCGACGAAGAGCCGGCCCGGTTCCCGGTCCACCGGGGTCTCCTGCCCGAACCACGACGACGATGCGTCGAGGGCCGAGGGCGGGAAGATGCAGATCCGCCGGTTGAACAGCGCGCCGACCTGCTCTCGGGCCCGCCGGATGGTGGCGGTGCTGGCGACGACCTTGGGCGGCCGGTGCGTCCCGCCGTCGGGCGCGGAGGCCAGGGTGTCGACCGCCGTCTCGTAGAGGCCGACGAGCGTGCCGAGGGGGCCGGAGATCAGGTGCAGCTCGTCCTGGATGATCAGATCGGGGGGCTCGAGCGGGTCGGAGTCCTCGACGGTCGTCGCCGGCCATCCCGGCTCGGCCCGGTGGCTCTTGGGGTGGTCGTCGACGTTGGTGAGGAAGCCGTGACGCTCACACCAGCGGGACACCCGCCCGAACAGCGTCTTGGTCCGCCCGTTGAAGGGCATCTGGGCGAACTTGTCGACCGTGGCGATGACGAGTGACGGGACGTGTCGGTAGACCTGCTCGTCGACCGTGTGGACGGGCAGCCCGTCCCGTGACCTGACCGGCCCGAACTCGCACTCGTCGTTGGGGCACGTGACGATGATCCGCCGCTGGCGTGGGTCGGCCTGCCAGGCATTCTCCGGCAGGTCGTGACCGCACCACGGGCAGTAGAGGAGCTGCACCGGGGTCCCTCGCGACGGTCGCCGGCCGTTGGCGAGCGCGTCGAGCGCCTCCTTGGCGTCGTCGAACCGGTTGGGCGTGCCGGACAGCCCGACCCACAGCCCGATGCTGAAGGGCGTCTCCCCCCACTCGCCCTCGTCCCGGCGGAGCTGCTCACAGGCGCAGATGAGCGCCGTCGCCCGCTGGAACTGCTGGATCGTGAGCAGCCGCAGTGTGTACCGCATGAGGACGGCGACGCCGGCGTCGCTGCGGTACCCGGGCAACGGCTGGCGCAGACGACGGTGCGCCAGCGCGAAGGCCGTGAGACCGAGGTAGGCCTCGGTCTTGCCACCACCGGTCGGGAACCAGAGGAGGTCCGCGATGTCGCGGTCGGCGTGGCGTCGATCGGCCAGGGCCGGGATGTTGAGCAGGATGAAGGCGAGCTGGAACGGTCGCCAGCGGGCGACGACGGGTCCGGGTGACTCGCCGCGGCGGGCCGCCAGGGCACGGACGGTCCGTTCGCGCTGGAGCGCCATCGCCCGGTTGGCGAAGCAGAAGGCGGCCCGGAGCTCGGGATCGCCGACGACGGCGTCGATGCCCGCCCGGATCCGGTCGAGGACGATCTCACATGCGTCCAAGTGGTCGGCGGCCACCTCGCGGAGGTGCTCCGGCAGCGCCGGCAGCCTGGTCCGGCGCAGCTCCTCGAGCCAGGCCGCGTAGCCGTCGGCGAGCGGGGTGAGGAGCTCCTGCAGCCGCGGCCCCGGCACACCCCCCGGTCCGCTTCCCCCGAGGGCCCGCATGTCGAGGCCCGGGTCGTCGGACTCGCGCGGGTCGACACGGGGGACCTCGTAGGACGGGACGAACTCGGTCGCCACCCGGGTCGTCGGGCCGGTGGCGGGTCCGGGAGGGTCGTCCCAGGCCGCCGCGCACCCGTGGCCGACGGCGAACTCGGGCCGGTCGAGGTAGAGCAGCTCGTTCGACTGCATCTCCCGGTCGCCGGCGAGTCGCGTCTCGTCGGGCCGTCGGGCGCGGAACACCGCGGCGCCGTCGGGTGCCCGGGCCTCGAGCGTGGGCTGGAACATCCAGTCCCCGTCGTCGGGGTGGTCCGGCTTGGCCGGCCGGATCCGGTTGACGAGGAACACCGACACGGCGACAAGGCCGTCCGAGGTCTGCCGCACCACGGCCTCGACGGACGCCCCGTCCTCCTGCGCCACCGTGTGACGGCCGTCCGCCGGCCGGAGGCGGCAGGTCAGCACGTGGTGGCGGCGCCGCCACCGCGTCGGGCGTCGCTTCCCGCGCGGCCTCCGTGATGTGTCCGCCCCCTCACCGGCGCCGCCGTCACCGGCTTCGTCCCGTGGCTCTCCGCCCTCCCCGTCGTCGGGCAGCCCGGCGGATCCCGCACCCTCCTCCGTGGATCCGCCGTCGCCGGCCTCCGTGGCCGTCTCCCGGACGTAGCGACCCCAGGTCGCCGTGATCTCCAGCTCGTCGACACCGTCGTCGACCACGAACGACAGCCCGATCGACGACGGGTTCATCGCCATGGTGACGGGGGATGCGGTTCCGGCGTCGCTGTCGCCGATCTCGCTCTCACCCCCGGCGCTGTCGTCGTCCTCCTCCGCGTCGACACCGGTGCCGACCGGGGCCAGCCGTCCGACGAGGTAGCGGGTGAGTGGCCGCTCGCTGCCGGTGAGCACCTCCTCGGGCCCGCCCGCAGGACCGAGGATGTCGTCCCGCAGTGCCTGCACGAGCTCCCGTCGTGTCGCCGCCTGCCGTTCCGTCAGATCGTCCATGTCCGCTCCTGTGTGCGTCCTTCCGTCGTCCGTACGCGACCGCCGTGACTCAGCGCTCCCAGCCCGAGCGACCGCCAGGTGTCCATCAGGCTCCGCAGCTCGGGCGCCGTCTCGTGGAGGAGGTGCCGCTTGGGCCATCCGGGCAGGAAGGCGGACGGATCTGCCAAGCGGGCGGGGGCGACCTCGTCGAGATCGAGATCGAGGCGCTGACGGAACGCCTCGGCGTAACGCCAGTCCGTACCGCTGCGGATCAGCTCCTGCCAGACGCCACTCGGTACCGGGATCTCCCCACGCTCCTCTCGGGCCAGCGTGCACTCGGTGGCGATCACGCGGTGCACCAGGCGCACGAACCTCTCGCGGACGCCCTCGGCGCGCCGGACGGCGCCGACGAGCTTGGTCGCCCGGAGGCGCTCGAGCCGAGCGATGGCCTCGGCCCTGGCCGTCTCGTCCGCGATCCGTCGGGCCTGCTCGGTCGTCGCCGAGGAGCCGAGCGTGCCGATCTCCGTCACGGAGTGGACGAGGTCCGGTGGCCGCCGGTCGTCGCGAGCCGCCGCCGTGACCACGATCCCCTCGTCCAACGCCCGGTCGTCGCGTGCGATGACCAGCCCGCCGGCCTCGCCGACGGGGTCCTCGTCGCCGATGATCGCTGTCAGCTGTTCGACCAGGCGGGGGTGCCCGTAGGTCGCCAGGGCACACCAGTCCTCCTCGTCGCGGGAGACGCGATCGG
>DATGOB010000217.1:0-27720 GCA_036010205.1 Promicromonospora sp. | reverse complement strand
CGACCTGCGGTCGCAGCTGGCGGCGAACCGGTCGGAGTTCTACTGGAACCTGTCGGCGGGTCCGTTCTACGGGTTCAACCGGCCGGGGGTGGAGCTGCGTGAGCCGCTGGTGCTGAACTGGTGGCGGCAGGGGATGGCCGGGAGTGTGAAGGCGCACTACGAGGGGATCGCGGCGTTCTCGGAGACGGACTTCACGCAGGACCTGCGGATGGTGCAGGTGCCGGTGCTGGTGATGCACGGTGACGACGATCAGATCGTGCCGTATGCGAACGCGGGTCCGAAGTCGGCCGAGCTGCTGGTGAACGGGACCCTGCGGACGTACGAGGGGTTCCCGCACGGGATGCCGACCACGCACGCCGACGTGATCAACGCCGACCTGCTGGACTTCATCCGCTCCTGACCTCCGGTCAGCGCCGGGCGGGTGCCGCGGGTGTGACCCGCCCGGCGCGCGGCTCAGCTCAGCCCGACCACGACCAGGACCGGTTCCGTGCCGCTGCCTTGCGCGTCCACGCCGTCTGACGCGCGTCGATGAACGCGCGGATGCAGCGTGGACAGCCGTCCATGTGCGACTCGAACCGGCGCACGCGCCGGGCCGGCAGGCGCCGGTCGAGATAGTCGTGCATGACGGCGCGCGTGGAACGGCACTCGGCCTCCCGCAGGTCGTGGACGACGGCGTCGCGCGAGGATCGTGCCTCGCGCGGTCTGGTATGGCCCGCAGTCACCCGGATCTGCCCCCTGTGCACGCAATCACCCGGTTTGAACCGGCTGGCATCATTCTCGCCGTCGATGTGGATGCATCGAAATGCCCTTGTGATATGCGGTTCGCAATATGAGCCCCGCCCAGCCCTGCCGAGGTAGTCACCCAGGTGACTACCTCGCCCTGTGACTACCTCGGCACGCCGAGCGGCTGGGGTGCCTGGCGCCCGGGTGACGCCCGTCGGGTCACGCGAGGAACAGGAGCGCGGAGCTGACCAGGACGACGGCTGCCGTGGCGAGATGCACGCCGAACGCGACGGCCTTCGATCCACCGTGGCGCAGCACGATGAAGGTGTCGCCGATCGGGGCGAGCGCCACGGCGAGCATGTACCAGGCCTCGGCCTGCGCCCCCGCGAAGATCAGCAGCGCGAAGCCCACGACGCCGAACGTCGTGTCCCGCACACCCTTGATCTCGAGGTAGGCGCGGTCCTGGGCGGCGGGGACGCCGTAGCCGTCTGCTGCCGCGAAGGGCTGGAGCAGGAAACGCACGCCGATGAACAGGATGAACGCGTTGAGCACGGCGGCAAGCGCGTAGGCGACGACGGTCACGAGGGGCTCCTCTGCTAGCGGTGAAAGAAGTGATAGCAACGCTAGCAGATCGGCGCCAGGAATCCTAGCGGTGCTAGAGTCACCGCATGGCGCCAGGAAACCGTCGCGAGCGCGAACGCGCGGAGCGCGAGCAGCTGATCATTCGCACGGCCCGCGAGCTCGCGGAGACCGAAGGCTGGGAAGCCGTCACGACCCGCCGCCTCGCCGCCGAGATCGAGTACAGCCAGCCCGTCCTCTACAGCCACTTCAGCGGCAAGGCCGCGATCATGACGGCGGTCGCGGCGGAGGGATTCGTGGAGCTGGCGACCGCCCTGCGGGCAGCGCGCACCGCGGCGACGGGTGTGCGGGAGTCGCTCGCGGCGGTCGCGCGGGCGTACACCGACTTCGCGCGGGAGCGGCCCGCGCTCTACGACGCCATGTTCACGCACGCCGTCGATCTGCAGTTCGCGAGCGAGACCACGCCGGACGCACTGCAGGCCGGCTTCGCCGAGTTCCTCGAGGTGGTCGGTCCGGTCGCCGGGCCCGACGCTCCCGGCCTCCTTGCCGAGACGTTCTGGGCCGGTCTCCACGGTCTTGCGCTGCTCGAGCGCAGCGGCAGGCTCCTGGGTCAGGCGCACGACGACCGCCTGACACTGCTCATCGACCGCCTGACGGTGCCGAGGTAGTCACTTGGCGAGGTAGTCACGGGGCGAGGTAGTCACCCCGCAACCGCGGACCGACTACCTCGCCAAGTGACTACCTCGCCGCCTGACTACCTCGCCGCCTGACTACCTCGCCAACTGACTACCTCAGCGGGAGGGGCGGGGGAGGAGGTCTTCCGCCTGGAGCTGGGCGCGGACCGCCAGCTCCGCGGCCTTGAGCGCGTGCTCCTGCGTCATCGCGTTCTCGGTCCGCTCCAGGCAGTCGAGCACGAGCCGGCCGAAGTACGGGTACCCGACCTTGCCGTGCACGTCGAAGTGCGTCTCCTCCTCGCCGTTGGCCAGGTAGAGGTGCCCCGGACCGTCCTGCGTGCCGAGGTTCATGTACTTGCGCTGCTCGATGAAGCCCTCGGTGCCGAGGATGAAGGTGCGGCCGTCGCCCCAGGTCTGCAGGCCGTCCGGGGTGAACCAGTCGCAGCGGAAGTAGCCGGTCGCGCCGGTGTCGGTGGTGAGCATCGCGTCGCCGAAGTCGTCGAGCTCGGGGTGCTCGGGGTTGGCGTAGTTGGCGATCTGGCTGCGCACCACCGTCGCGTCGGAGGCGCCGGTGTAGTGCAGGATCTGCTCGATCTGGTGGCTGCCGATGTCGCACAGGATGCCGCCGTACTTCTCCTTCTCGAAGAACCATGCGGGCCGCGACCCGGCGGACAGGCGGTGCGGGCCGGTGCCCATGACCTGCACGACGCGTCCGATGGCGCCGGCCTCGATGAGCTGCGACGCGAACACCGCCGTCTCGACGTGGATGCGCTCCGAGTAGTACACGGCGTACTTGCGCCCCGTGGCGGCGGTCGCCTCGCGGACGGCGGCGAGCTGGTCGAGCGTCGTCAGCGGTGCCTTGTCGGTGAAGTAGTCCTTGCCTGCCGCGATGACCCGCAGGCCGAGGGCCGCGCGCTCCGACGTCACGGCGGCACCGGCCACGAGGTGGACCGCGTCGTCCTCGAGGACCTCCTGCTCGCTGCGGGCCACCCGGACGTCGCCGAAGCGCTGGACGAACTGCTCGACCTTCGCCGGGTCGGGGTCGTAGACCCACTTGAGGGTCGCGCCCGCGCCGATCAGGCCCTCGCACATGCCGTAGATGTGGCCGTGGTCGAGGCCGACCGCCGCGATGACGAACTCGCCGGGGCCGACGACGGGCGCCGGCATGGCGTCGGGGGAGTAGGTACCGCCGAATGCTGTGCTCATGGGTCTCTTTCGCTCGGTGGGTGGTGGGGAGGGCCGGTCAGCGCGCCTCGCCGCCGACGGAGATCGTGCCCTCGAGGTCGTCGATCGACCGCGCCTTGGTGAAGTAGCGCGGGGCGTTCTCCAGCACGCCCTCGCCCGTGTAGTACGGGCTGTCCGCGGGGATTGGCAGGTCGACCGTGCGGCGCTCGATCGCCGCCTGGTAGATCGCGGTGACGACCTCGACGGTGCGGCGGCCGTCGGCACCGCCGATCGCGGGCGCGCGTCCGGTCTCCAGCGCGGCGAGCACGTCCTCGACCTGGCCCGTGTGCCCGAGGTGCGGCAGCGTCTCGTGGGCGGCCGCGAGCTCCTCGAGGCGGGCGACGAGCGCGGTGTCGCCCTCGGACGTCGGGAAGCCGTTGGGCTGGGTGGTCTCCGAGCGCACCTTCCAGGGCTGCGCGACGGACGCGTCGCGGCCCTGGACGACGATCTCCTGCTCCTCGCCGTGGTGGACGACGGAGCTGGTGAGCTGGGCGACGGCGCGGTCGTACTGCAGCAGCGCGACCGAGAGGTCCTCGACCTCGGCGTTGTCGTGCCACGCGTTGGTCATCATCGCGGCGACGGCCTGCGGCGCCCCGAGCATCCAGAGCACGAGGTCGATGTGGTGGATCGCGTGGTTGAGCGTGGGCCCACCGCCCTCCGACTGCCACGTGCCGCGCCACGACAGGTCGTAGTAGGGCACGCCGCGCCACCACGCCGAGTCGGTGCGCAGGTGGGCGACGGGGCCGAGCAGTCCGGAGTCGAGGGCCTCCTTGAGCACGGCGATGTCGTTGCGGAACCGGTTCTGCGCCACCACGGACAGGACCTTGCCGCTCTCGCGCTCTGCCCGGAGCATCGCGTCGCAGTCGGCGACGGACGGCGCCATGGGCTTCTCGACGAGCACGTTCTTGCCCGCACGCAGCAGGTCGATCGTGATGGGCGCGTGCGTCGACGGCGGTGTGCAGACGCTGACCAGGTCGATGTCCTGCCGGTCCAGCAGCTCCTCGTGCGAGGCGACCACGACGGCGTCGTCGAGCCCGAGCTCCCGCTTCCTCGCCTCGGCCCGCTCGGGCACCACGTCGCACAGCGCGACGACGCGGCACCGATCGGGGAACTTCAGGTAGGCGCGCAGGTGGGAGGCGGAGATGTTCCCTGTGCCCACCAGGGCGACGTTCAGCATGCGTGCTCCTCGGTTCTGACGCCGGGTGCCCGGGAGCCCGTGCGGACCGCACCGTCCACCTCGACCGTCGTGGTCGAAACATTTCGCCGAAAAATTTCAGGCTTCGGCAGAAACCGCGTCGTACGCTAACTGCCCGTCGTGCCGCTGTAAAGAGGTGTCGAACCGTTCCGAGCGACGCGGTGCGGCGGGTTGTCGGCCCTTGTGATTTTCGAGGATCCGGGATACAAACTGACCGGACGAGGAGGGCTGGCGTGACGAAGAAGACCGGGGCCCCGCGCCCCAACCTGGCGGCCGTCGCCGCGCACGCCGGCGTGTCCACCGCGACCGCCTCCAAGGTCGTCAACGGTCGCCCGGACGTCGCCGAGGGCACGCGCGAGCGCGTCGAGCGCGCCATCGCCGAGCTCGGCTACCGCGGCCCCACCCGGGTCAGTACGGCGACCACCGTCGAGCTCATGGTCGACGTGCTGGACACCACCTACGCGACGCAGATCCTGCGTGGCGTCGTGCTGGCGGCCGAGGAGCTCGACCTCGACGTCGTCGTGGGCCGCGTGCGCCGGCGGTCCGCGCGCGGCGTGCCGGAGTCGAGCGCCGCGTGGGCGCAGCGCCTCGCCGCCGCCGAGCGCGTCGGAGCGATCGTGCTGACCTCGGGTCTCGGCCCCGACGTCTACGGCAGCCTCGCGCGCGCCCGGCTGCCCGTCGTCGTCATCGACCCCCTGGACTTCACGCAGGAGGGCGTCGTCTCGGTCGGCTCGACCAACTGGCTCGGCGGGCGCAGCGCCGCCGAGCACCTGGTCGGCCTGGGGCACCGGCACATCGCCGTGGTCGCGGGGCCCGCGGAGTCGCTGAGCGCGGTCGCGCGTCTGGACGGCTTCCTCACCTACTGCCGGCAGAGGGGCGTCGAGGTCGACCCCGAGCTCGTGCGGCCCATCCGGTTCGACCACGACCAGGCCGTCGAGGTCGCCGAGCGCTGGTTCCGCCGGCCGGACCCGCCCACGGCGGTGTTCGCGGGCAGCGACGCCCAGGCGATGGGTGTCCTCGAGGCCGCCCGCCGCGCGGAGCTGCGGGTCCCGCAGGACGTCAGCCTCGTCGCGTACGACGACACGCCGCTCGCCTCGTGGGCCAACCCGCCGCTGACCGCGGTACGCCAGCCGCTCGAGGAGATCGGGCGGCGCGCCGTGCACACGGTCCAGCAGCTCCACGAGGGCAGGCCCGTCGACTCCCACCACATCGAGATCGCCACCACGTTCGTCGTGCGTGACTCGACCGCAGAACCCCGCACCACCCTGCTCCGCACCGGGCGGGGCTGACCAGCCGCCGGGGCCACGGCACCGGCGGGCACCCACGACCAGCCGCCGGGCGTACCGGTCCGGCGGACCGACCGAGACGCCGTGCGGGCAGCCGCACGACGTCCCCGATCGACGGAGATCACCATGCGCACAGCCGACGACTGGCCCATCGCGGCCAACATGCTTTCCTTCGGGTCGACGACGCCGGACGGCACCCCCAACGTCGACGCCCCCGCCGAGTCCTGGCGCGGCCAGCTCCAGCAGGTCGCCGACCTGGGCTTCGCCCACGTCGACCCCACCGACGCCTGGCTGTCGATCGGCGAGCTGAGCGACGCCCGGTTCGCCGAGCTGCTCACGGTGCTGCAGGAGACGGGTCTGGCGGTGCCGTCGGTCTCGACCACGCGTCGCAGCGTCATCGACGCCGAGCGCGGCGCGGACTACCTGCGCTTCGGCCACACCATCATCGACCGCGCGCCCGCCCTCGGCGCCGAGGTCGTCAACTTCGGGTTCATGCAGGCGCTCACGCCCGCCCAGGAGAAGGCCCTGTGGTTCTGGCTCGCCGAGGGGCACCACGACGACCTCGACGACAAGGAGGGCTACGCCCTGGCGGTGGCCCGCATCCGCGAGCTCGCCGACCACGCCCGCGAGGTCGGCGTGCAGGTCAGCCTCGAGATGTACGAGGACACGTACATCGGGACGCCCGACCTGGCGGTGCGGTTCGTGCAGGACGTCGACCGCGACAACGTCGGCATCAACCCCGACCTCGGTAACCTGGTGCGTCTGCACCGTCCCATCGAGGACATCCCGACGATGTTCGAGAAGGTCCTGCCGCTGACCAACTTCTGGCACATCAAGAACTACACGCGGGACGAGGACCCGGCGACGGGTTCGTACGCCACGCACCCGACGCCCCTGGTCCAGGGCGTCGTGAACTACCGCGCCGTGATCCGCCGGGCCCTCGAGCTGGGCTTCGAGGGGGTCTTCGTGTGCGAGCACTACGGCTCCGACAGCCTCGGCGTCGCCGCCATCAACCGCGAGTACATCCGCGAGGTGCTCCGCGGCGCCGGGCGCTGACCCCGCAACCCCCAGGTTCCCGAGCAAAGGTGCAGGTGAGATGACCTTCGTCCACAACCGACCGGAAAACTTCGTCCCCGAGGCCCTGAGCGGTCTCGTCAAGGCCCACCCGGGCAGGCTCCGTGCCGTCCCCGGCGGCATCGCCCGCGCGGACGGCACCCGCCCGGGCAAGGTCGCCGTCGTCGTCGGCGGCGGGTCCGGGCACTACCCGGCCTTCGCCGGCCTGGTCGGCGACGGCCTGGCCGACGCCGCCGTCTGCGGCGACATCTTCACGTCCCCGTCGACCCGCCAGGTGCTCGACGTGTGCCGCGCCGCCGACGCGGGCGCAGGCGTCTTCGTCACGTTCGGCAACTACGCCGGCGACGTGCTCAACTTCGGTGCGGCCGCCAGCCGCCTGCGCGCCCAGGGCACGGACGTCACCATCCTCCTGGTGACCGACGACGTCGCCTCCGCGCCCGCCGACCGGCACCACGACCGCCGCGGCGTCGCGGGAGACCTCGTGGTGTTCAAGCTCGCGGGCGCTGCCGCGGAGGAGGGCGCCGACCTGGCCGAGGTCAACCGCCTCGCCGCCCACGGCAACGACCGCACCCGCTCGTTCGGCGTCGCCTTCGACGGCTGCACGCTGCCCGGCCACGACCACCCGCTGTTCACGCTCGAGCCGGGCGTCGCGGCCTGGGGCCTCGGCATCCACGGCGAGCCGGGCATCGGCGAGGAGGCCCGGCCCAGCGCCGCCGCGCTGGCCACCGAGCTCGTCGACCGCGTGCTCGCCGAGCGCCCCGCCGACGCCGACGGCCGCGCCGCCGTGCTGCTCAACGGGCTCGGCAACGTCAAGTACGAGGAGCTGTTCGTCCTCTGGGACACGGTGCACGACCTGCTCGTCGAGCGCGGCGTCACGATCGTCGCCCCGCTGGTCGGCGAGTACGTGACCAGCCTCGACATGGCCGGCTGCTCGCTCACGGTCACGTGGCTCGACGACGAGCTCGAGCGCCTCTGGCTCGCACCCGCCGACGCGCCCGGCTTCCACCACGGCAGCTGGCGGCCCGCGCCTGCCACGACGCCCGCGCCCCTGCCGAGCGAGCCCGAGACCGAGCTCGTGCGCGCCACCACGCCCGAGGGTATCGCCGCTGCGGGTACCGTCGCGAGCCTGTTCCACCGCGCCCAGGTCGCGCTGCACGACGCCGAGCAGGTGCTCGGCGACCTCGACGCCGTCGCCGCCGACGGCGACCACGGCCGCGGCATGTGCCGCGGGATCGACGCCGCCGTCGCGGCCGCCGACGACGCCGTCCGCGCCGGGGGAGACGCCCCGTCCGTGCTGCGCCGCGCGGCCGACGCGTGGGCCGACAAGGCGGGCGGCACCTCGGGCGCGCTGTGGGGCGTCGGGCTGCTGGCCCTCGCCGACGCGCTGCCCGCCGACGCGGCGCTCACGATCGAGCACGTCGCCGCAGGCATCGCGGCGGCGCGGGACCAGATCCAGGAGGTCGGCGGCGCACGCGTCGGCGACAAGACGCTCGTCGACGCGCTGCACCCGGCCGCCGAGGCGCTCGCCGCGGCCGTCGCGGGAGGCGCGGCGCCCGCCGACGCGTGGCGTGCCACGATCGAGGCGGCGGACCAGGGCGTCGAGGCGACGAAGGACATCGCGGCCCGCCGGGGTCGCGCACGGGTGCTGGGCGACAAGAGCCTCGGCGTCCCGGACCCGGGGGCGACGTCGCTCGCCCTGCTGCTGAAGGAGGCGGGCGCCGAGGCCGGTGTCCCTGCCCCCACGACGACGGAGGTGGACTCATGACGGACGGGCTGCGGCTGGTGGTCGGCGCGGACGACGCCGGCTACGAGTACAAGGAGATCCTCAAGCGGGACCTCGAGGCGGACCCGCGGGTGGCGTCGGTGGTCGACGTCGGCGTGGGCGACGACGAGCACACCGTGTACCCGAAGATCGGGGCGGCGGCCGCGCGGCTCGTCGCAGCGGGCGAGGCCGACCGGGCGCTGCTCGTGTGCGGTACGGGCCTCGGCGTCGCGATCTCCGCGAACAAGGTGCCCGGCGTACGCGCGGTCACGGCGCACGACTCGTTCTCGGTCGAGCGCTCCGTGCTCTCCAACGACGCGCAGGTGCTGTGCTTCGGCCAGCGCGTGGTCGGCATCGAGCTGGCCCGGCGCCTCGCCCGGGAGTGGCTGGGGTACCGGTTCGACCCGAGCTCGGCGTCGGCCCCCAAGGTCGCCGCGATCGGGGAGATCGAGGAGGGCCTGGTCGAGGGCGAGGTCACGCCCGGCGCCTCCTGCTGACTCCCGTCACCCCACACGTTCCAGGAAGGACATCATGGTCACGAGCATCACCTCCGTCGCCGTCGTCGGCGCCGGGTACATGGGCGGGGGCATCGCGCAGTCGTTCGCGCTGGCCGGGCTGCCCGTCACGATCGCCGACGCCTCGGCCGACGCCACGCAGGCCGCCTACGAGCGGCTCCTGGCGGAGTCGCAGGAGTTCGAGGACGAGGGCCTGTACGACGCGGGTGCGACGGAGACGATCCGAGGCAACCTGCGCACCGCGGCCTCGATCGAGGAGGCCGTGGCGGACGTCGACTTCGTCGAGGAGGCCGTCTTCGAGTCGGTCGAGGTCAAGCACGACGTGCTGGGCCGCATCTCCGCGGCGGCGCGCCCCGACGCGATCATCGGCAGCAACACCTCGACGATCCCCGCGCGCGTGCTGGCCACGGCCGTGACGAACCCCGAGCGGTTCCTCACCGTGCACTTCTCCAACCCTGCGCCGTTCATCCCCGGCGTCGAGCTGGTGCCGAGCGAGAGCACCGACCCCGCCGTCGTGCCCGTGGTGCGCGAGCTGCTGGGCAAGGCGGACCGGCAGGGTGCCCTCGTGGCGGACGTGCCGGGATTCGTGCTCAACCGCCTGCAGTACGTGCTGCTCAAGGAGGCGATGTCGATCGCCGAGGAGGGCATCGCCTCGCCCGAGGACATCGACACCGTCGTCCGCACGACGTTCGGGTTCCGTCTCGGGTTCTTCGGCCCGTTCGCGATCGCCGACCAGGCGGGGCTCGACGTCTACGCGGGCGGGTTCCGCACGTTCGAGGAGAACTTCGGCGAGCGGCTGGCCACGCCGCGCCTCGTGCAGGAGGCCGTCGAGAACGACCGCAGGGGCGTGAAGAACGGCAAGGGCCTCACGAAGGACTACACGCCGGAGGAGGTCAAGGCGCTGGTGGCCTACCGCAACAAGGCCTACAGCGAGATGGGCCGCCTGCTGCGCACCCTGGGCCCGTCGCCGGCCTGAGCCGACGTCACGACCTCGGCGCCGTGGCGGACCGTTCGGTGAGGGCACGCTCGGCGTCGAGGTAGACGTCAGGACGCTCGTAGTGCACCAGGTGGCCGGAGGCGACCTGCACGAGCTCGGCGTCCGGCAGCAGGGTGAGCGCCCGGTCGGCGTCGTCGGCGTCCATGGCGGCCATGAGGACGCCGTCCTGGTAGGCGCTGCCGCGGGCCTGCTCGAAGTAGTTCGTGTGGATCAGCGTGGTGGGCACGTCCACGGCGGCGAGGCTCGCCGCGGCGTCGAACCCGTCGTACCAGCGGTCCGCGACCCAGGCGGCGCCGAACGCAGGGTCGTACTCGACGAGACCCTCGAAGTAGACGCTGACCAGCGGCGGCAGGTAGAAGACCCGCAGCGGCTCGTCCGGGTGGTCGTCGATCCACCGCAGCGAGTAGTCGACGATCGGCCCCTCGGCCGGGCCGAAGAACGCGAAGTAGTCGCTGCGCTCGACGAACCAGCGCTGGAAGTCCGTGCCGCCGGCGCCGTCGGGGTGCTCGGCGAGGTAGTCCCGGGCGATGGTCGGCAGCCCGCCGCCCGTGGTCTCGAGCAGGCGTGGCATCTCCGACGAGAACAGTGGCGGGTCCTCGAGCAGCAGGCCGGTGACGAGGTCCGGGTGCTCGGCCGCGACCTGGAGCACGAGCAGGCCGCCGGACGAGTGGCCGGAGAGCAGGGCGGGCTCGCCGACCACCTCGTCGACGAACCTCGCGAGGATCTCCGCGACCTCGGCGTTGGTGTAGCGCTCCGCGGGGAGACGGCCGGAGCCGCCGTGGCCCGGCACGTCGACGGCGAACACGTGGTGCCGCTCGGCGAGGTCGGGCAGCACGAGCGCGTGGTCCTCCCAGCGGGAACCCTGACCGTGCACGAGCACCAGCGGCGAGCCGTTGTCGGGGCCCTCGCCGTAGGTGAGCGCCAGGTCGTCGACGGTCGCCTGCTGCTCGGTGAACCCGGCGTCCCGGACGGCCGCGGTCTCGCGGTCGCGTGCCGTCGCGTTGTTCCAGAGGTACCCGGCGACGGCGAGGACGACGAGGGCGACGACCACCCCGAGGGCGATCAGGAGCACGCGGCGAACCAGGCGTCGACGAGGGCGGGCTGTGGCGGTGGGAGCTGTGATGGTCACTGGTCCTGGTCGGGGGTGTCGGGGGTACCGGGCTGGTCAGGGGCGGTGTCGTCCGGGCGGTCGTCGGAGCGGTGCTCCGTGGTGCCGGTCGTGGTGGTGCCGGTCGTGCCCGGGGCCGAAGAGGGCGCCAGGGCGAGGCCGATGCCGATGCCCACCGGGCCGAGCGACGGGACGAACGCGAGTCCGATGCCGATCCCGATGATCGCTCCCCAGACCCAGGGCGACCAGGGCCGGGCCGGTCGGCCGCCGGGGTCGGGACCTGTGCCGGGTTCGTGGGTGGTCATGGGCCCACCATAGGGGGGGACGGCGTGCCGGTGCCCGTGAAGTCCGCGCGACCTCGCCGCAGCGCTGTTGCTCCGAGCAGCCGTTGTCTCCTCCCTGTGACGGGCGCGACGGGCATCCCGGACGTCACGCGTCCCGTGGCTCGGGGGCGGTCCCGTCCGCGGTCTCGTCGCGGATCCAACGCAGGTACTCGGGGTTGCCGCCGATCAGGGGCGTCACCACGACCTCCGGCACCTCGTACGAGTGCTCACGGACGAGGTGCTCGGTGAGGCGTTCGGCCAGGGCCGCCGTCGTCTTGAGGACGACGCGCCACTCCGTGTCGGTCTGCACGGCGCCGTCCCAGCGGTACACGCTCGTGATCGGGCCCTCGGTCTGCGCGCACGCCGCCAGCCGTCTCCCGACCGCCGACGAGGCGATCGCCTGCGCCGCCTCCACGGTGTCGACGGTGGTCGCCACCTGCACGAGCTCGACGTCACGCCACTCCATGCCGACGAAGCGTACCGGCGAAGAGGCCGTCGTCACGCGCGAGCGCCGCGCACGGCCGCGACCGCCTCGTCGTAGAGGTCGAGGAGATCGCCCTCGCCGTCGTGGTCGAGCCAGGTGGCCATGGCGGCGTCGAAGCAGCCGAAGACCGTGCCGAGGACGGCGCGCGCCCGGGTCGTGGCGGAGCCCGCGGCCGGGACGGACCCGTCGAGCCGCGCCTCGACGAGCGGGACGAGCTCCTCCTGCAGGCGCACGCGCTTGCCGAGATAGGCGGCGCGCAGGGATGCCGTGGTGTGGATCAGCCGGAACCGCGCGAGCGCGTCGAGCGGTGTGGCGTGCACCGACAGCGCGGCCGCGAGGGCCTCGCGCAGGGCGGTCCAGGCGTCGACGTCGTCGGGCTGCTCGCGGAGCGTGGTGCCGACGAGCGCGACGAACTCGTCCTGCGCCCCGCCGACCAGGTCCTCCTTGGTGCCGAAGTAACGGAAGAGGGTGCGCTGCGAGACGCCGGCCTCGTGGGCGACCTGGGCGATGGTCGTCGCCTCGAAGCCCTGCTCGGTGAACAGGCGCAGCGCGGTGTCGAGGATCTCCTGGACGGCGAGCTGCCGCGTGCGGTCGCGCAGGTTCATGGCGGCAGCGTAACGCCCGTGGCGGTCAATGACTAGTTGGCAGTCGCTGCCACAGGGGCGTACGCTGCCATGCACCACCCTCCGAGCGAAGGACACGACATGAGCACGAAGACCGCATTCATCACCGGCGGGACCAGCGGCATCGGCAAGGCGACGGCGGAGCTGCTCCATGCGCGCGGCTGGCGCGTCATGGTCACCGGCGTGACCCACGTCGGCGACGCCGACCTGCCCGACGGCGTGCGCGCCGTCCGTGCCGACCTGGCGTCGCTGAGCGACATCGACGCAGCCGCCGAGCAGGCGCGCGAGCACCTCGGCTCGATCGGGCTGCTGTTCCTCAACGCCGCGGCGTTCCGCAGCGGGCCGTTCGAGTCGACGTCGGAGGAGGACTTCGACGTCGTCTTCGACGTCAACGTCAAGGGCAGCTTCTTCACGCTGCAGCGGACGCTGCCTCTCCTCGGCGAGGGGTCGTCGGTCGTCTTCACCGTCGGCGCGGGGGAGGGGACCGGCGCCGCCATGATGGCCGCCAAGAACTCGCTGCTGCCGCTCATGCGCTCGCTCGCGCTCGAGCTCGCGCCCCGCGGGATCCGCGTCAACGCGGTGAGTCCCGGCGTCATCGACACCCCGGTGTACAGCCGGATGGGCATGGCGCCCGAGGCGCTCGCGGCCTGGGGTGCGGAGGTGCCGCTCGGCCGCGTCGGCACGACGACGGACGTCGCGGAGGCGGTCGCCTACCTCGCGTCCGACGCCGCGGGCTACGTCACGGGCGAGGACCTCGTGGTCTCCGGTGGCATGGGCGTCCACCCCCGCACAGCCTGACCCCGCGCGCCCCCGCCGAGGTAGTCAGTTGGCGAGGTAGTCACGTAGCGAAGTAGTACTACCTCGCCACGTGACTACCTCGCCAACTGACTACCTCGCCAACTGACTACCTCGGCAGAGGGTTAGCGGGTTGTCAGGCGGGTCGGGACGAGGGTCGCCGCGGTCGCGATGAGCACGACCGCCGCCGCCAGGGCGCCGTAGACAGACCAGTCGAACGCCGGGACGGCGGTGCCCAGCATCCCGTACGCGACGCCGACCAGCGCCGGCAGCACGGCCAGCGTCCCCACCACCAGGGCCGTCCCGGCGACGAACGCCGACTCGACGCCGATCATCGCGGTGAGCTGCCGACGCGTCGCCCCGACCCGGCGCAGCAGGGTGAGCTCCGGCCGGCGGGCGCTGGTCAGCATGACCAGGGTGTTCGCGGCGGCGATCGCGATGAACACGATGAGCACGAGCAGCAGCACGGTGCCGAGCTCCTGCTGCGCCGCGGCGCCGGACACGGTCGCGTCGACGTACTCGTCCACGGTGAGCACCTGCAGCCCCGGGACGGCGAGGTCGGCCGGCCCGCGCACGTACAGCGCGGCAGCAGGGACCGGCTCCGGGAGCGCCGCGGCGTCGACCAGGTAGTCACCGAAGCCCAGGCCACGGTCGTAGACGGCGACGATCGTCGGCGAGGTCTCGTCGTCGCCGAGCCGGACGTCGACGGTGTCGCCCACGCCCTTTCCGGTTGCGAACAGGCTCTCCGCGCTGACCGCGACCGTGCCGGGGCCGGTCAGGTCGGACAGGGAACCCGCGGTCACGCCGACGTCGACCAGGCCGGCGGCGTCCCCGGAGAGGGCCGTGAGGGCCGACGGCTCCCACGCCAGGCCGCCGAGGTCGTCGTCCGGGTCCGTCCGCACCTCGGCGGGGACCGACGCGGTCGCGAGCACGGCCTCGACACCCGGCGTCGTCGTGACGGCGTCCACCTGCTCCGGCGTGAGGCTGCCGGGCGCGGTGACCACGGCGTCGGCGGAGACCCCCGTGCGGAGCTGTGCGGCTGTGGCGTCGACGATGCTGCCGTTCACCCCCGTCTGCACCGTGCCCAGCGCGAGGAACAGGGCGAGCGGCACGATCGCCGTCGTGAGGCGGCGGGCGAAGCCACGGCTGTTGAGCAGCGCGAGCAGTGTCGCGGCGTGCCGTGACGTCCGGGAGGCGTCGACCGCCCGACGGGCCGCCGCCCCGACCAGCGCGGGTCCCGCCAGGGCGGCGGCGCTGATGAGCAGGAACGCCGACGTCGCGCCCGCCGCGCTGCCCAGGAGGCCGGGCAGGACGAACGGCGTGCCGGCCAGGAGCAGGCCCGAGACCAGCAGGACGACGGCCCACGCGCGCCGCGCGGCCGACAGCCCGGCGGGCTCGGCGGCGGTGCCGCGCACGGCTGCCGTCGGGCTGACGCTCGTGACCGACCGGGCGACGAGCCGCGCCGCGAGCAGCGCCGTCGGGAAGAGCAGGGTCAGTGCGCCGAGCACGGGCAGGGGCGTGACGACCAGGTCGAGCCCTTCGGGCACGATGCCGCCCGACGCGAGCAGCGGCGTGAACAGGTGCGCGGCGAACAGGCCGGGCACGGCGCCGACGGGGGCCGCGACGGCGAACACGAGGCCGACCTCCGCCGTCACCATCGAGCGCACCTGCGCGGGAGTGGCGCCGACGGCGCGCAGGAGTGCGTACTGCTCGGTGCGGCGGCGCAGCGCCGCGGCGAACGTGGAGGCGACGACGAGCGCGACGACGAGGACGGCCGTGCCGGCGAACGAGCCGGCGACCGTGGTGAGCATCGGGGCGTCGGCGCGCAGACCGCTCTCCATGAGCACACCGTTCGCGGCGAGGAGCGCGGCGGCGGCCACGACGACGAGGAAGCTTCCGGCGAAGCTCGCCGGGTTGGCGCGGACCGCGGAGCGGGCGAAGGACCACATGGTCGTCACCGCCCCAGCTCGACGAGGCGGGCGACGACCTGGTCGGTGGTCGGCGCGACGAGCCCGCCGGCGAGCAGGCCGTCGGCGAGGAAGAGCACGTCGTCGGCGGCGACGGCCACGGACGGGTCGTGCGTCACGACGACCAGCGTCTGGCCGAGCTGCTTGGCGGTGCCGCGGAGCACGTCGAGCACCTGGTCGCCGGTGCGGCGGTCGAGGGCGCCGGTGGGCTCGTCGGCGAAGACGACGGTCGGCCGCGTGACGAGCGCGCGGGCGATCGCCACGCGCTGCGCCTGCCCGCCGGACAGCTCGCGCGGCAGGCGGTCGGCCATGCCCGCCAGCCCGACGGACTCGAGCAACGTGTCCTGCCACCTCGGGTCCGGGCGGCGCCCGTCGAGCAGCAGCGGGAGCTGGACGTTCTCGGCGACCGTGAGGTGGCCGACGAGGTTGTACGCCTGGAACACGAAGCCGATGTGCCGACGGCGGAAGCGCGTGACGGCGTCGGCCGACAGGGCGGTGAGGTCGGTGTCGCCGATGTGCACCCGCCCGCTCGTCGGCGTGTCGAGGCCCGCGGCGACGTTGAGGAACGTCGACTTGCCCGAGCCGGAGGGCCCCATGATCGCGGTGAACGCGCCGGGCCGGACGGCGAGCGACACGCCCCGCAGCGCGGCCACCTGCTCGGGGCCGTTCGGGTAGGTCTTGGTGAGCTGGTCGAGGCGCACGGCGGTGTCGAGCCGGGGCGGTGTGTCGATCGCGGTCATCGGAGCGACCTTTCGGTGAGGAGGACGTGGTTTCTTCCTCCACCGACGCTATGGACGGCGCTCAGCGGGCTCTACCGGCGTTCGGACGGTCCGCGGGGGTTGCATCGTTCGATGGAGGCCCGGCCGTGTCCGGCGTGTCGCTCGGCGTGTCGGCTCGTCGGGGCGCGGTGGTTCGCGAGCGTGTTGCGCGACGTAGGTGCTGTCTACCGTGCGCAACGCGTTCGCGAGCGGGTCCCGCGTCCGACGACGTCACGCCCGCGCGACCGGGCTACCGCGGCGCGGCGGGCATCCCGAGGCGTTCGCGGAGGCGGACGCCGGCCGCGAAGCGGGTGGGCGCGTCGAGGAGCTCGAGGACGGTCGCGATGTCGGCGCGCACGGTGCGGACGCTGACGTCGAGCCGGTGGGCGATCTCCTCGTCGGTGGAGCTGGTGAGCATGAGGGTGACGATCCGGCGCTGGCGAACGGTCAGCTCGGCGAGGCTCTCGGTCTCGGAGTCGCAGGGGTAGGTGGTGTCGAGGACGGCGTCCCAGTACGCGCGGGCGGCGGTGAGGCAGGCGGCGTCGCGGACCTCGACGACGGTGGGGCTGCCGCAGACGGTCGGCCCGTCGAGGAGCACGCTGGTGCCGTCGACGATCTTCATCTGCAGGGGTGCGAACCCGAAGAGGTAGACGGACGGGTCCTCGCCGGACAGGACCAGGCGGGCGTCCGGGTCGAGGCCGGAGTGGTTCCAGACGCTGGTCATGCGCAGTCCGGCGTCGATCAGGATCGCGTTGTTCGGCAGGCTGGTCCTGAGCTGACCGACGGTGCCCGAGTGGCGGATCGACTCGAGCGTCCGCCAGCCGACCGCGGCCCTGGTCAGGGCGTGGTTGATCCCTTCGGGACCGCGGCCGACGATGCGCGCGGCGACCCGCTGACGGCAGCCGAGGGCCTGGACGACCCTGGCGCGCTGCTCCTGCAGGTGCGCCATCGCCTCGAAGACCCGCTGGGTCCGCTGCCACGACAGGGTGCCTGTCGCGGTGTAGGCGGAGAAGTCGAAGACGAGGGACGAACCCGTCCCCGTCCGGTGTACCGCCGCTGCACCGACCATCGCGACCCCCGCTGACACGTCCGTCCACTCCCCGGCGCACGACCCTAACCCCCGCGTGGCGGCGGGCGCCGCAAAAGTGTGTGCCGGAGGCGACGATGTCAGGCCGTCGAGGACCCGGGACGCGGGCCCGCTGTGCCGAGCCGCTCGCGCAGGCGGACGCCGGCGACGAACCGGGTGGGCGCGTCCAGGAGGTCGAGGACGGCGGCGATGTCGGACCGCACGGTGCGGACGCTGAGGTGGAGCTTGTCGGCGATCTGCTCGTCGGTGGAGCTGGTGAGCATGAGGCTGACGATGCGACGCCTGCGCGGGGTGAGCTCGGTGAGCGCGGCGGTCTCCGCCCCGCAGGGATACATGGTGCCGACGACGGCGTCCCAGTACGCGCGGGCCGCGGCGAGGCAGGCGGCGTCGCGCACGTCGATCACGGTGCGCTCCCCGTGCAGGACCGGGCCGTCGAGCAGCACACCGGCGCCGTCGACGATCTTCATCTGCAGCGGCGCGTACGCGAAGTAGTAGACGCTCGGGTCCTCCCCGGCGAGCACCAGGCGGGCGTCGAGGTCCAGGCCGGAGCGGTTCCAGATGCTGACCATGCGCAGCCCGTGCTCCATGAAGTACGCGTTGTTCGGCAGGCTGACCCTGAGCTGCTCGACGGCGCCGATGCGGCTGACCGACTCGAGCGTCCGCCAGGAGCCCGCGGCCCGGGCGAGGGCCTCGTTGATCCCGGTCAGGCCGCGGCCGATGACGTGCGCGGCGACCGGCTGGTTCAGCTCGACCGCACGCACGACCCGCGTCTGCTCGATCTGCAGCCGCGCCACGGCCTCGACGACGCGGCGGGTCTGCTGCCACGGGAACACGTCCGGCGTCGCGAACGCCGAGAAGTCCGTGTTGGGCGCCTCCGGCACCCCGGCTGGTGTCTCTGTCCTCGTCCCCGCGCTCACCGGCAACCCCCTCGTCACGCCCTCTTCCGACCCTCGTCGGTCACGGGCAGACAGTATCCGGGCCGCAGGATGCCGGAAAGCCCCCGGCCGCCGGGCCCTCAGCCCCGGCCCAGCAGCCCCGCCAGCGCCTCGTCCGCCTCCGCCAGGTCGCCCCGGTCGTACGTGCTGGTGGTGGCCATGATCTCGGCCGCGCCCGTCCGCGTCGCGAGCGACGCGACCGCGTCCGCGACCTCCTCCGCCGTCCCGGCGATCACCGACCCCAGCCCACGCTTGACCGACTCCCGCACCTTCGGGCTCGCCTCGCCGAGCAGGCGCCGCACCTCCTCGACCGGCCGCAGGGCCGTGAACCCGCCGGTCTCGCGCGAGCTCGCCAGCGCCCAGACCTCCGGGAGCAGCAGGTCGCGGGCACGCTCGGCCGTGGCGGCGACCGCGATGTCGACGCTCGCCACGAGGTACGGCTCGGGCACGGCCGGGCTGGGCCGGAAGTCCCGGACGTAGGCCTGGGCCGCCGCGGTGTCGTGCAGCAGCGGCCCGCCGATGACCGCGGGCAGCCCGAGCCGCGCCGCGAGCCCGAGGCCGCTCTTGATCGCCAGGACGAAGAGGGGCGGCGGGGTGACGTGCGGCTTGGCGACGACGTCGTCGTCGGGCTCGCCGTGCAGGTAGGACCGCAGCTCCTCGACCGCCCGCTCGTGCTCCTGGGGGTCGAGGGTCGTGCGGCCGAGCGCCCGCCGGATGGCGGCCTTGAACGCCAGCGACGCCCCGACGCCGACGTCGACCCGCCCGGGGTACATCGCCTCGAGCAGGCGGACCTGCTCCGCGACGACGAGCGGCGTGTGGTTCGGCAGCATGACACCGCCCGTGCCGATCCGGATCGTGCTGGTCCGCGCGCCGATCGCGGCGAGCAGCACGGTGGGCGCCGCACTCGCGATGCCCGGCACGGAGTGGTGCTCGGCGACCCAGAACCGGTGCAGCCCCAGGCGTTCGGCGCGTCCGGCCCGCTCGATGGTCCCGGCGACCGCGTCGGCGTCGGACTCGCCGACACGGGTGCGCGTACGGTCGAGGAGCGAGATGCGCATGGGGTGCTCTTTCGGCTGGGGGCTCGTCGTAGAGGCGAACCCGCAGGCAGGGGCCCGGCATTCCCTGCCGGGCCCCTGCCTGCGGTCGCTCAGCGCGCCAGGCGCGCCGCGGTCCGCGCAACCGCGGACACCCCGGTCTCGAGCGGCCCCCTCCGGCCGACGACGACGAGCACGGTGCTCACCGCGAGCACGATCCCGAGCTGCACCCCGAAGCCACCGACACCCGTCAGCCACCAGACCGTCGAGCCGTCGGGGCTCACGGCGCCGGGCGTCGCCCACAGCAGCCGGTAGGCGAGCACGTGCACGACGTAGATGGTCAGCGGTGCGGCGCCGCCCGCACGGACGATGCGCCCCGGCCACCGCACCGGACGGTCCGTGAGCCCCCTGCGGAGCAGGAGGCCGACGACGGCCAGAGCCAGCCCGCCCGTGCGGACGATGTCACCGGTGGTACCGCTGTGCGGGGTCGCGGTCAGCACGGCGTCGAGCCCGCCACCGATCGGGCCGCCGAAGCTCGGGGAGAGCGCCACGAGGTGGGTCACGAACGTGTCCAGCCCCAGGTCCGCCATGCGCGGCACCACCGAGAGCTGCACCTGCACGACCGACACCCCGGTCGCCACCACGGAGGCACCGAGGCCCCACCAGGTCAGCCGCCGGGCCAGCGGACGCACCGTGCCCTGCTCGCGCGCGGCGAGGACGGCACGGATCACCACGACGCCGATCAGCGCGTACACGAGCCACGTCACCACGGGGTAGGTGCCGGTGACCAGCACCGAGCGCGTGAACGCCCACGGCGACGCGAAGGACAGCTCGCCCATGGTCCGCAGCTGGAGCGCCTGCCGCAGGGCGTGGTTCCCGATCGGGCCTGCGACGGCGAGCACCGTCGCGATGACGAGGAGCCAGCGGGAACGCAGCGGCAGCAGCACCGCCAGCAGGATCAGCGTGACGCCGAACGGCACCAGCACGACGACGACCGGACCCGGCGCGAGGTCCAGCAGGAGGCCGACCGCGACCAGCACGAGACCGCGCGCGACCAGCGACAGCGTGGCCGCCGTCCGCCCGGACCGTGCGACCAGGCCCCGCGTGGCCAGGACGGCGCTCGCGCCGCCCAGGATCGCGAACATCGTCGAGGGCGGGCCGTCCACCAGCAACGACAGTCCCGGGATCGGGAGGAGCGCCACGTGGGCGGCGACCATCCCGACGATCGCGAGGAACCGGGCCGTGTCGAGGGCGACCAGTCGTCCTGGTGCGGGTGACGTCGTGGTGCCGGGTGCGGGCTGCGCTTCCGTTGTCGTCATGCGGTCGATCCTTGTCGGTCGGCCTCCGCGCGTAGTCCGCCCGCGGTCAGATCCGTCGTCCGCCCAGGGGTGGACCCGGGCGGCGGGCGCTGTCACTCCTGCGGGGGACAGCGCAGGTCAGGGCGCCGCGATCTCAGAGCCGCAGCAGGGAGAGCACGACGAACGCGAGCGTCGGCAGCATGAGCAGCCCGAGCGCGACGGCGTTGAACGTCCGGTGGTCCCGCAGCAGCGCGACGAACTCCCGCAGCAGCGCGCTCGGCAGGTAGTACCGGGCCGTGCGCGCACCGATCGCGTGCCCCGCGATGCCCAGCCGGCGCAGCAGTGTCGCGGCACGGAACGCGTGGTAGTCGTTGGTGACGGCCAGCAGCGGGCCCTCGACGCCGGCGTCCGCCAGGAGGGTCCGCGAGTAGCGCAGGTTCTGCTCCGTCGTCCGGGACGCGCCCTCCACCAGCACGCCCTCGTCCGGCGCGCCCAGCCCGCGCGCGTGCTCCGCCATCGCCTCGCCCTCGCTGCGTGGCTCGTCCGGCCCCTGCCCGCCGGACAGCACCAGCACCGGACGGCGCTCGCCGCCCTGCACCTCGACCCCCAGCGCCACCCGCTGCGCGAGCAGCGGCGGCACCCGGCCCCCGATCAGCCCCGACCCCAGCACCACGACGGCCGCCGGGGGAGGAGCCAGCCGCGCGACCCGCGCGTACACCAGCGACCAGGCGAGGAACACCGCGAACGCGAACCCCACGTACCCGATCGGGGCCGCGAACAGCAGCAGCACGACAGCGGGCAGCAACCAGCCCGTCAGCACCGACACCAGCCCCGCGCCGATGACGCCCAGCACACAGACACCCGCGATGAGCGACAGCGTGTTGCCGAGGGTGCGGCGCTCGCGGCGCAGCATCGTCACCCCGTTGAGCACGAGCGCGACGCCCAGGCCGAGACCTGCCAGCACCGGGACGGCGAGCATGAGCACGCCGCCCACGATGTTCCGGGTCGTGTCGTCGAACCCCGCGAGGGCGGCCCCGAGCTCGAGCACGGATCTGACCACCCACGCGACGAGCGACGTCGCGGCGAGCCCGAGCAGCACCCCGGGCAGGAGGCGGCGCGGGTCGCGGTAGGCGAGCACGAGGCCCAGGACGGCGAACAGGAGGGTGAAAAAGCCCGGCACGGGTCGATCCTAGGGTCAGACGGCGTCCGACCAGGGGAGTTGCGACGCGCGCCGCCTCATCGTGACGTGCGGCGTCGCTCGCGGTCGGCGGCGAGGCCCAGGTGCGCGGCGACGGCGTCCGCGGTGGCGAGGGTGCGCGCCGTCCGCCCGACGACGAACGGCTGCCGCCCCGGGCCGGGCACCGTGTGGCCGCCGCCGTGGACGGTGAGCAGCCGTACGGGAGGCAGGTCGTCCTGCCGGAAGTCGGTCTGCTCGATCCAGGTGCCGCGGTCGCGCGCCGTGCGCCGCCGGTGGGTCGGCTCGGCCGTGATCCCGTTGCGGCGGGCGAGATAGCGGGCCGTCTCCGGGGCGGACAGCGCTGTGCCGTCGACGTGGAAGACACGGCGGGTCAAGGCCGGGAAGCGGCCGCCGGCGTAGGGGACGACCGGGTCCTTCGTGCCGTGCACCAGCAGGATCGGGACCGGGTGCGGCGCGGGCGCGGGCGCCGGGGCGAGGAAGCTCTCCGGCGCGGGCATGGTCGCCGCCACGACCGCGGCGCCTGCGAGCAGGTCCGGCGCCTCGTGCAGCAGGCGCAGCACCATCTGCCCGCCGTTCGAGTAGCCGACGGCGTGCACCCGCCCGGGGTCGACGTCGTGCGTGGCGGCCAGGTGCGCGACGACGCGGCGCACGAAGCCGACGTCGTCGACGTTCTCCCGGCGCGCGGGGAACGCGCTCTCCCTGCGCGCGTCGTTCCAGTTGCCGCGGTACCCGTCGAGGTAGGCGACGACGGCGCCGTGCTCGGTCGCGAGCCGGTCGTAGCTGCCGCCGGTGAAGGTGCGGTGGGCGGCGCCGGACTGGCGTGAGCCGTGGAGCACGAGGACGAGCGGGCGGGGCGCTGTGCGCGGTCGGGTGTCCGGCCCGGTGACGACGGCGAGCGTGCGGGTGCGGCCGTCGACGTCGAGCTCGAGGCGGGTGCTGGTGGTCATGCCGGAACGCTAAAGTCTCACATGATGTGAGGGTCAAGGGGACGGAGCACGTGATGATCATCAGCGAGCTGAGCGCACGCAGCGGGGTCAGCCCGCGGCTGCTGCGGTACTACGAGGAGCTCGGGCTGCTCACCGCGACCCGTGCCCCCAACGGGTACCGGCAGTACGACGAGAGCGCCGTCGACACCGCGCGCACCGTCCGCACGATGTTCCAGATGGGGTTCCCGCAGGAGAAGGTGCGGGCGCTCCTGGCCTGCGCGTCGCGGACCGCGTCCGCCGAGGACCACGCCGTGGCGCGGGAGAAGGTCGCCGAGATGCTGGACGACGTCGACCGGCAGCTCACGGAGCTCGGCCAGACACGGCAGGTGCTGGTGGACTTCCTGGGGCGGGGCTGACGGCCATCGGCGCGGGCGACCGCTGTCGACCAGGTCCGAGGCACGTCAGGCGCTGAGGCCCGTGCCGTGTACCTGGGTGCCCAGGACCTCCTGCGCGCCGACCGCGACGCTCGCCCGCTCGTGGGTCTGCAGGTACTCGGCCGCCCAGGGGACGACGTACGAGCCGACGGTGCCGACCACCAGACCGGCCACGAGCACGCCGCCGACCCAGTTCAGGAACACGCCGTCCCGCGCCGTGTCGCCGAGCGTGAGGCGCTCGTGGTGCAGCGAGACGGTGATCACCCACGTCAGGATCGGGATGACGAACACGCCGATGCCGGCGACACCTCCGGGCGGGCCGCTGGTCCCACCGAACGCACGGTCGGCCCCGACGCCCAGGACCGAGAAGAACACGATCACGGGCAGGATCAGGTAGCCGAGGACGGCGACGACCCATACCCAGATCCGCAGGGACCTGCCGTCCTGCATCCGAGGTTCCTCCTTCGTCGTGCTGCTCGATGGCATGTCTACCAGGGCTGGGGCGATCGGCACGCGGAACGGGTGTGATGCGGACGATCGTGTCGTGGTGGCCCGCGGCAGGAGGCCGCGCGGTCACGGTGCCCTCCCCGCCGTGAGCGCTTTCTTTCGGGAGAACCCCGACCGATTGACACCTCCGGAGCGGTCGGACGAGCGTGCCGCCCACGGACGTCCTTCACCGAGGAAGGGCTCCGGGGCTCAGAGAGGAACTCCGGAATGAAGATCCTGAAGACCCTCGCTGCGACGACGGCCGCCGCCGCGTTCCTTCTCCCGGCGGTACCCGCGGCAGCAGCCGACCCGATCGGCATGACGAGCGGTTTCTACGTCAATCCCGACTCGCTCCCCGCCGTGTGGGCGCGCAACAACGCGGGAGACTCCCGGGCGTCCCGGATCCAGGCGTCGATCGGGTCCGAGCCGATCGCGCGCTGGTTCGGGAACGACTCCTCGATCGGCAGCACGGTGGCGAGCTACGTCGGGCGTGCGGACGGGCAGGACAAGCTGCCCGTCCTGGTGGCCTACAACATCCCGGACCGCGACATCTGCGCGGGCCACTCCGGCGGGGGCGCCGGCAGCGTCAGCGCCTACCGCACCTGGATCTCGAGCTTCGCGGCCGGGATCGGGACCAGGCCCGCCGTCGTGATCATCGAGCCGGACGCGCTGAACGGCATGGACTGCATGACCCAGGCGCAGAAGGAGGAACGGCTCGGGATGCTGCTGTACGCGACGCAGATGTTCCGGCAGAAGGCGCCCAACACCTACGCCTATCTCGACGCCGGGAACGCCGGCTGGACCAACGCGTCGACGATCGCCTACCGACTGGACCAGGCCGGGATCGACAACGTCCGCGGCTTCTCGGTGAACGTCTCGAACTTCTACACGACGAGCCAGTCCGTCAGCTACGCGAACGCGGTGAACGGCTATCTCGGGACGACGAAGCCCTTCGTGATCGACACCAGCCGGAACGGCAACGGGCGCGGCGACGGGTGGTGCAACCCGGCCGGACGGCGGCTGGGTGTGCCTGCGCAGGTCGGTGGCGGGGCCGAGATGCTGCTGTGGGTCAAGACGCCCGGGGTCTCGGACGGGCCGTGCGGCGTGGCGCCGTCGGTGCCGGCGGGGACGTTCGACCCGGACCTGGCGATCAGGCTGATCGACGGTTCCTGACCCGGGTCCGGGTCGGCACCCGCGCGTGAGGTCGTGAACCACGCTGCAGGTCGGCACAGGCATGGACCGACCTGCAGCGGGACTCACGACCTCGGCGGGGACGCCGCCCCCGGCGCTGCGCCGAGCCGCTGCTGCACCCCACGGATAGACTGCCGCGCCATGTCGACACGACGATCCTCCGCAGACGGGCCGCACTGGCGCGTGTACCCGGTGGGACTGGCCGGGAACCTCGTCAACGGGGCGATCAACGCGCTCGCCCCGTTCCTCATCGGCATCGGGGCGTCCTTCGTCCTGCTCCTGGCCGTCGCGATGGTCGGCGAAGAGGCGCTCTCCGGCGAGCCCGCCCTGAGCGGCGCCATCGACCAGCTCGCCCGCGCCGGCATGATGCCGGTGCTGCTGCTCGCCCTCGGCGGTGGGGTGGTGACCACGGTGCTGCTCGCGCTGCGGGAGCTGGTCACGTCGCGCGCGCTGGTCCGGGCCGGCCGCGCGGGAGCGCCCCGGACGGCCGTTCCGCACCCGAGTCAGGTCGACCTGGTCGCGGCCGAGCCGCCGTTCCGCGCGTTCCTCGTCATGTCCGTGGCGGTCGGAGGCATCTCGCTGCTGATGGCCGCGATCGCCGCCTTCATCGTCAACGGCAGCGAGCTGCCCATCCTCTGGGGTTTCCTCGCAGCCACGGGCGTCGGCGGGCTGTTCCTGCTGCTGGCGCTCGCGGGCCGCCCCGCGCACCGCAGGCGTCGGCTGGAGATCGCCGCGCACTGGACCACCGCCGACGAGCACGCCGCGTGGCGGCGGGCCGCCTCCGTGCGGTCCGGTGGCGGCGACGCGCAGCTCCCGGCCGAGCTCGAGCGCCTGCGCCGGCGAGCCGCCTGGTACGAGTACGCGGGCATCGTGTGCTTCGCGCTCGGGTTCAGCCTCATGGAGCTCTGGCTGTTCGTCACGCACCCGCACCACACCAGGACAGAAGCCGGTCCGCGCGTCGAGTACGGGGACGGCGTCGAGGTGGTGCTCGTCGCCGGCATCTGGGTCTCCGTGACCTTCATGGTGGCGGCCGTCGCACTCCTGGTGGTGGGCTTCTTCACCGACTCGGCCGTGCAGCGGCGCGAGCAGCAGATCCTCCGTGCGGCGCTGGCCTCCCCGGACATGACCCGCCCGCCGCAGGACCTGCTGCGGAAGTACGCCGGTCGTCAGGCTGTGGTCTTCGCGCAGGCCCTGGCGTTCCTCGCCGCCCTCGGGACCACGTTCGGCTGGGCCGTGTACAGCCTCGGCACCGGCGGCATGGCTGACATCGCGACGCTGTACGGCGACGCCGACGAGACGTTCGGCGGCTTCGTCACGCAGGCGCAGGTGACGCTTGCCGGCTCGGTCGTCGTCGTGGTTGTTGCGATCGTGTGGGACGTCGTGGCCGCCGCCCGGGGCTACGAGCTCCGGTCGCAGGTGGTCGAGCGCTGGCCCATCAGACCCTCGCCGCGGATGGTCGGGGAAGAGGGCAAGAAGAAGCCGGACCCGGCGTCGATCGGGCCGTCGCTGACGCCGAAGGCGCGGGACGTGCGGCGGTGAGTGTCACTCGTTATGGCGGGTGTACTCGTCATATCGGTGCGATATGACTACTGCAGTCGTCATAAGAAGCGAGGATCATGGCTGGGTACAAGATCGACCGGCAGCTCGCCGCCCTGGGCGGGCATGTCCGCGGCTGGCGCATGATCCTGGGCCTGACGGCGCAGCAGGTGGCCGAGCGCGCGGACATCACACGCGATACCTTGCGCAAGATCGAGACCGGCGACTCGACCGTCAGTCTCCGCAACGTCGCCCAGGTACTCCGTGCGCTCGGCGTGCTCGACCAGGTTGTCGATGCGATCGACCCGCTGGACAGTGACATCGGCCGGCTGCGGGCCGGCAGCCTCGTCAAGAGGCGCGCTCGGTGACCACTGTCGAAGTCCTTGTCGACAGAGCTGGGCGCACCCAGTTCGTGGGCCAGGCGCACTTCACCCGGACGCGCGGCCAGATCTCCACGACGTTCCTCTAGGACCCGGGATACCTGGCGAGCTTCGAGGTGCGCGCGCCTCGCCAGACGAGGCCGGCCGCGGATCAGGTGAAGCGGACATTAGGACTCCGGCTCCTGGCCCTGCCGCGAGCGACTTAGGGCCATTTAGGGCCAGCCGGCGCCGCTTCCACCCCTCCACAATGCACGAAGCCCAGGCCAGAAACACTCTCTGGCCTGGGCTCCCGCACTCTGAGCGGGCGACGGGAATCGAACCCGCGTAATTAGTTTGGAAGACTAAGGCTCTACCATTGAGCTACGCCCGCACGCACGCACCGTGAGGCACGCCGCGGGCGATACCTTAGCAAACTCCGGGTCGTGCACCCGAGCGGCGCCCGCCTTGGGCCCACCCGACGCGACACACCCCGTGCTCATTAGCCCCCCACATGAGCAGAATCGCTCACGACCCCCGTCCACCCGTGCGAAGATGCTGCCGTGAACCCCAGGGCACCCCGATGACGCAGCAGCAGCGACTCAACCTCGTGCTCGAGCTCGTGAGCGAGCGGGGAAGCGTGTCGATCACCGACATCAGCGAGCAGCTCGGCGTGTCGACGGCGACGGTCCGGCGCGACCTCAACACCCTCGCCGAGCAGCGCCTCGTCACGCGCACGCACGGCGGGGCGACCTCGCTCGGGTCCGGGTACGAGCTGCCGCTGCAGTACAAGATCGCGCGCCAGGCCGAGGCCAAGAAGGCCATCGCGCGCTCCGTCGCCGAGCTCATCGAGCCCGGCGAGTCGGTGGGGCTCAACGGCGGCACCACGACCACCGAGGTCGCCCGCGAGCTCGGCCGCAGCGAGCGGCTCCGCAAGGCCGAGGCCCCCGGCGTCACCATCGTGACCAACGCGCTGAACATCGCCTACGAGCTGTCCGTGCGGGAGCACGTGAAGATCGTGGTCACCGGGGGAGTGCCGCGCCGCCAGTCGTATGAGCTGGTCGGGCCGTTGGTCGGCGCCACCCTGAGCGAGTTCAGCCTCGACACCGCGGTGCTCGGCGTCGACGGGCTGAGCGCCGCCTTCGGCGCCAC
>DATGOB010000216.1:0-12339 GCA_036010205.1 Promicromonospora sp. | reverse complement strand
GGAGGCCGGCCTGCCGGAGTCCGCGGCGGAGGACGAGGACGACCGGCCGCCGCTCGAGGTCAGCGGCTTCGCCGAGCACCCGGGCGGCGGGCTCGAGGGACTCGTCCGGCGCGCGCACGCGGGCCTGGCCCCCGGCGGTCTCCTCAACACGCGGCGCGTGCTGCTCGGACCGCCCGGCTGGGTCGCCGGGCAGGGCGTCGCGGTCCCGGCCGGGACGCCCGACGCCGGGCACACCGTCGCCGTGGCGTGGGACGGTGCCGTGCGCGGCGTCGTCACGCTGCGCACGGCACCGGGTGCCGGCCGGCCCGGTCCGGCGACCTAGCGGAACCGGCGGCCCTCGTCCCGGCGGTAGGCCAGGACGGCCAGCACCGCGAACAGCACGGTCCACCCGGCGAGCACGGGCAGGGCGACGGCCGAGGCCTCCAGGCCCGTCGTCGCCTGCACCAGCAGGTCACGGCCCGCGCGGGTCGGGGTGGCCTGCGAGATCGCGTCGAGCCAGCCGGGGAACATCTGCGGCGGCAGGAACAGCCCGCCCGCGAACGCCAGCGGGAAGAGGATCACCTGCACGACGGGCAGCGCCGCCTTGGCCGACAGCGCGTGCCCGATCGCCATGCCCAGCAGCACGAACGGCACCGACACCGCGAGGATCGTCCCGACGCCGGCCACGAGCTGCACCGGGGTCACGGTCGCGTCGGTGAACAGCCAGCCGATGAGCACGAGCGGCACGAGGCCGAACAGCGAGAAGATGCCGCCGTTCAGCACGCGGGCGACCATCTGCGGCCCTGGCCCCGTCGGCAGCGACCGCAGGAACGGGTAGAACGGCAGCTGCCGGTCCTCCGCGACGCCGAGACCGTAGGTGAACAGGCTCGCCGAGCACACGGCGAACAGCCCGAGGCCCGCGACCGCGACGGTCGCGACCACCGGGTCCTCGGCGACCGCCCGCTGCGGCACCACGAAGAAGAACATCGACAGCGACGGGAACAGCAGGTTCCCGAGCACCGCGACGGGGACCCGGACGGTCTCCAGGAACTGGTAGCGCAGGTGCAGCAGCGCCAGCGCCCAGAACGGCCGGGTGGGCCGGTCGCTCGCGCCGACGGCCGGCGCCGGGGTGGTGGTGGTCGCGCTCATCGCAGTGCTCCTTCGTTCGTCGTGACGCCCGCGTGCGTCGTACCGGCGGCCTGCTCGGCGCCCTGACCCACCAGCTCGCCGAACGCCTCCTCGAGCGTCGCGCCGCGGATCTCGAGGTCCCGGAACGGCGTGCCTGCGGTGACGAGGTCGCGCACGAAGGCGTCGGAGTCGGGCACGAGGTGCTCGCGCCGCACGCCCTCGGCGTCGGTGAGCTGGACGCGCCGCATGCCCACGCGGCTCAGGACCGCCTGGAGGGAGTCGTCCGCGAGGACGGTGCCACGGTCGATGACGACCACGCGCTCCGCGAGCGCCTGCACCTCCTCGAGGTAGTGCGAGGTGAGCAGCACGGTGCCGCCGCTCGCGTGGTACTGCCGGATGGCGTCCCAGAGGGCCGTGCGGCCGGAGACGTCGAGGCCGGTCGTCGGCTCGTCGAGGAGCACGACGCGGGGCCGGCCGACGAGCGAGAGGGCGACGGCCAGCCGGCGCTTCTGCCCGCCGGACAGCGACCCGGTCTGCCGCCGGCCGAGGTCGGTGAGGCCGAACTGGTCGAGCAGCTCGTCGGTCGGCACCGGGTCGGGGTAGTGCCCGGCGACGAAATCGACCACCTCGCGCACGTGCAGGGTGGCCGGCAGGCCCGTCTCCTGCGGCGTCAGGCCGAGGGCGGTGCGCGCCCTCGGGTCGCGGGGGTCGCGGCCGTCGAGGCGCACCTGCCCGGCGTCGGGCCGCCGCTGCCCGCTGACCAGGGAGAGCAGTGTGGACTTGCCCGCGCCGTTGGGGCCGAGCAGGCCCACCAGCTCGCCGTGCCCCACCTCCAGCGAGACGTCGTCGAGGGCGACGACGGAGCCGAACCGCCGCGTCACCCCCGTCACCGTGACCGCGCTCGTCGAGGAGATCGTCATCGTGTTCCCTTCAAGAGGTCCATGAGTGCCGCCTGGTACTCCGCGAACGCGGTGCGGCCCTGCTCGGTGAGGGCGAGGTAGGTGGCAGGCACCCGGCCCTCGTGGGTCTTCGTCACCTGGACGTACCCGGCGTCCTCGAGCTTGCGCAGGTGGGTCGACAGGTTGCCCGCCGTCATGTCGAGCAGCTTGCGCAGCCGGGGGAAGGCCAGCTCGTCGCCGCGCTCGAGCGCGGCGAGGGAGGCGACCACCCGCAGGCGGGCGGGGGCGTGGATGACGGGGTCGAGGTCATCGAGCACCCTGGCCACCGCCCTCCGTCCTGCGGCGCACGCGCAGCACGTGCTCGACGCCCGCCATGACGAGGAACCCGCCGCCACCGGCCACCGCCATGACGAGGTACGTGTGCGGCATGCCCGCGAACGCCGCGACGCCCGCGGTGACCAGCATCCAGCCGCCGACGGCGGCCATGCGGGACTCGCCGAACGCCAGGCCGCCCGCGATGTACAGGAGGCCGGTGATCAGCGCGGCGAACCCGTTGGCCGCGATCGCCATGACCTCGGGCGACGCCCCCGCGTTGCCCATCGCCCCGAGCAGCACGCCGAGGGCGAGGAACGCGAGGAACCAGGTCCAGCCGTACAGCGCGCCGGTCCGCGCGCTCACGCCGCGCACGCCCGCCGTCCGCGTGACGCTGTGCACGATGGTGAACGCCATCGCACCGACGATGCACCCGGCGAACACCCAGCCCGCCCAGGCAGCCGGCAGACCCCCGGTGCGCGCCGTCGACCAGAGCGCCAGGTAGCCCACGAGCCACGCCAGGCCCCAGGCGCCGAACAGGAGGCGGCCGTCGGGTTCCGTCGCGTCCCGCGCGGCGTCCTGCTGCTCGCGGAGCATCCGCAGCATCTCGGCGGGGTCGAGCCCCGCGTCCGCGGGCCGGTCGGTCGGCGCCGGGTCCCCTGCCGGGTCGGTGGTCATGTCGTCTCCTCGTCGTCCAAACTGGTTTGTGCTGCAAACTACTCTGCCGCATCCCGGTCGGGTGGCGCAACCCTCTTCGCGGGCGTTCACCCACTCCGGATCGCCTTTCGACCCGAGGCTGCTCGGCTTTGCGGGGCGGCAAAGCCGAGGAACCTCGGGTCGAAAGGCGATTCACGGCGGGTGGGCGCCGGCGCGCGGTAGGTTCCTCGCGTGACCAACGAGAAGCGCACCAGCAGCGACCTGCCCGAGCCCACGACGACGACCGCCGGCGAGAAGAAGACCGCCCGCGCGGAGCCGGCGGACGACCTCGTCACCACGCACCACACGCTGCACACCCCCGACGGGGACCTGACCTACACCGCCACGACCGGCCGCGTCGTCCTGCGCCAGGAGGTCGTCAAGGACGAGCGGTACGACGGCCGCAGGCCCAAGGCCGAGATGTCGCTCACGTACTACACGCTCGACGGCGCCGACGTGACGACCCGTCCCGTGACGTTCGCGTTCAACGGCGGTCCCGGGTCGTCGTCGGTGTGGCTGCACCTGGGTGTGCTCGGCCCGCGCCGCGTGGACTCGGGCGACGTCGGCGCGCTCACCGCACCGCCGTACGGCCTCGTCGACAACCACGAGACGCTGCTGCGCGACTCCGACCTCGTGTTCATCGACCCCGTCTCCACCGGCTGGTCGCGCGCGACCGAGGGCGAGCAGGCCGCGCCGTTCCACGGGTTCACGGGCGACATCGAGTCGGTGGGCGAGGTCATCCGCCTGTGGACGAGCCGGAACGACCGGTGGATGAGCCCCAAGTTCCTCATCGGCGAGTCCTACGGCGGCACGCGCGGCGCGGCGCTGGCGGAGTACCTGCAGAACCGGTTCGGCATGTTCCTCAACGGGGTCATGCTCATCGCGCCCGCCTTCAACCTCGAGGCGCTGTTCGACGCCGAGCGCTCCAACCTGCCGCACCCGCTCTTCCTGCCGCTCTACGCGGCGACGGCGCACTACCACGGGCTGCACGGAGACCGCCCGCTCGAGGAGGTCGTGGCCGAGGCCCGTGACTGGGCCGAGACGTACGCGTCCGTGCTGGCCCGCGGCGCGCGCGTGCCCGACGACGAGCGCGCCGCCGCCGTCGCGAGGATCGCCGCGCTGACCGGGCTGGGCGAGGACTGGGTCGACCGGGCGAACCTGCGCCTCGAGCACACCCGCGTCTACGCCGAGCTGCTGCGCTCGCGCCGCCTGGTGACCGGCCGCCTGGACACGCGTTTCACCGGCCCGGCCGACCACTACCTCCACGAGCAGATGCCGTACGACCCGTTCATCACCGCGATCTCCGGGCCGTACACGGCAGCGCTGCACCACTACCTGCGTGGCGAGCTGGGCTACGAGCACGACGCCGTCTACGAGGTGCTCTCCCGCCACGTGCACCCGTGGTCGTACAAGGAGTTCGAGGGCAAGGCCGTCGACGTCGCCGACAGGCTGGCCGCCGCGATGATCATCAACCCGCACCTGCAGGTGCACGTCGCCATGGGCCGGTACGACGGCGGGGTGCCGGTCGAGGCGGTCGAGTACAGCCTGGACCAGATGGAGATCCCTGCCGCGTACCGCGAGCGGATCGAGACCCGCGTCTACCCGGCCGGGCACATGATGTACATCCACCCGGAGTCCCGCGTCGCGCAGGCGGCGGACCTCGCGGCGTTCGTGCGCCGCGCGTCCAACCGCTAGGCCTGCGCCCAGCGCCTGCTGCTATAACGGGCCCGTGCCCACCAACCGTCGCGTCGCCGCCGAGGTCTGGATCGTGCTCGGGCTCAGCCTGGGCCAGTCGGCGGTCTACGCGCTCGTGAACATCGCCGCGCGACTCACGGCGGGGACGCCGCTCGCGGAGCAGACGGCGACCCTCAACGCGAGCCGGTCCGAGCGGCCGTACCTGGACCTCGTCTACCAGCTGCTCGGCATCGGGTTCGCGCTCGTGCCGGTGGCGCTGGCGCTCTACCTGCTCAGCGGCCACGGGCGCAGCGCCGTGCGTCTGCTCGGGCTGGACCGCGGGCGACCGGGTCGCGACCTCGGGTGGGGCGTCGCCCTCGCGGCCGCGATCGGCATCCCCGGCCTGGCGTTCTACGCCCTGGGCCGGGCGGTCGGCATCACGGTCGAGGTGCAGGCCAGCGCGCTGGACACGCACTGGTGGACCGTGCCGGTGCTCGTGCTCGCCGCGTTCCAGAACGGCCTGCTCGAGGAGGTGATCGCGGTGGGCTACCTGCGCGAGCGCACGCGCGAGCTCGGCTGGGACCGCGTCCGGTTCGTGGTGGCGAGCTCGTTGCTGCGCGGCTCGTACCACCTGTACCAGGGCATCGGGCCGTTCCTCGGCAACGTGGTGATGGGCGTCGTCTTCTCGTGGTTCTACACCTCGCCGCGGTTTGCGGCGGGCAGCGGCGAGGAGCGCAGGGGCCGCGTCGCACCGCTGGTCGTCGCGCACACGCTGCTCGACGTCGTCGCGTTCGTCGGGTACGCCCTCGTGCCCGCCGAGTGGCGCGAGGCCCTCGGCATCCGCTGACGGTCCGCGGACCCGCGGGAGACCTCCGACCGGGAGAGGGCGGGATATCGCGGGCGTCACTCCCGTTGTCCGGTCATGCGACGACCAACCGCCCTAGACTCCCGAGTATGTCCGAGCCGCGCACCGAGAGCGCCGACACCGGCGCCCGGGTGTCCGAGGTGCCGGAGGAGCCCCAGGAGGCTCGCGAGCACCCCGAGCACCAGGAGTCCGCTGCGCCCTCCGACCTGGTCCGCGTCGTCGACACGCCCGAGGAGCGGGTGCGCCATCCGCGCGCGCTGCTGTGGATGATCGGGTGCGCCGTCGGTGTCGCTGCGGTCATGATCCTGTCGGTGGTGGCGCACGGCACGACGGCGGGCGTCACCGAGGACGTGCGGAGCTTCAACGACCTGCTCGCCGCGATCCTGTTCGTGCCCGTCGCCGTGCTGCAGGGCCTTGTCACCCTGTTCGCGCCGGTCGCCGTGCTCATCGAGCTCGGCGTGCGGCGTCTGGGGCGGCAGATCGTCGAGTCGATCGTCGCGGGCGTCGTCGGCCTGCTGGTCGGCGTGCTCACCACGGTACTGGTGCGGCAGCTCGGCTCGGACGAGCTCGTGCGCGGCATGTCGGTGTGGGAGCGCGGCACCGGGTACGTGCTCGCGGTGCCGGAGTACGCCGTCGCGCTCACGGCGATGCTCACGGTCGCGGGGCCGGCGACGCGCCGCCGGACCGTCCGCGTCTCCTGGAACCTGCTGTTCGCGGCGCTGCTCGTCGTGCTCATCACGGGTCAGGTGTCGCTGCCGGGCGTGCTCGTCGCGCTGCTGCTGGGCCGCCTGGCCGGCTCGGCCGTGCAGTACGTCTCCGGCACCCGCAGCGAGCGTGCGTACGGGCCCGACCTCGTCGAGGCCGTGCGCCGCGCCGGCTTCGCGCCCACGGCGCTCACGCGCGTGCGCGACGACGACGAGGAGGCCGGCCCGGTCGGCGACGCGGCGTCGCTCGCCCTGAGCCGCGCGGGCGGCAACCGCGTCTACACGCTGTCCGGCGCCGACGGTGTGCGCCGCGACGTCGTGGTGCTCGACGGCGACCGCCAGGTGGTCGGCCTCATCACCCGCCTGTGGCGCGCGCTGCGCCTGCGCGGCATCGAGGGCCGTGCCGCCATCTCGCTCAAGGCCGTGGCCGAGCGCACCGCGCTGCTCTCGTACGCGGCGACCGCCGCGGGCGTGCGTACCCCGCGCCTGCTGGGCATCGGCGAGATGGGCGACTCGATCGTGCTCGTGCTGGAGCACGCCGCCCCCGCCGTCTCGCTCCGCGACCTGGCCGACGACGAGGTGGACGACGACGTGCTGGCCGGCGCCTGGGACCAGCTCACCCGGGCGCACGCCGCCGGCCTGACCCACCGCGCGCTGACGCAGGACGTGCTGCTGGTGCACCGCTCCACGGACGGCCCGCACGTCTGGGTCACGGGCTGGGAGCAGGGCGACATCGCGTCGTCGCCGCTGTCCCGGCGGCTGGACCTCGTCCAGATGCTCGCGCTCGTCGCGCTGCGGGTGGGCCCGCGCCGGGCCGTCGCCTCGGCGGTCCGCGCCCTGCCCGACGCCGACATCGCCGCCCTCGGCCCGCTCATCCAGTCGATCGCGCTGCCGTGGACCACGCGCGAGGAGGTGCGCCGCGCCAAGGGGCTCCTCGGCGAGCTGCGCGGCGCCCTGGTCGAGCGCCTGCCGGAGGCCAGCGTCCAGCCGCAGCGCATCTCGCGGTTCAGCGCGCGCACGGTGCTGACCACGACGCTCATGATCGTCGTCGTCGCCGTGGTCGTGACCACCATCAACTTCACCGAGATCACGCAGGCCGTGCGGGGCGCGAACCCGTGGTGGATCGCGGTCGCGTTCGCGCTCGCCGTGCTCACGTGGCTCGGCGCGGGGCTGACGCTCGTCGCGTTCTCCCCGGCGCGCGTGCCGCTCGGCCGGGCCACGCTGACGGCGGCGGCGGGCTCGTTCGTCGCCCTGGCGGCGCCCGCGGGCATCGGGCCGGCGGCGCTGAACCTCCGCCTGCTCACGCAGCGCGGCGTCGCGATGTCGATGGCGGTCGCGACGGTCGCGCTCGTGCAGGTGTCGCAGTTCGTCGTCACGGTGCTGCTGCTCGTGGCCCTGTCGATCTTCACGGGGTCGGGCGCGCTGGTCGAGCTGCCCTCGCCCGCCGTGCTCATCACGCTGGCGGGGGTCGCGCTCGCCGTCGTCGCGGCCCTGCTCGTGCCGCCCGTCCGCCGGTGGGGCATGGGCTACATCGCGCCGCGCCTGCGTCAGGTGTGGCCGCGCCTGGCCCAGGTGATGAGCCACCCGGGGCGGCTCGCGCTGGGCGTCGCGGGCAACCTCGTCATGACGCTGGGCTACATCGTGGCGCTGTGGTGCTGCCTCGCGGCGTTCCAGGAGTCCCTCTCGTTGGTCGACATCGCGCTCGTCAACCTCGTCGGCAACGCGCTCGGCGCGCTCATCCCGACGCCGGGCGGCCTGGGCGGCGTCGAGGGCGCGCTCACCGCGGGCATGTCGGCGGCGGGCGTCCCCGCGACGATCGCGTTCTCCGCGACCATCCTGTACCGCCTGTGCACCTACTGGGGCCGCGTGCCGATCGGCTGGGTCGCGATGCGCTACCTGGAGCGCAAGGGCGACCTCTGACGGCAGGGTCGCGGCCCCTGGACGCACGAAGGCCCGGCCCCGGACCGGGGCCGGGCCTCGCGTCGCTGTCAGCGGCGAAGCGTCACTTCGCGACGGCCTTCTTCAGCAGCGAGCCGGCGCTCAGCTTGACACCGAAGTTCGCCGGGATCGAGATCTCCTCGCCGGTGCGCGGGTTGCGGCCCGTGCGGGCGGCACGCTCGACGCGCTCGGCCGAGAGGAAGCCCGTCACCTTGACGGCCTCGCCCTTGGCGAGCGACTCGATCAGCACCTCCTGGAAGGCGTTGAGCGCGGCCTCGGCCTCGGACTTGTTGATCTCAGCCTTGGCGGCGATGGCCGAGACGAGCTCGGACTTGTTGAGCGACATGCGGTTCCCTTCATCGGTCACGTCGTGCGGCGGTACCCGCCCGACGACGAGGCCCCATACTGCCAGCAGATCGGCGGGAATTCGCGGAGAACGGGCCTTTCGACGGCGAGTCGTGGGTAACTTTCCGCTCTCAGAGGACACGAACCTGTGTACGAGCCTGTGGACGACGACGAGGGAGGCCCCACCGCCGGCACGTCAGGCGGCACTATCCGATGACTTCCGCAACCCAGAGCGGTCTACCGGACCGGTGGACGCGCGTCGATGAGAGGAAATCGTGGAGAAACCGCTGCGGGAACGCCGCAACCTCCTGGTCCTGGTGTTCAGCAACCTTCTCGCCGGTGTCGGCGTCGCCTCGGGAGCCGCCGTCGGGGCGCTGCTCGCCGAGCAGCTGGGTGGCACGTCCGTGGCCGGGCTCGCCCAGGCCGTTGGCGTGCTCGCCGCCGCGGTCGCGTCCGTGCCGCTCGCCACGCTCGCCCAGACCCGCGGACGCCGGTGGGCCCTCTCGCTGGGCTACGGGCTGTCCACGGTCGGCGCCGTGCTCGTCGTGACGGCCGCGGTGGTCGGTCAGCTCGTCGTCCTGCTGGCAGGGCTGACGCTCTACGGCGTCGCCAACGCGACCAACCTGCAGTCCCGGTACGCGGCGGCCGACAACGTGGGCTCCGGTACCCGCGCCCGCACCATGGCGGTGGTCCTGTGGTCGACGACGGTCGGCTCCGTGGTGGGCCCCAACCTCGCGGCGCCCGGCGCGGTGGTCGGCCGGGGGATCGGCGTGCCCGACCTCGGCGGCCCGTACCTGTTCTCCGTCGTCGCCTACCTGCTGGCCGGGCTGCTGCTCGTGAGCCTGTACCGGGACCCGCGGCGTGACGCCGCGCCGTCGGCCGCGGCGCCGGGGCCCACCCGGCGGACCGGCGCGATCGCGGCCCTCCGCTGGGCGTGGACGCACCCGCGAGCCCGGTTCGCCGTGGTGACCACCGCCTGCGCGCACGCCGTGATGATCATGGTGATGGTCATGACCCCCGTGCACATGCAGCACGGCGGGATGTCGCTGCAGCTCGTCGGACTCGTGATCAGCCTGCACGTGCTCGGCATGTTCGCGCTCAGCCCGGTGTTCGGCTGGCTCGCCGACCGGTTCGGCGCGCTGCGCGTCGCGGCAGGCGGCATCGCGCTCCAGGGCACCGCCGCGGTGCTCGGGTTCACCGCGGCGGCGCTCGTGGCCGGCGCCGCCCCCGGGGGCACGGCCCACGTCGGGCATGGCGCACCGGCGACCCTGGACACCGAGGTGCTGACGGCGGTGGCGCTCGTGCTGCTCGGGCTGGGCTGGTCGGCGTGCGTCATCGCGTCGTCGGCCGTGCTGGCCGCCGTGGCCGAGCCGCGCGTCAAGCTGCCCCTGCAGGGCGCGACCGACGCGCTGATGAACTACGTCGGCGCGGGTGCGGCCGCGCTCGCCGGGCCGCTGCTGGCCTGGGGCGGGTTCCAGGCGGTCAACACGGCGGGCGCGCTGCTCCTCGTACCCGCCGTCGTGGCGGCGCTGGCGGCCGCCCGGCGACCGTCGGGTGTCCCGGACCGGGACACCCGCGTGGGCTGACGCCCGTCAGTCGTGCGCCTTGCCGTCCGGGTTGTCGTTGCGCTTGCCGCCCGCCGCGGGACCGGCCTCGTCGGCCGCGCGCAGACGGTCGTTCTCGAGGATCTTGCGGCGCATGATCACCGCGAGACCCGCCACGACGAGCACGGCGGCCAGGATGCCTGCGCCCACGGCCAGGCCGCTGGGGCCCGCGCCGTCGCCCGAGCCGGCGAGCTCGGCGGGGGCGCTCGAGCGGGCGCCCTCGCCGTCGGCCGCCTCGTCCTGGGCTGCCTCGTCCTGGGTCTCGGACGCCGTGGCCGACGCCTCGGGCGCGGCCGTCTCGCTCGGCCCGGGCTCCGGCCCGCTCTCGACCGTCCAGCTCAGCTCGCCGTCGATCGGGTGGCCGTCGGACGAGACGACGTGCCAGGCGACGTCATAGGTGCCCGCGGGCAGGCCGTCGTCGAGACGCGCGACGACGTCGCGGTCCTCGACCCGGATGTCCTCGCCGCGCGCCGTGACGCCGTCGGGCCCCTCGAGCACGATCTCGATGCCCGTGTCGAGCGGCGCCGAGCTGAACGTCAGCGTGATGCTCGACGGGGCGCTCTCCAGCGTGGCGCCGTCCTTGGGGTCGGACGACAGGAGCTGGTCGTGCGCGCTCGCCGGACCGGCGGTCAGGAGCACGGCCACGAGGGTCAGCACCGCGGCGAACGCCGCGGTGACGGCCAGGCGACGTCGGCCCGCGGGCCGCGCGAGGGCTACCGGGACAGCAGAGGAGACAGCAGGCATGTCGGCACCCTACCGGCCCTCCCTGCGCCCGGGACCCCCGCTTCGTCGCGGGCGAAACCGGGCCCTCAGCCCTGGGGCACGTTCCGCTCCAGCTCGGCGAGCCAGGCGGCCGCGGAGGCGTCCGACGGCATGCGCCAGTCGCCGCGCGGCGACATCGTGCCGCCCGCGGAGACCTTCGGCCCGTTGGGCAGCGCCGACCGCTTGAACTGCGAGGCGAAGAACCGCCGCACGAACACCTCGAGCCAGTGCCGCACGGTCGCCAGGTCGTACGCGGTGCGGCGCGCGTCGGGGAAGCCGGGCGGCCACTCGCCCGCCTCGGCGTCCTGCCACGCGTGCGCGGCGAGGAACGCGATCCGCGACGGCCGGAACCCGTACCGCAGCACGTGGAAGAGCGTGAAGTCCTGCAGCGCGTACGGCCCGACGGTCGCCTCGGTGGACTGCGGCGTCTCGCCCTCGCGGGTGGGGACGAGCTCCGGCGTGATCTCCTGCTCGAGGATCTCGGCGAGGACGGCGTTGACGGGGTCGTCCGCCGCGGGCGCGAACTGCCCGCTGTCGACCGTCCAGCGGATGAGGTGCTGGATGAGCGTCTTCGGCACGCCGGTGTTCACCGCGTAGTGCGACATCTGGTCGCCCACGCCGTAGGTGCACCAGCCCAGCGCGAGCTCCGAGAGGTCGCCCGTGCCGACCACGATGCCGCCGCGGTGGTTCGCGAGCCGGAACAGGTAGTCGTAGCGCAGGCCGGCCTGGACGTTCTCGAACGTGACGTCGTAGTCGTCCACGCCCGCGGCGTACGGGTGGTCCAGGTCGCGCAGCATCTGCTCGGCGGCGGGCCGGATGTCGAGCTCCTCGAACGTCACCCCGAGCGCCTCCGCGAGCCGGTACGCGCGGCCCTTGGTCTCCGAGCCGGTCGCGAACCCCGGCATCGTGAACGCGTGGATGTCGCTGCGCGGCCTGCCGAGCCGGTCCATCGCCTTGGCCGCGACGATCAGCGCGTGCGTCGAGTCGAGGCCGCCGCTCACACCGATGACCGCCTTCGGCTGCCCGATCGCCCGCAGGCGCTGCTCGAGCCCGGTGACCTGGATGTTGTAGGCCTCGTAGCAGTCCTGGGCGAGGCGGGCCGGGTCGTCGGGCACGAAGGGGAAGCGGTCCACCTTGCGGCGCAGGCCGACGTCGCCCTCCGGCGGGTGCACGCTGAAGGCGATCTCCCGCATCGCGCCGGTCGGCGCGAGCCCGAGGCCGCGCCGGTTGTCGTCGAACGTGCCCTGCCGCAGCCGCTCCTGGCGCAGGCGGTCGAGGTCGACGTCGACCACGGTCGCCCGCGGGCCGTCGGGGAAGCGCTCGGTCTCGCCGAGCAGGTCGCCGGCCTCGTAGACCATCGTCTGGCCGTCCCAGGACAGGTCGGTGCTCGACTCGCCCTGGCCCGCCGCCGTGTACACGTAGGCGGCGCTGCA
>DATGOB010000215.1:0-7776 GCA_036010205.1 Promicromonospora sp. | reverse complement strand
GACCGACGACCGTTACGAACCCGGACCGACCGAACCCGACCGCGGCTACGCCGACTTCGAGTTCGAGCGCCGGTTCTTCGTGCGCGACCTCCCGGCGGAGCTGCGGGACGCGCCCGCCCTCATCGTGCAGAACTACTTCCTGGCCGACGGCGGGTACGCCCTCCGCGTGCGGGTCCAGGCCGGCGACGTCGACGCGGACCTCACCGCCGACACCGACCCGGACGAGCTCCTCCGCGCCCACGCGGACGAGATCGACTTCGCGGCCGTCACCGTCAAGGGCCCCGCGATCGGCGGCACCCGCTACGAGGCGGAGCGCGAGCTGGACCCCACGGTCGGCGTGGAGCTGGTGCGCCGGGGCGGCGCCCCGGTCGTCAAGGTGCGGTACGCGGCCTGGCTCGGTGCGGACGGCTGGTCGATCGACGTCTTCGGCGGCGCCAACCACCCGCTCGTGGTGGCGGAGTGCGAGCGGTCCGGCCCGGTCACGGGCCTGCAGATCCCCGACTTCTGCGTCACCGAGATCACCGACGACCGCCGGTTCTCCAACGAGTCGCTCGCCCTGGAGCCCTACAGCGGCTGGGCGACCGACTTCGCCGCCGAGCTCGCGCACGACGGTCCGCGCTTCCGCCAGGACTTCGGCCCCAACACGCACCTGCGGCTCTGACCGCGGGCCGGGCTCAGCCCCGCCACTCGCCCTTCTCGACGACGCCGGACACGAACTCCCAGTGCCACGGCTCGTACTTGCTGCCGCCGAGCTGCGCCCAGGCCGGGTTCTGCCAGCCGTACGTCGGGGCGTTGGCCCACAGCCAGGAGTAGACCTCGCTGTCGCCCGTCTCCTTCGAGCACAGGTCGATCGCGAGGCCCCAGCCGTGCATCGACGTCCCCGGCGAGGCCGCGTAGTAGCCGCGGGACACCTTGAGCTCGTACTGCGTGTCGATGTCGCGGTAGCTCGCCACCAGGCACAGGTCGCGCCCGAACGACGCACGGAACGCCTCGTTGAGCGCGGACAGCGACAGCGCGGCGTCCGGCCGCAGGAACTCGCCGCCCTGCCAGAGCTCGCACAGCGAGTGGTCCGCCAGCGCACCGTTGGTGCCCTCGACCGGGGCGTCGACGTCGCAGTCCGGCAGCGGGCTGCGCTCGACCGACCGGCTGGCCGCCGACTCGGGCCGCGTCATCGCCTCGGCGCGCACGACGGCGCTCGACGTCTCGGGGCGCTCGACCGGCTGCGTCACGAGGTCCAGGACGTTCGGCCCGGTGCGGGGCGCCTCGACGTCGAACGGGGACTGACCCGACGGCTGCAGGCCCTGCGCGAACGGCGCCGCGATCGTGGCGCACGCGAGGGTGCCGATCACGGTCGCCCGCGAGATGATCCGGTGGCCCGCCGGGATGGACGACGCCGGGCGACTCTGCCGCGGCACCGCGCCCGTCACGAGGTTCTCGAACGGCTCCGCGGGAGCCTGTTCCGGCGTGGCGACCGGGCTGACCGCAGGCGCTACCACCACGGGCGACGCCACCACCAGCGGCAGCACGGGCTGCGAGATCGGCTGGGCCGAGACCTGCTGCGGCGGGCGCCGCGTCGGGGCGGGCTGCGAGGTGTAGGCGACACGGGTCCGCCTGCTGCTGCGCGCCGCGTAGCCGGGCTCGGGCCGTGGCTGCGTGCGCCGGGTCCGGGTCCGGGTGAAAGCGGTGCCCGTGACGTCCGGTCGAGCGGCACCTGGCTCCGTCGTGCCCTGCTCCGTCGTGCCCTGCTCCGTCACGCGCAGCGCGGCACGGCGGGCCTCGACCCCGGGGCGGCCTGCCCACGGGTTGGTCACGGGCGCCGGGTTGAGGGCGGGTGCCGGGTTGACCGTCCGGCCCGGCGCCACCGCCGGGACGTCAGCCACCGCCGGGGCGTCGGCGAACGCCGGGGCGTCGGCGAACGCCGGGAGATCGGCGAACGCCGGCCGAGGCGCGGACGGCGTCGGCCCGTTGGCCGGCCTGGGGGTCGGCGCGGCAGACGTGTGGCCCGCCGAACGCGGTGCGGGCGGCACCGCGGGCACCGGAGCCGAGGGGTGCCCGGCGGGCAGCTGAACCGCCGGCGGACCTGTCACGGGGTTGTGGTTGACCGGGGGTCGGGGCACCTCGTGGCCCCGGGCCCGGAGCGCCTGGGCCCGCTGCTCCGCCTCGCGCCGGGCGCGGCGTGTCATGAGCGCAGGCTGGGTGCTCGTCACAGCCGTGGACTCCACTGGCCCTCCGTCGTCGTGTCCGCGGCCCCTCGCGGTGAACAGGTCGCACGTGACATTAACCCGCTCCGGCCCGGCTGCCAAGCCCCGGGTGACGACGGTGCGCGACGCCTGCGTGACGGTTTCCCCACCTGCGCTCCACCGACCCCTGCCCTGAACCACTCCCGGGTCAAGCCCCTGTGCATGCAGCGCCCACCTGCCTCCCCGACTTCGGCAGTCTGTCCGTCCCACACCGCGATGTTCGGTCCGTTGTCGTGAGATCGGTCCGCCGAACGACCGATCTCACGACAACGGACCGAACACGTAGCAGCCGGCGAACCAAGGAGCCGAAGTCAGCGCACCCACAGCGGGATCAGCGACGCTGCATGGCGTCACGGACCTCACCGACCAGCTCCTCGAGGATGTCCTCGAGGAACACGACGCCGAGCACGTCGCCGTCCGCACCCTCGACCCGCGCCAGGTGCGCGCCGGAGCGCTGCATGACGCGCAGGGCGTCCTCGACCTCGTCCTCCGGCCGCACGGCCGCGAGCGCCCGGACGCGCCACGAGGCGACGGGCTCGAACCGCGCCCGGCCGGTCGCGTACAGCACGTCCTTGAGGTGCAGGTACCCGACGAGCTCCTGCTCGCCCTCCGGCGTGGCCGTCACGACCGGGAAGCGGCTGAACCCGTGCTTGGACACGAGGCGCTCGACGTCGTCGGGCGTGCAGGTCTCGTCGACGGCCACGAGGTCGCTCACGCGGACCATGACGTCGCCCGCCGTGCGGTTGGAGAACTCGATGGCACCGGTGAGCAGGCCCTGCTCGTCGTGCAGCACGCCCTCGGCCTGGGAGTGCTCTACGATGGACTGCACCTCCTCCGCGGTGAACGCGGAGGCGACCTCGTCCTTCGGCTCGACGCCCGCGAGGCGGACGGCGTGGTTGGCGATCCAGTTGAGGGCCGCGATGACGGGGCGCAGCGCCCGGCCGAGCAGCACGAGCGGCGGCCCGAACCACATGACCGCGCGGTCAGGTCCGGCGACGGCCAGGTTCTTCGGCACCATCTCGCCGAGCACCACGTGCAGGTAGACGACGAGCGACAGCGCGACGACCAGGGCGATGGGGTGCGTGAGGTCCTCGCTCATGCCGAGGGCGTGCAACGGCCCCTCGAGCAGGTGGGCGAGCGCGGGTTCCGCCACGATGCCGAGCCCGGTGGAGCACACGGTCACGCCGAGCTGCGCGCAGGCCAGCATGAGCGACACGTGCTCCATGGCCCACAGGACGGTGACGGCGCGGCGGTCGCCCGCCTGGGCGAGCGGTTCGATCGCGCTGCGCCGCGCCGAGATGACGGCGAACTCGGCGCCGACGAAGAAGGCGTTCCCCGCGAGCAGCACGAGGCCGACGACGAGGGCGGTGGTCGTGCTCATCGGTGCGCGCCCTTCTCGGTCTGGGGGCGCGTGGCGGCGCCGTCGGGCTCCTCGGGCGGCGGCAGGGGGCGGACGCGGACGCGCTCGACGCGCCGGCCGTCCATCGCCTCGACGCGCAGCAGGACGCGCGCGAGGTGGGCGCCGACGGTGACCTCGTCGCCGACGGCGGGCATCCGCCCGAGCTCCGCCATGACGAGCCCGCCGAGCGTCTCGTAGGCGGCGCCCTCCGGCACCTCGATGTCGGCGACCTCGACCAGCTCGTCGGGGCGCAGCACGCCGGGCACGATCCAGGACCCGTCGGCGGTGCGCGCGGCGCCGGCCCTGCGGGGGTCGTGCTCGTCCGCGACGTCGCCCACGAGCTCCTCGACGACGTCCTCGAGCGTGACGACACCGGAGGTGCCGCCGTACTCGTCGACCACGACGGCCATCTGCATGCCGAGCTCGCGGAGCTCGACGAGCAGCGGACCGAGCCGCACCGTCTCGGGCACGCGCGGCGCCTCGACCATGAGCGCGGCGGCGGGCACCTCGGCGCGCCGGTCGTGCGGCACGCCGACGGCGCGGCGCAGGTGCACGAGGCCGACGACGTCGTCCCTGTCCTCGCCGATCACGGGGAACCGGGAGTGGCCCGTGCGGCGGGCGAGCGCGACGACGTCGTCTGCCGTGGCGTCGCGCTCGATGACGGACATGCGCAGCCGGTCGGTCATGACGTCGCGCGCACTGAGGGTGTCGAGCTCGATCGAGTTGGTCAGCAGCGTGGCCACGGACTCCTCGAGCGTGCCCTCCTCGGCCGAGCGGCGCACGAGCGAGGCGAGCTCGGAGGCGGACCGGGCGCCGGACAGCTCCTCGCGCGGCTCGACGCCCAGCCGGCGCAGCAGGGCGTTCGCCGAGCCGTTGAGCACGGCGATGAGCGGCTTGAACGTCACGGTGAAGACGCGCTGCACCGGGACCACGAGCCGCGCGGTGGCCAGCGGGGCCGACAGCGCGAAGTTCTTCGGGATCAGCTCGCCGCACACCATGGAGAATGCGTTGACCAGCACGAGGGCCAGCGCACCCGCGAGGCCTGACGAGACGGCGGTCGGCACGGAGGTGCCGCCGAACGCCGTGGACAGCAGCGAGTTGAGGGCCGGCTGGGCGGTGTAGCCGAGCAGGATGGTGGTCAGCGTGATGCCGACCTGGGCGGAGCTCAGCTCCGTGGAGAGGTGCCGCAGGGCGGTCCGCACGCTGCGGTCACGCATGCCGTGCCCGAGGGAGGGCCTTGCGGGGTGCGAGGCGTCGGACCCGGACCGGCCGGGTCTGTCCCCCTCCGCGTCGTCGGAGTCGCCGATCACGGCGGGGTCGATGGTGACGAGGGAGAACTCCCCCGCCACGAAGACAGCAGTGCCTGCTGTGAGGATGACGCCGACGGCGACCATGATCCAGTCGCCGGTCATCGCGTACTCCGGAAGGCGCACGGGGGGTGCTGGATCTTCCCGGGTTCTCGGTCGGGATATCGCTCGGTCATCGTGGGGACGATCGTAGCGGGCATCGCCCCGTCGCCACCCCCCGAACCCGGTAGGAAGGCGACTCCCAGGCTCGTCTCAGTGTCTTGTCAGGCAAGTACGGGCATGATTGACCTATGTCATCTGGTATCCCCCAGACGCCTGGGGCCCCGCAGCAGCCCGGTGCGGCGTCGTCCGCCGCCTCGGCCGGTCAGCAGAGCGCGACCGTGCTCGTTGTCGAGGACGAGCCGACGATCGCCACGGCGATCGCGCAGCGGCTGTCGGCCGAGGGCTGGCGCGTCGAGGTGGCCCGCGACGGGCTGTCCGGCGTCGAGGCGTCCTCCCGGCTGCGGCCGGACGTCGTCGTGCTGGACGTCATGCTGCCCGGCATCGACGGCCTCGAGGTGACCCGCCGCATCCAGGCGGAGCACCCCACGCCGATCCTCATGCTCACGGCGCGTGACGACGAGACGGACATGCTGGTCGGCCTCGGGGTCGGCGCCGACGACTACATGACCAAGCCGTTCTCGATGCGCGAGCTCGTCGCCCGCATCAAGGCCCTGCTGCGGCGTGTCGACCGCGCGGCGCAGGCCGCGGCGACCAGCCCGGCGGACCCGCCCATGACGATGGGCGACGTCACGGTGGACCGCGCGCAGCGCCGCGTCTACCGCGCGGGCGAGGAGGTGCACCTCACGCCCACCGAGTTCGAGCTCCTCGTGATGCTCGCGGGCTCCCCCAAGACCGTGCTCACGCGCGAGCGCCTGCTCGCCGAGGTCTGGGACTGGGCGGACGCCAGCGGCACCCGCACCGTCGACTCGCACATCAAGGCACTGCGCCGCAAGCTCGGCCCGGACCTCATCCGCACGGTGCACGGCGTGGGCTACGCGTTCGAGCCGCCCGCCGGCTCGTGACCCGTCCCGTCGTCCACGGAGCCCTGGTGACGGTGCGATGATCCGGCCCCACGTGCCACGGCCCCGCGTGCCCGACGTCCGGCCGCTGGACCCGCTGAGCTCGCTCAAGATCAAGCTCGGCGTACTCGTGGCCGCAACCGTCACCGCCGCCGTGCTCATCACGTGGCTCGGCCTCCAGGCGTCCCTGGGGCCGAGCCGCACGTTCCCGCTCGCGATCATCCTGTCGCTGCTGGTCACCCAGGTTCTCGCGCGCGGAATGACCTCGCCGCTGCGCGAGATCACGGAGGCCGTCCAGGCGATGGCCGACGGCGACTACACCCGCCGCGTGCGCGCCACGAGCCGGGACGAGGTGGGACAGCTCGCGCACGCGTTCAACCGGATGGCCGAGGACCTCGCGTCGGTCGAGCAGACGCGGCGCGACCTCATCGCCAACGTGTCGCACGAGCTGCGCACACCCGTCGCGGCGCTGCAGGCCCAGCTCGAGAACATGGTCGACGGCGTGGTGCAACCCACCCCCGCCGCGCTCGAGCAGGCGCACGCGCAGACGGAACGGCTCACGCGCCTGGTCACCTACCTGCTCGACCTGTCGCGGATCGAGGCGGGCGCGTCGGCGCTCAACGTCGGCACCATCGCGGTGGGCGACTTCCTGGAGCACTGCGCCGAGGACCTGTCGATGGTCGACGCGGCGAAGGACCTGCACTACGTCGTCGACGTCACGCCGGAGGACCTCACCATCGAGGGCGACGCCGAGCGCCTGCGCCAGGTGGTCACCAACCTGCTGCAGAACGCGATCCGCCACTCGCCCGCCGGCGGCGTCGTGCGGCTGGACGCCTACCCCGTCGACGGCAGCGAGGGTGCCGACGTCGTGCTCGAGGTGAGCGACGAGGGGCCCGGCATCGCCGAGGAGGACAGGGAGCGGATCTTCCAGCGGTTCGTGCGCGGCACGGGGTCGACGGGCGAGTCCAGGGGCCGCGGCAACGGCGGCGACACCGCGGGCAGCACCGTCGGCTCGAGCGGCGGCACGGGCATCGGCCTGGCGATCGTCCGCTGGGCGGTCGAGCTGCACGGCGGGTACGTGGAGGTGGTGGACTCCGAGCAGGGCGCGACGATGCGCGTCACCCTCCCCGCCCGCGCGCACCCGGCCGCCGGGGTCACGACGACGCGCTCGGTCTGATGCCGGTGTGACCGATCAGGCGCTGAGACGCGCACTCAGCACCCCGCAAGGCCCTGATCTGCACCGTTGCCGTCGGGTGAACCCAGCAGCCTAGGGCGACGACGCGCCGGGGCGTGAGACGGAGTTCCGTGATTTCGATCACACTCGCAAAGGACGTCCGCCCTGCAACAAATTCGCGTAACGCGGCGTTGGCCTCTTCGAGGGCCAATGTTGCCCGGATTTTGCTCCCAGGACGGGAAGCATGACGAAGCGCCTCCTTTGGTGCCCTGGGGCACGTTCCTCCCCTCCACCGCACCCCCTGCGGAAGGGCGAAAGGGCCTAGGCTTGGAGTGTCCGAAAACCATTCGGGCTGTGCGCGCCGCGACCAGACGTGGCGCGCCACGAACGCAACTGTGGTGAAGGTGGGCGATCCGCGCGTGTCCCCTAAGGCTGGTTCAGAGTCGATCAGCGTGGCGAGCTCGTCATTCGGAGCCAACGAGTGGCTTGTGGACGAGCTCTACCAGCAGTACCTGAAGGACAAGAACGCGGTGGACCCCGCGTGGTGGGACTTCTTCGCCGACTACACCCCCGGCGAGAACGGTTCCGCCAAGGA
>DATGOB010000214.1:0-6803 GCA_036010205.1 Promicromonospora sp. | reverse complement strand
CGGTGCTCGGCGGGGGTGCGGGGCACGACGTCGCGGCCGGTGCGCGGGCCGACGGCGTCGACCTGCACGTGGTGCCCGGCGACCCGACCCGGACCTGCGTGTCGGTCTTCTCGCGCGCCGACGGGCGCCTCACCGAGATCTACGAGCACGCCGTGCCGGTCTCGGTCAGCGCCGTCTCGGCGGCCCTCGACGCCGCGGTGCGCCTCGCGCGGTCCCGGCCGGGGTGGTGGCTGCTCTCGGGCGGGCTGCCCGCCTCGGCGTCCGGTGTGGGCGAGATCGTGCGGCGGCTGCGCGGCGCGGGCGTCCGCGTCGCGGTGGACACGCACGGCGAGGCCCTGCGGGACGCCGTCGCCGGCGGCCCCGGCGCGGCGCCCGACCTCGTCAAGGTCAACCGCGCCGAGGCCGGGGAGCTCGTGGGCGGCGACGCGCCCGTGCCCGACCTGCTCGCCGCCGTGCGCGAGCGGACCGGGGGGCTCGTGGTGATCACCGACGGCGCCGACGGCGCCTGGGGCACCGACGGCGACCGGGTGCTGCGCGCCACGCTCGACGGGCACGCCGGGGGCTTCCCCGTGGGCAGCGGGGACTCGTTCCTCGGCGGGCTGCTCGTCGCGCTCGACCGCGGCGACGACCTTGCCGCGGCGCTCGCGCTGGCCACGGGGGCGGGCACGGCGAACGCCCAGGTGCCGGGCGCGGCCGTGCTGGACGCCGACCTGGCCCGCCGGCTGGCGGGCCAGGTGACGGTCTCCGGCTAGTCCGGCACCACCTGGACGTCCACGCCCGCCGCTGCGATCGCGGCCAGCGCGTCCGGGTCGGCCGACGAGTCGGTGACCAGCACGTCGACCTCCTCGAGGTCGGCGACCTTGGCCAGCGTCACGCGTCCCACCTTCGAGCCGTCCGCGACGACCACCACGTGCTCGGCGTGCGCCAGCATGGCGTGGTTGGTGCGCGCCTCGGTCTCGTCGTGGGTCGTGGCGCCGCCGCGCACGCTGATGCCGTCGGTGCCGAGGAACGCGGTGCCGACGTTGATCGCGTTGAACGTGTTCTCCGCCAGCGCCCCGACGGCCTCGAACGAGCTGGACCGGACGAACCCGCCCGTCATGATGACCTTGAGGTTGCTGCGCGACGCGAGCTCTGTCGCGGTGGTCAGCGCGTTGGTGACGATCGCGAGGTCGGGCCGCGTGGACAGCGCGCGGGCCACGGCGGCCGCCGTCGTGCCCCCGCTGATGGCGACCGAGTAGCGGCCGGGGGGCAGCAGGGAGGCCGCGTGCTCCGCGATGCGCGACTTCGCGTCGCGGAACCGGTTGTCCCGCAGCAGCACGGGTACCTCGGTGGTGGGGTCGAGCGCGCGGACCCCGCCGTGCGTACGCACGAGCAGGCCCTGGTCCTCCATGGCGGCCAGGTCGCGCCGCATCGTCGCGGACGAGACGCCGAGCTCGCGCACCAGGTCGGTGAGCCGGGTGGTGCCGTGGGCGTTGACGTAGGTCAGGACCCGCATCATGCGCTCGGTGCGCTTGTGCGAGATGGCGCGGGGGCCGGGCTCCACGGTGGTCGCCATGCCGATCCCTTCTCGAATCGCTCAGTCTGATTGATCGCTTTCCGGGAAATCTGATCGCATTCTTGCACACCTTGCGCGGGTCCACGGATGATCGTCGGCATGGTCAGCATCGCGTTCATCGGCGCAGGCAGCGTCGTCTTCACCCGGCAGCTCGTCGCCGACGTCCTGCGCTATCCAGAGCTCGCGGACGCACGCCTCGTGCTCCACGACATCGACCCCGAGCGGCTGGAGGTCGCCGAGGCGACGGCCCGCCAGGTGGACCGGCAGCTCGGCGGGCGGGCGACCGTCGTCGCGACGGCCGACCGCCGTGCGGCGCTGGACGGCGCGGACTTCGTGATCAACATGATCCAGGTGGGCGGCGTGCCCGCCACGGAGCGCGACCTCGAGATCCCGGCCCGGTACGGCCTGCGCCAGACCATCGGCGACACGACCGGCGTGGGCGGCATCTTCCGCGCGCTGCGCACCTTCCCGGTGCTCGAGGCGCTCGCCGCCGACATGCGGGAGCTGTGCCCCGACGCGTGGCTGCTCAACTACACCAACCCGATGGCCATGAACGTGTGGTGGCTGTCCGTGGTCGCACCGGAGCTCAAGGTCGCGGGCCTGTGCCACAGCGTCTACTGGACGGCGCACGACCTCGCCGAGCTCGTGGGCGTGCCGGTCGAGGAGACCCGCTACCGCGCCGCCGGCGTCAACCACCAGGCGTGGCTGCTGGAGTGGGAGCACGAGGGCCGCGACCTGTACCCGCTGCTGCGTGAGCGCATCGCGGCCGACCCGGAGCTCGAGCGCCGCGTGCGCGTCGAGATCTTCCGCCGCATCGGCTACTACCCGACGGAGACCAGCGAGCACTCCTCGGAGTACCTGTCCTGGTTCCTGCGCTCGGACGCGCAGATCGAGCGGTACCGGCTCCAGCCGCTGGAGTACGTGGGCATCAGCCACGAGAACCTGGCCGAGCTCGAGCGGGCCCGGCAGACGCTGGCCGCGGGCGGCGACCTCGAGCTCGAGGAGGGTGCCAGCGAGTACGCGCCGCAGATCATCCACTCGCTGGTCACCGGCACGCGCCGCGAGATCCACGTCAACGTGCCCAACCGCGGGCTGATCGACAACCTGGGCCAGGACGCCGTCGTCGAGGTGCCCGCCGTCGTGGACGGGGACGGGCTCTCGCCCGTCGCGATGGGCGCGCTCCCGGTCCAGTGCGCCGCCGTGAACCAGGCCTACGTCTCCGTCGGCCGCCTGACGGTCGAGGCCGCCCGCACGGGCGACCCGCTGCTCGTGCGCCAGGCCGCGCTCATGGACCCGAACACGGCGTCGACCCTGACCCCCGAGCAGGTCTGGGCGCTGTGCGACGAGCTGACGGCCGCGCACGGCGACCTGCTGCCCGAGGCGCTGCGGGCGGGTGTCCTGTGACCCTCGCGCGTACGGGGGACCTCGTCGGCGGGCCCGGCGCCGTCCTCGCGTTCAACGTCATCACCCTGGAGCACGCCGAGGGCATCGCCGACGGGCTCTCCGCCGCGGGTGTCGGCGGCATCCTGCAGGTCAGCGAGAACGCCGTGCGGTTCCACGGCGGCCGCATGGCGCCGCTGGTCGCGGCCTGCCGCGAGGTGGCGGCGGCGGCCGACGTGCCCGTGTCGGTGCACCTGGACCACGTCCAGGACGTCGCGCTGGCCCGCCAGGTGGTCGCCGAGGCGGGGCGCCTGGGCATCTCGTCGCTCATGGTCGACGCCGCGCACCTGCCGTACGAGGAGAACGTCGCGACGACGGCGGAGCTCGCCGCCGCCGGGCACGCGCAGGGCCTGTGGGTCGAGGCCGAGCTCGGCGAGATCGGTGGCAAGGACGGTGCGCACGCACCCGGCGTGCGCACCGATCCCGACGAGGCCGCGTCGTTCGTCGCGGGCACGGGCGTGGACGGGCTCGCGGTCGCCGTGGGCAGCTCGCACGCCATGACGACGGCGACCGCCCGGCTCGACCACGACCTCATCGCGCGGCTCGCCGAGCGCCTTCCGGTGCCCCTCGTGCTGCACGGGTCCTCCGGCGTGCCGGTCGACGGGCTGCGCGCCGCCGTGGCGGCGGGCATCCGCAAGATCAACGTCGGTACGGCGCTCAACGTGGGCTACACGGCGCAGGTGCGCCGGTACCTCGCGGGGGACGAGAAGGTCACGGACCCCCGCAAGTACCTCGCGGGGGCCCGCACGGCGATCCGCGACCAGGTGGCCGACCTGACCGCCGCCCTCCGCTGAGTGCTGGACGTTCGCCCGTCAAAGTGTGCCAGGCGGGCGGATGTCCAGCACTCAGCGAGGGGGCAGGGGAGGGTGGCCCACGCGACCGACGACCCGCGTCAGCAGGCTCCGGGTGCTCACACGAGCGAGATCGGGCTGCCGACGCCGAGCGTGGCGGCGGCGTGGTCCTCCTCGGCGACGTAGGGATTGAGGCCGGTGTAGCGGGTGCCGACGGCGATGTCCCGCCACGAGCGCTGCAGGCGCTGGTCGAGCAGGAAGCCGCCGGCCCCGCGCAGGTCGAGCAGGTCCTCGAGCGCGGCGCGGCACGCGGCGGCGGCCTCGGCGAGGTCGAGACGCATCGCGGTGCGCTCGGCGGGCGTCGGCGCGAACCCGGGCCCTGCCGCCTCGACCGTCTCGGCGATCCGCAGCGTGTCGCGCAGCGCCCGGTCGACGCCGCGCTCCGCCCGGGCGAAGCGCTGCCGGGCGAGCGGGGAGTCGACGAGCCGCGCGTAGGTGGTCCGGGAGGGCCTGCGGTCGCCGGCGAACACCGTCCGCAGCTCGTCCACCGCTGCGTCGGCGGTGCCGAGCAGGGGCGCCAGGTGGCTGAGCGTCCCGCTCAGCGAGAACGCCGCCGGCGGCGGGGCCGGGGTCGCCGGCGCCGGTGCGAGCGCCGTGAACGCGTCCGGCACGAAGACGTCCTCCGCGACGAGGGTGTGGCTGCCCGCCCCGCCGACGAGCCGGTGTGGCTCTCGCTGCGGCGGATGCTCGACGGCGTGGACCTCGACGACGACACCCCCGAGATCCGCGAGCTCCAGCAGATGGTCTTCGCGACGCCCGCCCTGCTGGCGGTCTACCTGCGGGTGCTGCACGACACCCGCGAGGCCGCGGTCGAGGTGCTCCGCGACCGGGCCGCGGCGGCAGGGACCCCGTACGCGGTCGCCGATCCCGTCCCGCGCGCGCTGGTCGCTGCCGCCTTCGGCTGCCTGGAAGCCGCCCAGCAGACGGCCCTCGACGCGGCGGAGGGGGAGCCCACCGCCGTGGCCCCCTACCTCGACCGCGCCATGGACGCGCTGACGTCGCTCGACGGGCCGGGCGGGACGACCGGGCGCTCATCGCGCTGAGCTCGGCGCCCCACAGGTTCGCCTACCTGCCGGACGGGCGGCGGCCCGACCGGGCCGCCGCCGGCGGGTCAGGCGTACCAGGCCTCGGTGAACTCGGCGAGGTCGATGCGGCCGTCCTTGTCGTGGTCGGCCTTGCCGAAGATCTGCTCGAGGTCCTTGTCGGTGGTCTCCTCGCCGCGGGCGGCCATGGCCTGGCGGAACTCCTCGGCGGTGATGCGGCCGTCGCCGTCGCCGTCGAACTCGACGAACGTCCGGGTCAGCTCGTCGTCGGCAGTCGTGTCGGCACCCATGGGGTCTTACCTCCGCGTCGGGGAACAGGTCGCGCACATGCAACCACAGATCGGGCGCGGCGTGCCCCGAATGTCGGGGTGGGATGTCCGGTACGGTGCGGCGTGCCCACCCGTCGTCGTCGGAGGTCCGGATGAGGTTGTACGCGGCAGCGCCCGCGCGGTGCGCGCGCCAGGTGCTCGGTGACCTGCTGCTGCTCGGCTGGGTCGCGGGCTGGGCGTCGGCGGCGCGGGAGGCCCGCGCCGCGGTCGAGGTGCTCGGCGAGCCGGGCCGGGCGACGGCGTCGGCCGCCGACGAGATGGCGGGGCGGTTCCAGGACGTCGGGGGGCGGATCGGCGGGCTGCCCGCCGTCGGCGACGAGCTGTCCGCGCCGTTCCGCGGTGCCGCCGAGGCCGCCCAGAGCCTCGCCGCCGCGGGCCGTGCCCAGGCCGAGACCGTGTCCGACGTCGCCCTGCTCGCCGCGCTGGGCGTGTTCCTCGTGCCGGTGCTGCTCGTCGTCGTCCTGTACGTGCCGCTGCGCGTGCGGTTCGTGCGCCGCGCGGCCGCAGTCCGGCAGGCGGACGGCGGCGACCCGGCGCTGCTCGCGCTGCGCGCCCTGGCAACCCAGCCGCTCCGCGCGCTCGCCCGGATCACGGACGACCCGGTCGCGGCGTGGCGCGCGGGCGACGAGGACACGATCCGCGCCCTCGCCGACCTGGAGCTCCGCTCCGCCGGCCTCAGACGCTGAGGTCGGCGGCCGCGGCGACGAGGTCGGCCAGGGCGGCCGGGGCCGAGAACATCGGCCAGTGGCCCGAGTCCAGGTCCACCAGGTCCAGGTGCTTCGCGCGGGCCAGCTCCGGCACGTCGCCCGCGTCGATCCACGCGCGGGCCTGGGCCGGGGTGAACTCCGGGCACACGACCGTGACCGGCACGTCGAACCGGCGCTCGTCCGTCAGCCGCACCACGCCGCGCGCCACGCCCTCCGGCACCGGCACGGCGGCGGCCGCGACCGCCTCGCGGGTCGCGGCGTCCAGGTCCGCGACGTCCGGCCCCTCGAAGGGCTCCCAGCCCGGGAACGGCATGACGCCGTCGGTGACGGGGAACAGGTCCGCGTACGGCTTGCCGTCGTCCCACGGGAAGCCGCCGACCAGGACGACGCCTGCCACCGCCCCGGGGCGGGCGTCCGCGGCGAGCCAGGCGAGCGTCGAGGCGGCCGAGTGGCCGACGACGACCGGGCGGCCCTCCGCGGAGTCGACGGCGGCGACGACTGCCGCGACCTGGTCGTCCAGCGTGGCCGCCGGGTTGCCGTCGCCCTGACCGGGCAGGGCGACCGGGACGGCGTGGTGGCCCCGCGCCTCGAGCTCCGGCAGGACGCGGTCCCAGGCCGAGGCGTCGAGCCAGAGGCCGCCGATGAGCAGGATGTCCATGAGTCTTCTCCGTCCGGTGGTCGGTGCCGTGCCGCTCACCGTATGACCGGTTCCGGACGATCTGCTTCCGGATCTGCGCGACGATGAGTTTGCTGCCACGCTTCCGTCCGTCCTGTGAGCACTCGCACCACTCCGAGCACCCACCAAGGAGAACCATGCGCACCATCGTCGCCACGCACTTCGTCTCGCTCGACGGCAAGGTCGACCCGACGGGCGGCGA
>DATGOB010000213.1:0-3493 GCA_036010205.1 Promicromonospora sp. | reverse complement strand
TCCTCCGTCAGCGGATCTGGGACAGCGCGAAGGTGCGTGGGTCGTTGCCGAGGCGACGGCCGCTCTCGAGCGCGTCGACGGCGGCGACCTCCTCGTCGGTCAGGCGCACCTCCGCGATGTCGGCGTTGGCGACCATGCGCTCGCGCGACGTCGTCTTCGGGATGACGACACGGCCCTGCTGCACGTGCCAGGCGAGCACCACCTGAGCCGGCGTGATCCCGTGGCCCTCGGCGATGCCGGTCACCACCGGGTCGTCGAGCGCGGCGCCCTGCCCCAGCGGGGAGTACGCCTCGACGACGACACCGAGCCGTGCGCACTCCGCCGCGACGTCGCGCTGCTGGAACGCCGGGTGCACCTCGATCTGGTTGACCGCCGGCATGTGCGTGGCGAACGACGTCAGCTCCTGCAGGTGCTCGACGAGGAAGTTCGAGACGCCGATCGCGCGGACCCGCCCCTCGTCGAGCAGCCGCTCGAGCGCACGCCAGCTGTCCTGCCACAGCCCTGCGGCCGGGTTCGGCCAGTGGATGAGGTAGAGGTCGAGGGCGTCGAGCCCCATCCGCGCGAGGGTGTCGTCGTAGGCGCGCAGCGCCGCGTCGTACCCCTGGTCGCCGTTGCGCAGCTTGCTGGTGACGAAGACCCGCTCGCGTGGCAGGCCCGACGCACGCAGCGCCGCCCCCACGCCGGACTCGTTGACGTAGGCGGCCGCGGTGTCGACGTGCCGGTAGCCGACCTCGAGCGCGTCCTCGACCACCCGCTGCGCCTCGTCGGGTGGCACCTGGAACACGCCGAGCCCGAGCTGCGGGATCTCGACGCCGCCGCGCAGCGTCACGGTCCGCTCCAGGCTGGTCAGGTGTGCCATCAGGCGCGCTCCAGCGTGAGCAGCGACACCGCCGGCAGCGGGAGCTCGACCGTCAGCTCGAGCGTGCCGCCGCTGACCTGCACGCGGCGCTCGGGCTCGAGCTCCTCGAGGCCCTGACGCGCCTTGATCTGCGCGACCTGCTCCTCGGTGGGCACCTGGGGCGACCCGAGCGAGCGCCACACCGTGTGGGCGTTGCTGTGGTCGGCGTCGATGCGGTGGTGCCGCAGCACGTGCTCGCCGTCGGCCAGCCCGGTGACGGTCACCTGGACCGAGGTGTCGACGTCGTCGGTCTGGTACTGGTCGTCGGTGTGCCGCCAGACGAGGACGGCGACCCGGCCGTCGTCGTCCTTGGCCGCGAGCACGTCGACCTCCTCGGGCATGCTGGCGCCGGTCTCGATCGCCTGGTCGAGCGCGGTCACCGGGTGGGCGGCGTCCGACGTCGCCTCGATGCGGGTGGAGCCGAGCTGCGCGAGCGCACGATAGGCGTTGAGGAGCGGCTTCTCGATGCCGCCCGCGGTGAGGAAGGCGCGCGTGCCCTCGAAGTAGCGCTCGCCCTCGAAGTACCAGCTCCACGACGTCGCCTGCTCGACCTGCACGGTCTGGATCTCGTTGAGGTCGAGCAGCTTCTTCATGAGCTTGACCTGGAACACCGGGTAGTACTCGGTGTTCTGGAACACGAAGTTGGCGTTGTCGTAGAAGGAGTAGTGCGCCGGCACACCGGCGTCGCACTCGTCGACGATCGCGGGCAGGTCGTGGTACGGCTCGAACTCCTCGACGACCCGCAGCAGCCGTCGGATCTCGAACAGCATCTTGTGCGCCGACGGGCTCTGCTTCTCGGGCGCCTCGCCGCCGGTCGGGCCGTAGACGCGCCAGGGCCGGAACGCCGAGCCCTTGGTGTGGAACGACACGAAGTCGATCGGGTCGTCGTGCTCGAGCGTGTGCGCGAGGAACCCACGCATGAACTCGTGGCCGCCGCCGGTGACGGCGGGGCCGCCGACCTTGGCGTCGGGGATCACCGAGCGCACCGCGCGCGCCGTCACCGAGTACAGCTCGAAGAACTGCTCCGGGGTGCCGCGCCAGTAGTAGATGTCCGGCTCGTTCCACAGCTCCCAGAGCCAGGTGCGGACCTCCTCCAGCCCGTAGCGCTCGACGCTGTGCTGGACGAGGGCCGCCACCAGGCCGCCCCACTTGTCGTAGTCCCTGGGCGGGTACGCCCAGGAGCCGTGCTCGTAGGCCGAGTACAGCGTGGGGCTGGCCGGCACCTCGAACTCGGCGGCCTCGTCGGGGAGCAGGTCGCGCGGCGTGAACGCCAGCTCGACCAGCACGTGGTGGCCGGCCTCGACGATCGCGTCGTAGACCTGGTCGACGATCGTGAAGTCGTAGTACGGGTTGCCGTCGGCGTCCTCGTGGTAGACGTTGCCGTTGCCCCAGTGCGGGATGCCGAACCCGTTGCCCGAGCAGAACACGTAGTGCGGCCGGATGTGGAAGCCGGTCTCCGTCATCTCGCCGAAGGTCCGCAGCAGCCCCCGACCGGTGGGCGTGTAGGTCCAGTTGATCTCGTCGAACCCGACGCTCTCCCAGATGCGGGTGAGCGGGCCGCGGTCGCTCGCGGCGTCGACCTGCACGCGCGCGGTGCGCACGTGCGGCGCGTCCGGGTCGCTCGGGGCGGCGTGCGGGAAGGGCGCGTCGCGGTCGGTCGAGATGCCGGGGTTCACGGACGTGGAAGCCACGTGGATCCTCTCCTTCGAGGGCGTCGCTGATCGTGCTGGGTGGGTGTGGCCGACAAGGTGGCACAACCGTCTGCAAACTGTCAACAGTCTGAAGTCAAATGTCTGCTGTCTGGACATCGATGGCTACACTGAGCGCGACGTCGGGCGGGAGATGCATCTCTGGCTCACCGATCAGGAGACCCGAGGAAGGGCACCATGGACTCCAACGGCACCAGGAACGGCCCGCCGCGCACGTCGCTCGCCGACTACGTGCTCGAGGTGCTGCGCGAGCGCCTCGCCACCGGCGTGCTGCAACCGGGCGACCACCTCGCCGAGCCCGAGCTCGCCGAGGACCTGCAGGTGAGCCGGGGCCCGGTCCGCGAGGCGCTGCTGACCCTGCAGGCCGAGGGCCAGATCGAGATCCGCCGGCACCGCGGCGCGTTCGTCTCCGTGCTGACCTCCGACGACGTCGAGGAGGTCCACACGCTGCGCGAGGCGATCGAGGTGCTGGCCGCCGAGCGGGCCGCCACGCGGCTCACCGCCGAGCACATCGCCCGGTTCGACGACATCCTCGAGGCGATGAAGGTGACCTCCGGCTCCGTCCAGCCGCAGGAGGCGGTGCGGCTCGACCTGTCCTTCCACGACGTCATCTACGAGGCGGCCGACCACCTCCGGCTGGCGCGGGTGTGGCAGTCGATCCGCAGCCAGGTGTCGTTCTTCCTCTACACGCGCAACGTCAACTTCCCCGACTTCCCCACCGTCGGGTTCCCCGAGCACAAGGAGCTGCGCGACGCCCTGTGCAGCGGCGACCCGCTGCGTGCCCGGCAGGCGACGGCCGACCACCTGAGCGGCGCCTACACGCGCCTCAGCCAGCTGGACCTGCCGCCCCGCACCTGACCCCGCGCAGCCCGGCCCCGGGTGCGCG
>DATGOB010000212.1:0-15400 GCA_036010205.1 Promicromonospora sp. | reverse complement strand
ACCCGTACGTCGACTTCATGGGCTACACCGAGCCCTGGTACTCGGTGCGCGGCCTCGAGGCGCCGATCGGTGGCGGGATGGGTCACCTCGAGTGCTTCCTGCGCGACGGCGACCACGTCTACCTCACCTACCGCACCACGGGCCGCGGCAACGAGCCCGCCGCGGGCATCTTCGGTCTGCTCGACATGACGCCCTACGGCCGGCTCGAGTCCTGGCAGGAGGTGCCGGACGGCTGGCCGGAGGGGCACGAGTCGTGCTGGTACTGGGCCAGCGACGTCGACGGCAGGGGGACCTGGGGCCGGACCGGCCGCCCGACGCCGCAGTGGAGCCTGCCGGGGGTGACGGACTACGACCGCCCGTAGCGGGTGACGAAGTCCTCGACCGCGCACGCCGCCGCGCCGCGTGCCCAGTCCACGAACCGCAGCGGGCGCAGCTCGAGCGCCGTGCGCGCCGCCGAGCCGAAGGCGTGCCGCTCGAACGCCTCGCGCACGTGGGGTTCCATGACGTCGTAGTCGGTGCCGACGGCCTCGCCCGTGATGAGCACGTGCTCGGGGCCGAGCAGGTTCGCGACCGTCGCGATGCCGGTGCCCACGGCCCGGCCCGCCTCGGCGAGGACCCGCTCGGCCTCGGGCTGCCCGGCGCGGGCCAGGCGGGCCACCTCGTCGAGGGTTGTCGCGGGCAGGCCCGCCGCCGCGACCCGGTCGAGGATCGCGCGCGACCCCGCGATCGCCTCGACGCAGCCGCGGTTGCCGCAGTGGCACGGCGGGCCGTCGGGATCGACCAGCACGTGCCCCACCTCGCCGGCCACGCCCGAGTGGCCGCGCACCACGTGCCCCTCGACCAGCAGCGCCGACCCGACGCCCGCGCCGACGGTCACCAGCGCGAGCGAGGACAGGCCGCGCCCGACGCCGTACCAGCGCTCGCCGGTGAGCAGCGCGCGCACGTCGTTCTCCACCGTGGTGGGCAGCCCGGTGCGCGCGGCCACCTGGTCGCGCAGGGGCACGTCCCGCCAGCCGAGGAACGGGGAGTAGGCGACGTGGCCGGCGTCGACGTCGCCCGCCGTCGCCAGCCCGACGCCGCCCACCTCGGGGCGCCCGGCACGCAGGCCCGCGACCAGCTCCGCGACGCGCTCGACGACGGCCTCGGGCCGCGGGTCGTCGACCGGCACGGACGCCTCGTCGAGCACCCCGCACCGCAGGTCCGCCACGACGCCGAACAGCCGGTCCGCCGGGAGCTTCACGCCCACCACCTGGTGCGCCCGGGCACGCAGGGTCACGGTCGTTGCCGGGCGACCCGGTGCGCCCTCCGCCGGGACGCGCTCGCCGGTCTCGTCGAGCAGGCCTGCCTCGAGCAGCGGGCGGACGGCGCGCGTGATCGCACCGGCGGTCAGGCCGGTGTCGTGCGCGAGCGCGGTGCGGGTCGCGTCGCCGTGCAGGACGAGCTGCCGCAGCACCCGGGTCGCCGCAGGGCTGAGCGCGGGCTCCGGCCGGTGGACGTCGGCCGACCTGCTCGAAGACATGGCACGACCCTAGTGGCGCTGCCGGGTCCGCAGGGCTCCGGCAAGGAGCACGACGAGCGCGCCCGCGACCGGCACGACGAGCAGGCCGGAGCGCAGCCCGACGGCGTCGGCGACCATGCCGACCAGCGGCGGCGAGGCGAGGAACCCGAGCCGCAGCAGCCACGACACGACGGTCAGGCCGGTCCCCGGGCGCAGGCCGGGCAGCTCGTCGGCCTCGTGCATCGCCGCGGGGATGAGCGTCGCGCTGCCCAGGCCCGCGACGGCGAACCCGGCGATCGTGCCGGGCACGGTCGGCCAGGCGAGCGCGAGTCCCATGCCGACCGCGATGAGGACGCCGCCCGCGCGGGCGACCGCGCGCTGGCCGAACCGGTCGACCAGCCGGTCGCCGACGAGCCGGCCCACGGTCTGCGCGCCGACGAGCGCGACGTACCCGGTGGCGGCGAGGGCGGCGGGGGCACCGAGCGTGCCGTGCAGGTAGAGCGTCGCCCACGAGCTGCCCGCGTCCTCGACGAGCGTGCCGCCGATCGCCACGAGCACGAGCGCGGCGAGGAGCACGACGGTGCGGGTGCTCGGGCCGCCGGTGCGCAGGGCGGGGGCGGCGGTGGTGTCCGCGGCGTCGTCGGCGTCGTCGTCCGGGCCGCGGAGGCGGAAGTGGAAGGCGACCGCCGCGACGACGGCGAAGAGCGCGAGCGAGGTCCCCAGGTGCACGCCCAGCGGGACGCCGAGCGCGATGGCGGCGGCCGCCATGGACCCGCCGAGCACCGCGCCGATCGACCACACCGCGTGGAAGCCGTTGATGATCGAGCGCCCGTACCGGCGCTGGACGCGCAGGCCGTGGGTGTTCTGCGCGACGTCGGTGATCGCATCCGAGGCGCCACCGAGGAACAGGGCAGCCACGAGCAGGGCGAACGTCGGCGACAGACCCGCAAGGAGCGTGCCCGTGCCGGTCAGCACCGTGCCGACCGCCGCAACACCCGCCGACCCGAACCTCCGCACCACGAGGCCCGCCGCGAGGCCCGAGACGACGGAGCCGGTCGGGAAGGCTGCGATCGCCAGGCCGTAGGACGCGTTGTCGAGCTCGAGCGCGGTCTTGATCTCGGGCAGGCGCGGCACGAGGTTGGCGTACAGGGCACCGTTGGTCAGGAACATCGCGCCGACGGCGCCACGGGCGCGGCGCACGGCGAGGTCCGGACGGGTGGGGGGAGGAGCCATGCGGACGAGCCTAGGCGGAACATCTGCCGGTCGAGGACGTTGTCCCTGGTGTGAGTGATGTGCTGAACCGGGCGACCGTCGTCGTGGTCGGTGGCGGTCAGGCCGGGCTGTCCGCCGCCTACCACCTTCTGCGGCGGGGGTTCGTGAGCGCGGTCGAGCAGCCGGGCGCCGCGCGCACCTTCGTCGTGCTCGACGCCAACCCGGCACCCGGCGGCGCGTGGCAGCACCGCTGGGAGTCGCTGCGCATGGCCACCGTCAACGGCATCTTCGACCTGCCCGGCCTCGCGCAGCCCGCCGTCGACGCGAGCGAGGCGAGCCGGGACGCCGTGCCACGGTACTTCGCGGGCTACGAGCAGGCGTTCGACCTGCCGGTCCTGCGGCCCGTGCACGTCGTGGCCGTACGCCGCGCCGACGACGACCCGGACGGCGAGCTGGTCGTCACCACCGACCGCGGCAGCTGGACCACGCGGTTCGTGATCAACGCGACCGGCACCTGGACCAACCCCGTGCTGCCGAGGTACCCGGGGCACGACACGTTCGTCGGCCGCCAGCTCCACACCCGCGACTACGTGCGCGCCGAGGACTTCGCCGGACGCCGCGTCGCGGTCGTGGGCGGCGGCATCTCGGCGATCCAGCTCCTCGAGGAGATCTCGCGCGTCGCCACCACGCGCTGGTACACGCGGCGCGAGCCGGTGTTCCGCGACGGCGAGTTCACGCCGGAGACCGGCGGCCGCGAGACGATCGCCAAGGTCATGGCCGACGTCGCGGCGGGTCGCCCCACGGGCAGCGTCGTCTCCTACACGGGCCTGATCTGGACGCCGTACGCGCGGGCCGCGCAGGAGCGCGGGGCCCTGGAGCGCCGGCCCATGTTCACCGCCATCGAGCCCATGGGGGTGCGCGAGGCCGACGGCTCGTTCACGCCTGTCGACGTCATCCTCTGGGCGACCGGCTTCAAGGCCGACCTCGCGCACCTGGACCCGCTCGGGCTGCGCAACGCGCTCGGCGGCATCGCGATGGAGGGTACGCAGGTCGCGTCCGAACCGCGCGTGCACCTCGTCGGCATCGGCCCGTCGCAGTCGACGGTCGGCGCCAACCGCGCGGGCCGCGAGGCCGTGACGGCCCTGTTGCGCCGGCTCCGCGCGCCGGTGCAGGCCGCGCGGTGAGCCGGGTCACTGCCGATCGGTGTGGTCCCGTGCCACTCTGACCCCAGAGCCCGACGGGGCTCCCGGACGAGGGGTGCCGTACCCGGTGCGCGACAAGACGGCATCGAAGGAGCTGTCATGTCCTGGATCGTCCTCGTCCTGTCCGGCCTGCTGGAGGCCGTCTGGGCCACCGCGCTGGCCCGCTCCGAGGGGCTGAGCAACCTCTGGCCGACCGTGACCTTCGGCGTCGCCCTCGTGGCGAGCATGGGCGGCCTCGCGTTCGCGATGCGTGACCTGCCGGTGGGCACCGCCTACGCCGTCTGGGTGGGCATCGGCGCTGCCGCGACCGTCGTGTGGGCGATGGCCACCGGCGCCGAGCCGTTCTCCGTCATCCGCCTGCTGCTCATCGCGGGCCTGGTCGGCTGCGTCATCGGGCTCAAGCTCACGCACTGAGGCGACCGGGGCCGTCCCTGGCGAGAATGGTCGGGATGACCTGGACCCCTACCGCCGTCGCCCGGCACGGCGCCGTCGAGCTCGCCTGGGACCGCTACGGCACGGGTGGCGGCGTGCCGTTGCTCCTCATGATGGGGCTGGCGATCTCGCGGTTCTGGTGGCCGGACGGCTTGTGCCGGGTGCTCGACGACGAGGGGTTCGACGTGATCCGCTACGACCAGCGGGACGCGGGGGAGTCGACGCGGTTCACCGGACCCCTCGGACCGCCGCCCTACACGGCCGAGGACGTCGTGGACGACGCCGCCGCGGTGCTCGACGCCGCGGGCGTCGACCGGGCCGTCGTGCTCGGGCACTCGCTGGGCGGCGTCACGGCGCAGCGGTTCGCCCTCCGGCACCCGGACCGCACGCTCGGGCTGGTGTCGTGCGACGCCCCGCCGAGCGACGCCGTCGGCCCGCGCGCCGTGCGGTACGTGCGGCCGGGGCTGGTGGCGCGGCTCGCCGCACGGCGGTACCCGGAGGGGCGGGAGGGTGACGCCGCGGCGTCGCTCGCCGTCGCCCGGGCCCTGGCGTCGCCCGCGAACCCGTGCGACGAGCCCGCCGCGCGGGCCCGCATCGAGCAGGGGCTCGACCGCGCCCCGCGGGACACGCGCGCGCTCGGGCGCCAGCTGCGAGCCCGCTGGCGCGGGCCGCGACTGCGCGAGGTCCGGGTGCCGACGCTCGTCGTGCACGGCGCCGACGACCCGCTGATCCGGACGTCGGCGGCCCGGGCGACGGCGCGGGCGGTCCCCGGGGCGCGGCTGGTGGTCCTGCCCGACGTCGGGCACGACCTGCCGCCGGTCACGTGGCCGGTCCTCGCACGGGAGGTGCGGGCGCTGGTGACCTAGTCGCCCAGCTCGCGGGCGACGGACTGCAGCTCGGTGGCCAGCGACTCCAGGCGGGCGCGCAGGTCGGACGACGGCACGGGCTCGGTGGCGGGCTCGGCGGGCGCGACGGCGGTCGCAGGCTCGTCCACCACCGCGATGTCGAACACGACCCGGTCGGCCCGGTGCCACGTGCGGAACACCTCGACCGGCCGCGCGGCGCCGTCGGTGCTGGTGCCCTCGAGCACGAGCACGGGCGTGCCGACGGCGACGCCCAGGAGCTCGGCGGTCTCGGTGTCGGCGCCGACCGCGCGCACCTGCCGCTGCCCGGCCACGATCCGCGTGCCGAACCGGCGGCGGACCGTGGCGTGCAGCGAGGCGTCGGTGAGCTCCTCGGCGGTCAGGGCGGACAGCTCGCCCGGCAGCCACGTCTCGATGACGGCGATCGCCTCCCCGGCCGCGCTGCGCCGGCGGCGCAGGTGCACCACCTCCGGCGTGCCCAGCACGCGCGTGGCCTCGGACGCCGGCTCGGTGCCGAGCTCGAGCACCTCGGTGGTCACGTGCCCGCCGCCGTCCTCGATCTGCGTGGACAGGCCGGGCAGGCGCTGCACGAGCCGGTGCAGCTCGCCGCGCTCGCGGACCGTGGTGCCGCGCCCGCGGCGCCGCTCCACGAGGCCCTCCTGCTCGAGCGCCGCCAGCGCCTGGCGCACGACCGAGCGGGACACGCCGTAGCGCTCCTGCAGCTCGGCCTCCGTGGGTACGTGGGCGCCGGGCGCGAGTGCGCGGCCCAGGATCTGGGCGCGCAGCTCGCTCGCGAGCCGCCGGTGCAGCGGCGTGCCGTCGGGTCCGGGGAGGCGGGAGGTCACGGCCGGTTCGTCTTCTGCGCCGTCTGCCAGACGTGGTCCCAGCCGGGGGCGAGGTCGGCGGCGCGCTCGATCGCGAGCACGAGGCTCGCCTCCCGGGCGATACCCTGCCCGGCGATGTCGAACGCGGTGCCGTGGTCGACCGACACGCGCACGACGGGCAGGCCGACGGTGATGTTCACGCCGTCGTCGCCGTACACGGCCTTGAACGGGGCGTGGCCCTGGTCGTGGTAGCAGGCCACGACCATGTTCCACTTCCCCTTGACCGCCGCGGGGATGAGGGCGTCGGCGGGCAGCGGGCCGTGCGCGTTGATGCCCCGCTCGCGCGCGGCCGCGACGGCGGGGGCCAGCACGTCGGCGTCCTCGTCGCCGAACAGGCGGTTCTCGCCCGCGTGCGGGTTGAGGCCCGCCAGGCCGATCGCCTCGTCCGGCCGGCCGAGCGCCGCGGTGAACGCGCCCGCCAGGTCGAGCACGTCGCGCGTGCGCTCGGGCGTGACGTCGTCGATCGCCTGCCGCAGCGAGACGTGCGTGGTGAGGTGGAAGAAGTACAGGTCGCCCGCCGAGAGCACGAGGCTGAAGTTCTGCACGCCGAACTCGTGCGCGAGCAGCTCGGTGTGCCCGGGCCAGCGGTGCCCGCCCGCGTGCATCGCGGCCTTGTTGAGCGGCGGGGTGACGATGCCGTCGACGAGCCCCTCGCGCGCCAGGCGGCACGCCTCGACGACGAACCGGTACGCGCCGTCGCCCGCGGCCGCGCTGATCTCGCCGAGCGGCACGTCGGCGAGCGACGGGCCGGTCTGCAGCAGCTCGATCGTGCCGGGGGCGTTGGTGGCGTCGGCGGGCGAACCGATGACGCGCACGGCGTCCGGGTCCTGGCCGAGCGCCGTGACCGCGCGCCGCATCGCGTCGGCGTCGCCCACGACCACGGGCACACAGCGTTCGCGCAGGTCGTCGTGGCCGAGCAGCGCCTTGGCGGTGATCTCGGGGCCGATGCCTGCGACGTCGCCGAGGGTGACGGCGAGGGTGGGGATGCTCACGGGTTTACCTCCTGGTGGGAACAGTACGACCTCAGGTTCGTGAGGACGTCGACGACGGTCCGGGGGGTGCCGAAACCGCCGGCCTTCGTCACGACGACGGTGCCGTCGGCGGGTCCGCCGACGAGCCGGCCGACCGGCACGCCCTCGGCGACCGATCCGGTCACGTGCACGCTGCGCGCCCCGAGCCGGGCGAGCACCGCGCGGGCGCCGTCGCCGCCGACGAGCACGAGCGCGTCGGGGCGGTCGGCGGCGACGGCGGCGGCGACAGCGTCCGCGAGGCCGCCCGCCGCGCGGGCGGCGCCGTCGCGGCCGGGCGCGCCGTCAGCCGGTGCGGGGGTGCGCACGAGGACGGTCGGGGCGGGCTCCACGGCACCGGACCCGGGCCCCGCCTCGACGACGCGGGTGCCCGGTTCGGCGGCGACCAGCTCCTCGGCCTGCCGCAGCGAGACCTCGTGCAGCGAGCTGAGCACGACGAGCACCCGGTCGACCGGTCCGGCGGGCGGCACGGCCTGCGCGGCCGGGGCGTCCCAGCGCGCGCCGAGCGCCGCGGCCAGGCCCGCCGAGCCGACGGGGACCGCGGACGGGCCGAGAAGCGCGACCGCCGCGGCGAGCAGGTCGAGGGCCGCGTCGTCGGCGGCGTCCACCACGAGGGTGCCGTGCTCGCGCCCAGCCGCGGCGAGACGGGCGGCGAGCGTCGTGGCGTCGCAGCCCGCCGTCCCGACCCGCGCCGACCCCGGCAGCAGCGCGGTGAGGTCGCTGCGGCGCACGGGCGTGACGGGGTCGCGGCCCGCGGGCGAGTCGGCCACCGGGGTCCCGTCCACGAGCAGCACGCCGTCGTGGACGGTCCGGCCCAGGGCCGGGTAGCTCGGGCAGACGACGGCGAACGCTCCTGCGTGCCGCCCGCGCCAGGCGGACAGCGCCCCGGCGACCTGGCCGGGCACGCTCCCGCGCATCGTCGAGTCGATCTTGACGTAGAGCCGCGTGGCCCCCGCGTCGACCAGCGCGCCGACGGCGCCCGCGGTCGCCCGCGCCGCGGCGTCGTCGGCCAGGGGGCGGGCGTCGGTGACGACCGCGAGGGCGGCGCCGTCGGTGCCGGGAAGGTCGGTGCCGGGAAGATCGGTGCCGAGCACGAGGTGGCCCGGCCACCCGGCGCGCGCGAACTGCACGACGCAGTCGCCCGCGCCGGTGAGGTCGTCGGCGACGACGGCGACGGCGTCGCGGGTCACGCGGCGCCCCGTCCCTCGTCGGCGGCGGCCGGCCGGGGCGCGTCGTCGTCGGCGGTGGGCTCGGGGTCGAGGCCGCCCTGGCGGCGCAGCACGAACGTGGCCAGCAGCGGCGCGAGGATCGCGCTGACGAGCACGGCGGAGGCGACCTGCGCGGTCGCGACGGCGACGAACGGCTCGAAGGCGGGGTCGACACCCGCGATGATGGCGGGCGTGGCGACGGCGTTGCCCGCGGTGGTCGCCGAGGCGATCGCGACGCCCGACCGCGCGCCGCGGCGCAGGATGAACCGGTACCCGGACCAGGTCAGCGCCGCGGTGAGCAGCACGGCGATCACGCCGACGAGGATGCCGCTGGCGCCGCCGGTCACGACGTCGCGCAGGTCGATGCCCGTGCCGAGCGCGAAGGCGAAGAACGGGATGACGATGTTGGGCACGGGGCGCATGACCTCGGTCCAGCGGGGGTCGAGGTTGCCGGCGACGAAGCCGAGCACGAGCGGCACGACCGCGGCGAGGAACGCCGTCAGGGGGATGTCCGCCAGGCCGGTCGCGCCGAGGAACAGCATCGAGATGAACGGGCCGTCGTTGATCGCGGAGGCCATGTAGGCACCGCGGTCGCGTGCGTCGCCGTACCGGCCGGTGAACGCCAGCCAGAGGCCGCCGTTGCTGTTGTCGATGGTCGCCATGAGGGCGAGGATCGAGACGCCGAGGAAGCCCTCGATGCCGAACAGGTGGCCGGCGAGCGCGACGAGCCCCGCGGGGATCAGGGACTTGGTGAGCAGCAGCGTGCCGGTCGTCGCGAGCACGGGGCCGGACGTGCGGGCCGTGATCTGCATGCCCGTCGCGAAGATGAGCACCGCGATGAGCGGCAGGGCGGAGTCCTTGAACAGGGCCGTGGTGAACGACCCGATCTCGAGGAACCCGGGGAAGAACGTGCCCACGACGGACCCCAGGACGAGCGGGACGAGCATGAGCCCGCCCGGGATCCTGTTCATCCCGTCGTAGAGGGGGACGAGTGACTTCGGTGAGCGCCCGGCGTCCATGGCGAACCTCTCGTTGTTGCGGCGTGACGTCCTGACAAATGTCATGACAAGAAAGTACGGACGAAGTTACGCCTTCGCGCCGCGGACGGCAAGTACGTACCGTGACCCCCGTGACCGACGTCTGGACCTGGCCCGCCCGCGTGGGCATCCTCCTCGGCAGCGGCCTCTTCCTCGCCCTGCTCGTCCCGATCCTCGTCGTCCAGGTGCGGCGCTACGGCGCCGTCAACCTCGTGCGCCTGCTCGGCGCCGCCGCCCTCGCCGTCTACGGCACCGCGCTGCTCGCCTACACGCTCCTGCCCCTGCCGAGCGGCGACCTCGCCGCCTGGTGCGCCGAGCACGGCTACGCCGGCGCCCAGCTGCGGCCCCTGCAGATCCTCGACGACGTGCGCGAGCGCACCGCCGGGATGCCCCTGACCGCCGCCGTCCGCGACGTCTCCGTGCTCCAGGGTGTGCTCAACGTGGTCCTGTTCGTGCCCTGGGGCGTGCTCGTGCGGCGCTACCTCGGCTGGGGCCTGCTCGCGACGTCGCTCTCGGCGCTCGCGGCGTCGGTGCTCGTCGAGACGGTGCAGTACACCGGGATCCTCGGGATCATCCCGTGCTCCTACCGCCTGGCCGACGTCGACGACCTGCTGACCAACACGCTCGGCGGCGTGCTCGGCGCGCTGGTGGCGCCCTGGGTGCTGCGCTGGATGCCGAGGGCGCGGGCCCTGGCGCAGGAGCGCGGACGCCCGCGCCCGGTGACCGTGTGGCGCCGCTGGCTGGGCATGCTGGTGGACGTCGTGGCGCTCGGCGTGGCCGTCGTCGTGCTGACGACGGTCTGGGGCGTGGCGGGCTACGTCCTCACCGGGCGTGTCCCCGCCGACACCTGGCTGCTGTGGGCGGGCACGAGCGCCCTGGCCTGGGTGCTCGTCTTCGTCCTGCCGCTGGCCGCGGGGGCGGGGGAGTCGCTCGGCCAGCGCGTCGTGTGGCTCGCGCCCACCGCGGCCGACGGCGGACGGCTCACGGCGTCGGCGAGGCTGCGCCGCGGGCTGTCCGGCGGCGCGCTGTGGGGACTGCTGCAGGTGCTCGGCGACGCGGCGGACATGCTCGACGCCGGAGGGCTCGGCTGGGCGCGAGGGCTCGGGTCGCTGCTCGCCCTCGTCGTCGTGGTGGCGGTGCCGCTCACGGCCGACCGGGGCGGGCTGTCGGGCCGCGTGACGCCGTACCGGCTGGTCGACGCGCGGTCGCTCGAGCCGCACCGGTGAGCCCTGCCGATCAGGCCGGTTCCGGCCGGCCGAGCAGGTGGCGCAGCGCGGGCTCGAGCATCGGGTGCCGGAACCGGTGGCCTGCCGCGAGCAGCGCGGCGGGGTAGACACGCTGGCTCGCCTCGGCGACCTCGGTCGCTCCCTCGGCGCCGAGCAGCAACCGCGGGCCGAAGCGCGGCACCGGGACGAGGGCGGGGCGGCGCAGCACGCGGCCGAGCGTGGCGGCGTAGGCGTCGTTGCGGACGGGGTGCGGGGCGACGGCGTTGACCGGGCCCGTGAGCGTCGGGTCGTAGAGGGCACGGTGGTACACGTCGACGAGGTCGTCGATGCCGATCCACGACTGCCACGCCCGCCCGGACCCGAGCCGCCCGCCGAGACCCGCGGCGAACAGCGGCCGGAACAGGCGCAGCGTGCCGCCGCGCGGGGACTGCACCAGGCCCGTGCGCACGGTGACGACGCGCAGCCCGGCGTCGGCGGCGAGGGCGGCGGCGTCCTCCCAGTCGGTGACCACCTCGGCGAGGAACCCGTCCCCGACCGCGCTCGTCTCGGTCAGCTCCTCGTCGCCGCGCTGCGGGCCGTAGAAGCCGATGGCCGACGCGCTGACGAACACCCGCGGCCCGTCGGGCGTGCGGCCCGCGAGCTCGGCCAGGGCACGGGTCGGGCCGACGCGGGAGTCGCGGACGGCGGCGCGGTGCTCGTCGGTGAACCGCCCGGCGATCGACGCACCGGCCAGGTGGATCACGGCGTCGACGCCGCGCAGCAGGTCCTCGGCCGGCGAGCCCGGGTCCCAGCGGCGCTCGTCGGGCCCGCGCGGTGCGCCGCGCACCAGCCGGACCACGCGGTGCCCCGCCGTCGTGAGGAAGGGTGCCAGCGCGCCGCCGACCAGGCCGCTGCTGCCGGTCATGGCGACCACCAGGGGCCGGTCACCGGCCGCGCGGGCGGTGGACTGGGCCGCGAGGTCGAGGCACAGCTGGCGGTGCCGGTAGGCGAACATCTCGCGGACCAGCGCCTCGGGCACGTTCGTGTCGAGGGTGTCGGTGACGCGGGTGCGCTCGCCCTCGTCGTGCAGCTCGTGGGTGTGCCGCCACCGCACGCCCCAGCGCAGGGGCGCGGAGACGAGCTCGTCGACGAACCGCTCGGGCGGCGTCGCACCGGTGTGCCGGGCGACCCAGCGCAGCCCGAGGGGGAAGCCGAGGACGGCCTCGCCGTGGTCGAGCGACGCCGCCTCGCGCCGCACGCGGACGGGCAGCCACGGCGGCGTGAGCCGCTCGACGGCGCCGGGTCGTTCGTGCCAGGCCCAGACGTCGTCGCGCCGGTGGCCGACGACGCCGGTGAACGTCAGACGGGTCATGCGAAGACCCCCTCGCGCATCGCGTGCAGGATGAGGATCAGCGTCACGACCGTGCCGACCGCGTAGTTGACCCACAGGAAGTGTCGCCAGCCGCCGTTGGCGCGCGCCGAGTCCTCGTCCCGCACCCGGGCGTAGGGCAGCGCGAGGGCGAGGTACGGCAGCACGAGCAGGCCCGCGAAACCCTCGGGGGCGCCGAGCGTGGCGACGAGGAGCCCGGCGGCGGACCAGGCGAGGAGCGCGAACCGGACCGTCCGGGCGGCGCCCAGCGCCGTCGCGACCGAGGCGATGCCCGCGGCCCGGTCGGGCACCACGTCCTGCACCGCGCCGAACGCGTGGCTCGCCATGCCCCACAGCAGGAACGCGCCCAGCACGGCCCACGTGGCCGCCGACGGCGCGGCCTGCGCGAGCGCGAGCCCGTACACCGCGGGGCTCACGAAGTGCACGCTGGACGTCAGCGAGTCCAGCACGGGCACCTCCTTGAACCGGAACGGCGGTGCGGAGTAGGCCACGAGCGCCAAGAGGCTCACGGCCAGCACGGCCCACGACACGGGCGGTCCGAGCACGACGAGCGCGACGACGAACGGCACGCACGTCGCGACCGACGCGACCAGCACCGGCCGGTGCCGCCGCGGGGTGAGCAGCGCGCCCTCCACACCGCCCTTGCGGGGGTTGGCCAGGTCGGACGCGTAGTCGAACACGTCGTTGACCCCGTAGAGCGCGAGGTTGTAGGGCACGAGGAAGAACACCGTGCCGACCACGAGCGCCACGTCCACCTGCCCGGCCGTCAGCAGGTACGCCGCGGCGAACGGATAGGCGGTGTTGATCCAGCTCAGCGGGCGCGAGGCCCGGAAGAGGTCAGCGAGCACGGTCACCTCCGAGCAGGGACCACAGGGCGGGCAGCAGCAGCACACCCGCCAGCGGGTAGGAGAAGTCCTCGACCGGGGCCAGACCGAGCCGCACGCCCGAGACGTGCGCCCCGGCGTACTCGAACAGGCCGCTCGCGATCATGAGGTTGTCGAACACGGCGGTGAGCACCAGCAGCGCGACCGCCGCGAGCACGACCGGACGCCAGCCGACGGCGACGGCGCCCGTCCGGCGGGCCCGGACGGCGGCCACGACGGCGACCAGCGCCGCCGCGGCGAGGAAGCCCAGGGCGAGCACCACGTACGTCATCGGGCGTCCTCCGGCTGGGCGAGCCGCAGCGTGAGCAGCCGGCGGGCGCCCTGCACCAGCACCATCGTCAGCTCGCAGAGAAACAGCAGGAACACCAGCTCCTCCAGGGGCAGCTCCGGCGCGAGCAGCACGCCCGTCTGGTACGGCCCGGCGCCGTGCAGGAACACGCCGAGCGCGATGCCCGTGAGGTCCCAGGCCAGGAAGAACGCGGTGCCGAGCGCGAGGACGAGGGCGGCGCGCGCGGGGGAGCGCCAGACGAACAGCCGGAACCGCCGGTCCACGGCGAGCACGCACGCGCCCGAGACCAGCAGGACGGCGAGGTAGGCCCAGCTCACTTCCTGCCCTCCGTCCGCCGCGGCAGCGAGCCGTGACCCAGCGGGCCGCCGCTCGTGTCGCCGCGCAGCCGCTTGAGCACCAGCTCGGCGCTGATCAGGCACATCGGCAGGCCGATGCCAGGGATCGTCGTCGCCCCCGCGTACAGCAGGTTGCGCACCCGGGGCGAGGCGTTCGGCCCGCGGAACATCGCGCTCTGCCGGAGCGTGTGCCCCGGCCCGAGTGCGCCGCCGCGCCACGCCCCGAAGTCGCGCTCGAAGTCGGCCGGCCCGATGGTGCGCCGCAGCACGACCCGCTCGGCCAGGTCCGGCGTGCCCGTCCAGTCCGCGATCTGCGCGATCGCCCGGTCCACGACGCGCTCCACGCCCACGTCGCCCGCACCGTCGACGCCGCCCGCGCCGATCGAGGTGTCGGCGGGCGCGGGCACGAGCACGAACAGGTTCTCGTGGCCCGTCGGCGCGACGTCGTCCGTCGCGCTGGGCCTGCACACGTACAGCGACGCCGGCGACGGGACGTGGGGGTCGCGCCCGTAGATCGCGTCGAACCCCTCCTGCCAGTCGCGCGCGAACAGCAGCGTGTGGTGTGCCAGCGCGGGGAGCTCGCCGCGCACGCCGAGCAGTGCCAGCACGGCGCCGGGGCCCGGGTCGCGCCGCGCCCACCAGCGCCTGCTCCTGCTGCGGTGCCGCGGCTCGAGCAGGTGCTGCTCGGTGACGTGCAGGTCCGCGCTCGACACCACGACGTCGGCGGCCAGGTGGTACGTGCCGCCCGTCCCGTCGTCCACGACGACCCCCGACGCGTGCCCGTCCGACACCGTGATGCGCCGCACCCGCCGCCCGGTCAGCAGCTTCGCGCCCTCGCGCTCGGCCAGGCGTGCCACCGCGTCGACGACGGCGGCGAACCCGCCCTTCGGGTAGAGCACGCCCTGCGTCACGTCCAGGTGGCTCATCAGGTGGTACATGCTCGGGGCCGCCGTCGGCGACGTGCCGAGGAACACCGCGGGGTAGCCCAGCACCCGGCGCACCCGGTCGTCGGACGAGTGCCGGCGGATGAAGTGGTCCAGCGGCTCGGTGAGCAGCCGCGCCAGCCGCGGTGCGCGGCGCAGCAGGTCCGCGTCCAGCAGCGGCCGCAGCGACGCGAACGTCCCGTACAGGAACCGCTCGGTCGCGATCCGGTACGTGTCGCCCGCCGAGTCCAGGTAGGCCCCCAGCCGGTCCGCCGACGCCGGGTCCAGACCCAGCAGCGCCTCGCGGGCGTCCTCGGCCGGCAGGTCGAAGGGGTCGGCGTCCCCTTCGAAGAACACCCGGTACGACGGGTCGAGCCGCACCAGGTCCAGCTCCTCGTCCGCCGACGTGCCGAGCAGGCGGAAGAAGTGGTCGAACACCTCGGGCATGAGGTACCACGACGGCCCCGTGTCGAACCGGAACCCGCCGCGTTCCCACCGGCCCGCGCGCCCGCCGAGCTCGTCGCGTGCCTCGAGCAGCGTCACCGACGCGCCCTCGCGCGCCAGCAGCGCAGCCGTCGCCAGCCCGGAGATCCCGCCGCCGACCACGACGACGTCGCGTCCCACCACCGGCGTCATGCGCGCGCACCGCCCGCCAGCGTCGTCGCGACGATCCGCAGCTTCACCGCGGCGGGCACCGAGACCCGCCGCGTGCGCAGGCCCGCGCACGGCGTACGCTTCAGCCGCTCGTTGAGCGCCCCGAACAGGCCCGCGGCCAGTGCCGTCGCCCGCCGCGGGCCCGGGGGCAGCAGGGGCAGGACGGCGCGCGCCGCCGCCAGGTCCGCGTCGATCTCCGCCACGACCTGCGCCTTGCGCGCCTCGTCGAACGCGCCGTTCCCGGGGAAGTACGCCCGGCCCAGGCGGCTCTCGTCGTCGCCCAGGTCGCGCAGGAAGTTGATCTTCTGGAACGCCGCCCCCAGCCGGCACGCCCCGTGCTCGAGGCGCTCGCGGAC
>DATGOB010000211.1:0-3857 GCA_036010205.1 Promicromonospora sp. | reverse complement strand
GTTCAGCTCCGTGCACCGCACCCGCGACGCGCACGGCGCCACGCGCACCCTCGCCGTCACCGGCCAGGGTCGGCGCGACCCGGCGACCGGCCAGGTCGTGGAGCTCTTCGGGTACTTCATCGACGTGACGGACTCCCACCGCGAGGCAGCCGCCAGGGAGGCCACGGCGTCGATCCAGGCGTCGGCCGAGAAGCGCGCCGTGATCGAGCAGGCCAAGGGCGTGCTCATGGTCGTCTACGGGGTGGAGGAGTCGGCGGCGTTCGACCTGCTGCGGCAGGCCTCGAATGCGGCGAACATCGCCGTGCGGGACATCGCGCAGACGCTCGTCGAGCTGTTCTCCGTACCCGGCGTCACCGTGTTCCCGACACGCGAGGCGATCGACGAGTTCCTGCGGCACCCGAGGCGGCCGGCCGACGACTGAGCGCGGCGTCGTCCGCCGTCCTAGGTTGGGTGGTCAGGGCCCCCACGGTGGGGTACCGGTCGAACCCCCGGGAGGTGCGATGAGCGACGCGCGCACGGTGCGGATCGCGACGTTCAACATCCAGCACGGCCTCGGCCCGGACGGCCGGGTGGACAACCACCGGCTGGCGGACGCCGTCGCGGCGCTCGACGCCGACGTCGTCGCGCTGCAGGAGGTCGACCTGCGGCAGGCCCGGTCGGGCGGTGCCGACCAGGCGGGCCTCTGCGCCGAGGCGATGAGGGCCGTCGACCACCGGTTCCTGCACGCGCTGACCGGCCCGTTCGGTTCGCCGGGCGTCCGCCGCCGCGCGCGCGGCACCGAGCCCACCGGCGTGCCCGGGTACGGCGTCGCCCTGCTCTCGCGGTTCCCGGTGCTCGCGTGGCGCGCCCTGCTGCTGCCGCCCGCGTCGCCGTGGGTGTGGGGGCGGGTCCAGCTCGGCACCGACGAGCCCCGGGTGGCGCTCGCGGCCCTCGTCGACGCGCCGTCGGGCCCGCTCACCGTCGTCGGCACGCACCTGAGCGTCTACCGGTACCCGACGGCGAGCCGGGTGCGAGGGCTCGTGCGCCGGATGGCGGGGTACCGCAGCGGGCCGGCCGGCACGCCGCACGGAGTGCACCAGCTCGACCACCTGCGGCGCTGGGTCTCGACGCTCTCACGACCGCTCGTGCTGCTCGGCGACCTCAACCTGCGCGCGCCGCTGCCCGCCGAGGACACGGGCTGGCGGCCGCTCGCGACCGACGACACCTTTCCCCGGCACGCGCCGCGGTTCCAGATCGACCACATCCTGCTCGACGAGGGCGAGGGACCGGTGCGGTTCGGCGAGGCGACGGGACACGCGGTCGACACGGGCGTCTCGGACCACCGCGCCCTGGTCGCGGACCTGCCGACCGCGGGCTGACGCCCGACCTGCCGCGCGGGGGCGGGCCCGGCCCGGCCGCCCGGCCCGCCGACCGCCCGGCCCACGTCGGCCCGCAGCGCGATCGGCTTCGAACCCGACGCTGATCGGCTTTCGGGGCCCGCAAAGCCGATCGGCGTCGGGTTCGAAACCGATCGGAGGCGGAGCGGCGGCGCTGGATCAGGCCACGAAGACGCAGAAGGGGTGGCCGTCCGGGTCGGCCAGGACGTAGAGGGGCTCCTCCGGGTCGTCGAACCGGTCGTGGAGCTGGGTCGCGCCGAGCTCGAGCGCGCGGTCGCGGGCAGCGGTGAGTGCGGCGGCGTCGGGTACCGAGGTGTCGAGGTGGAGCTGCTGGGGCACGGCCGCGTCCGGCCAGGTGGATCGCGGCAGCTCGGCGACCTGCTGGAACGCGAGGTCGACGCCGTCGGGGTTGCGGAGGACGAGCCAGTCCGCGCCGCGGGGGTCGGGTGCGCCGTCGGGCGGCGGGGCGTCGCCCTGCCGGTACTCGAGGTCGAGGAGCTGTCGGTAGAACTCGGCGAGCGCGCGGGCGTCGGTCGTGTCGAGCACGACGGAGCGGAGGCGAGGGGTCATGCCTCCAGCGCAGCACGTCCGCCCCGACTCGCAAGGGTGGGGGCGGACGTGCGCGGCGCGGGACCCGTCAGGCGGCCTCGGCGTAGACCCGCTGGGGGACGACGACGGGCTCGGCGGCCTGCGTCGGCTCGGTCTCGGTCTCGACCACGGCGAGCGCGGCTGCCTCGCCCGCGGCACGGCGCTTGCCGCGCACCACGGTGAAGAGCGCGTTCGCGCCGATCACGATGGCGGCGACGTTCGACGCGGCGGACGGCCAGATGCCGTTCACCGCGGCCACCGTGAGCAGGGTCCCGGCCGCCACCACGTTGGTGCACTGGAACGCCAGCGAGTCGGCGCTCCAGCGTCCACGGCTGACCATGGCATACGCCACGAGCCCGGCGAGCGCGCCGAACCAGCCGAGGACGGTGACGACCATCATGAGGGACATGGCAGGTACTCCTGAGAACGTAGGATCGAAACGATTCGAGGATGGCCCGGAGGTCGAGGGCCGGGATCATCCGTGACAAGGGTGGGGAGCGTCGTGGTCCGGAGCGAGCCCCACCACCGACTCCTCAATGATGAGACAGATCGGCGTTCAGCACAATCGAATGTTTGTGACTCCGGGATGTAGCATCGCTGCATGGCCACCGACCCTCGACGACTCGCTTTCCTCCTTGCCGTCCACCGCGCGGGCGGCGTGCTCGCGGCCGCCGACCTGCTGCGGGTAACACCCTCCGCGGTCTCGCAGCAGATCGCCCGGCTGGAGGCGGAGGAGGGGATCGACGTCCTGGACCGCGGCCCGCGCGGTGTGAGCCTCACCCCGGCCGGCAGGGTGCTCGCCGAGGCCGCTGAGCGCATCGAGGACGAGCTGGTCCAGGCACGGCAGGCGGTCGCGGCGCTCGAGGGCGAGCTCACGGGCCGCGTGTCCGTCGGCTCCATCCAGACGGCGATCCGGACCGTCGTCGCCCCCGTGCTCGTCTCGCTGGCCGAGCGCCACCCGCACATCGTGGTCGACGTGCAGGAGTACGACCCCGTGGACTCGGTGCGCAAGCTGCGCGCCGGCGACCTCGACGCCGTCGTGCTCGAGCGGGACGTCGACGTCGACGCACCCGCCCCACGTGGTGCCCACGACGTCCCGCTGGTCGACGAGCCGTGGCGCATCGTGGTGCCGACCGGCCTGCCCGAGCCCGAGCGGCTCGACGACCTCGCCAACCTCACGTGGGTCGGCCCGCAGGCCGAGTCGGCGGCCGAGCGCGCGACGAACCGGCTCGCCGCCCAGCTCGGCACGAGCTTCGAGATGCGGCACTCCTACAAGGACTTCGACACCGCGATCGCGCTCGTCGCAGCAGGCCAGGGCATCGCGATGCTGCCGGCGCTCGCGCTCCAGCAGGACGTGCCCGACAGCGTCACCGTCGTCTCGCTGGCCGGGCTCGGCTCGCGACGGCTCGTGGTGCGGCACCGGCAGAACCGGCACGAGCCCGGCCCCATCGTCCGCGCCGTCGTCGACGAGATGGTGACGGCGGCGCGCGAGATCGACCTCGGCTGACCGGGCAGCCGCCGGGTAACGGCACCGGTTCCGCGTCACAGTAGGCTGGGCCACAGCACGACCCCACAACCGAACACGCCGCCATCAGCCGCGACGGGAGAGTCCGGCCCGCGCCGCCGTCCGAGGACGGCGCAGGGTCCGGCGCCGAAGGAGCAAACCCCTCCCCGGGAATCTCTCAGGCCCCAGGTACCGCCACGGTGAGGCAACTCTGGAAAGCGAGCCGTCCCGCCGTCGGGCAGGAGGGTTCCACCGACGGTGCAAGCCGGCGCGCCCCGTCCCGCGAGGGAAGGCGGACCGGCAAAACTCTCAGGTCGACGTCCGCGTCCGATGACAGAGCGGGGAGGGACCGCAGTCGTCCCCACGCCCTCGGACAGCCAGGAGCACGC
>DATGOB010000210.1:0-40179 GCA_036010205.1 Promicromonospora sp. | reverse complement strand
TGGGCGTTCGGCAACTCCGGCACCCGGTTCAAGGTGTTCGCGCAGGCGGGCGTGCCCCGCGACCCGTTCGAGAAGGTCGCCGACGCCGCGCAGGTGCACCGGTACACGGGCGTCGCCCCGCGGGTCAGCCTGCACATCCCCTGGGACCTCGTGGACGACTTCGCGGCGCTGGCCCGGCACGCCGAGGACCTGGGCGTGCGGATCGGCATGATCAACTCGAACGTCTTCCAGGACGACGACTTCATGCTCGGGTCCCTGGCCCACCCCGACCCGCGGGTGCGCGCCAAGGCCGTCGACCACCACAAGCAGTGCATCGACGTCATGCGCGCCACCGGGTCGAAGGACCTGAAGATCTGGCTCTCCGACGGCCTCAACTACCCCGGGCAGGACTCGATCAGGGCGCGGCAGGACCGCATCGCCGAGTCCCTCGCCGAGATCTACGCCGCCCTCGACGAGGACCAGCACCTCGTGCTCGAGTACAAGTTCTTCGAGCCCGCCTTCTACGTCACCGACGTGCCGGACTGGGGCACCTCCCTGCTGCACGTCATGGCGCTCGGCGACCGTGCGAAGGTGGTCCTCGACACCGGCCACCACGCGCCGGGCACGAACATCGAGTTCATCGTCGCGCAGCTGCTGCGCCAGGGCCGCCTCGGAGCGTTCGACTTCAACAGCCGCTTCTACGCCGACGACGACCTCATGGTCGGCGCCGCGGACCCGTTCCAGCTCTTCCGGATCATGCACGAGATCGTGCAGGCAGGGGCGCACGCGCCCGACAGCGGCGTGAACTTCATGCTCGACCAGTGCCACAACATCGAGCCGAAGATCCCGGCCCAGATCCGGTCGGTGATGAACGTGCAGGAGGCCACGGCCAAGGCGCTCCTGGTCGACGCCGAGGCGCTCGCCGCGGCCCAGCGGACCGGTGACGTGCTCGGTGCGCACGCGGTGCTCATGGACGCCTACGACACGGACGTGCGTCCGCTGGTCGCGCAGGTGCGGCAGGACATGGGGCTCGACCCCGACCCGGTCGCCGCCTACGCGGCGTCGGGCTATGCGGAGAAGATCGCGAGCGAGCGGGTCGGCGGCGCGCAGGCGGGCTGGGGCGCATGAGCGCCGCGGTCACCGACCAGGTGCTCGACGGTCCGCACGGCGGCCTGCCGGTGCGCGTCTACGAGCCCGCCGACGGCGTCGCCCGCGCGGCGGGCCTGGTGTGGGCGCACGGCGGGGCGTTCATGTACGGCGGGCTGGACATGCCGGAGGCCGACTGGGTCGCGCGCAGCCTCGCCGACGCCGGCGTCGTGGTCGTGAGCGTCGACTACCGCCTCGCACCCGTCCTCGACTTCCGCGACCCGGGGGCGTCCCGTGCGCCGGGCGGGGCCCGGTACCCCGTCGCCTCCGAGGAGGTCCGGTTCGCCTGGGAGTGGGCGCGCGACTCCGGCCTCGGCGTCGCCGCCGGGCGCTGGTCCCTCGGCGGCGCGAGCGCGGGCGGCAACCTGGCGGCGGGCGTATCGCTCCGGCTGCGCGACGCCGGTGGTCCGCAGCCGTACAGCGTGGTGCTCGCCTACCCCGTGCTGCACCGGGAGCTGCCCGCGCCGAGCCCCGAGCTGGCCGCCAAGATCGCGGCCCTCCCGTCGGAGCGGGACTTCCCGCCGGCGTCGGTCCGCGCGCTGAACGCGAACTACCTGGGCCACGACGACCCGGAGACGCCGCCGTACGCCTTCCCCGGCGGGCAGGACCTGCGCGGGCTGCCGCCCACGTTCGTCGTCACGTCCGACCACGACACCCTGCGCTCCTCGGGCGAGGCGTACGGCGCCGAGCTCGCCGCGGCAGGCGTCGACGTGACGCTCGTGCGCGAGGACAGCACGTACCACGGCCACCTCGACGAGCCTGCGAGCGACGGCGCGGCGCGCAGCGTCCGCCGCCTGCGGGCGTGGCTGACCGTCGACGGCCTCGTCGGCACGCCCCACGAGGCGCCGCACGGGGACGGCCTGACGCCGCCGCCCGCCGACCTCGCCGACCCCGCGGGACCGACCGCGACCACCAGTGACGACACGACCGAGACGGGAGCAGGAGCCTGATGACGAACCAGACCGCCGGGACGACCGACGACGCGACGGTCGCGGACCTCGTGGACCGGTCCAACCGCCTGGGCTCCGACCCCCGGGTGACCAACTACGCGGGCGGCAACACCTCCGCCAAGGGCAGGGCGACCGACCCGGTCACGGGCGAGCCCGTCGACCTGCTGTGGGTCAAGGGCTCGGGCGGAGACCTCGGCACGCTGACGCCCGCAGGGCTCGCGGTGCTCCGGCTCGACCGGATGCGCGCCCTGGTGGACGTGTACCCGGGCGTCGAGCGTGAGGACGAGATGGTCGCGGCGTTCGACTACTGCCTGCACGGCAAGGGCGGCGCGGCCCCGTCGATCGACACCGCGATGCACGGCCTCGTCGACGCCACGCACGTGGACCACCTGCACCCGGACGCCGGCATCGCGATCGCCGCGGCCGCCGACGGTGAGGCGCTGACGCGCGAGATCTTCGGCGACGAGGTCGTGTGGGTGCCGTGGCGACGGCCCGGCTTCCAGCTCGGCCTCGACATCGCCGCGATCAAGGCCGCGCACCCGCAGGCGATCGGCTGCATCCTCGGCGGCCACGGGATCACCGCGTGGGGCGACACCTCCGCGGAGGTCGAGGAACGGTCGCTCGGCATCATCCGGCGGGCCGAGGAGTTCATCGCGCGGCGCACCGCCGAGCTCGCGGAGCGGGGCGGGCACCCGTTCGGCGCGGTGCGGCCGGGGTACGAGCCGCTGCCCGAGGCCGAGCGGCGCGCCCGTGCCGCCGCCCTGGCACCGGCGATCCGCGGCGTCGCGTCGGCCGACGCGCCCCAGGTCGGTCACTTCACCGACGCCGACGTCGTGCTCGACCTCCTGGCGCGCGAGCGCCTCGTACCGCTCGCCGAGCTCGGCACGTCGTGCCCCGACCACTTCCTGCGGACCAAGGTGAAGCCCCTGGTCGTCGACGTCCCCGCCACCGCGACCATCGAGGAGACGCTCGAGGCGCTGCACGCCGCGCACGAGGCGTACCGCGCCGACTACGCCGGGTACTACGAGCGCGGCGCGGCCGCCGCCCGGGCGCGCGGCGAGGAGCCGCCGGCGATGAGGGGCGCCGACCCGGCGATCGTGCTCGTGCCGGGCGTCGGCATGTTCTCCTACGGACGGAACAAGCAGACGGCGCGCGTCGCGGGCGAGTTCTACGTGAACGCGATCAACGTCATGCGCGGTGCCGAGGCGGTCTCGACGTACGCGCCCATCGCCGAGGACGAGAAGTTCCGGATCGAGTACTGGGCGCTGGAGGAGGCGAAGCTGCGCCGCATGCCCGCACCCCAGCCGCTGGCGACGCGGGTCGCGCTGGTCACCGGTGCGGCGTCGGGCATCGGCCGGGCGATCGCGACGCGGCTCGCCGCCGAAGGGGCGTGCGTCGTCGTCGCGGACCTGGACCGCGAGAAGGCCGCCGCCGTCGCCGCCGAGCTGGGCTCGGCCGACGTCGCGGTGGGCGTCGCCATGGACGTGTCGTCCGAGGCAGCCGTGCGCGCGGGCGTGCAGGAGGCCGTGCTCGCGTTCGGCGGCGTCGACCTCGTGGTCAACAACGCGGGGCTGTCGCTGTCCAGGTCGCTGTTCGAGACCACCGAGGCGGATTGGGACCTGCAGCACGACGTCATGGCCAAGGGTTCGTTCCTCGTCTCGCGCGAGGCCGGGCGGGTGCTCGTGGACCAGGGGATGGGCGGCGACATCGTCTACATCTCCTCGAAGAACTCCGTCTTCGCCGGCCCGAACAACATCGCCTACTCCGCGACCAAGGCCGACCAGGCGCACCAGGTGCGGCTGCTCGCGGCCGAGCTCGGCCCGCACGGCATCCGCGTGAACGGCGTCAACCCGGACGGCGTGGTGCGCGGGTCGGGCATCTTCGCGTCGGGCTGGGGGGCCAACCGGGCCGCGGTCTACGGCGTGCCGGAGGAGAAGCTGGGCGAGTTCTACGCCCAGCGCACGCTGCTCAAGCGCGAGGTGCTGCCCGAGCACGTCGCCGCCGCCGTGTTCGCGCTGTGCACGTCCGACTTCTCGCACACGACCGGCCTGCACGTGCCGGTCGACGCGGGCGTGGCGGCCGCGTTCCTGCGATGAGCACGCCGGGGTTCGTCGCGGTCGACCTCGGGGCGACCTCCGGCCGCGTCATGCTCGGCGTGCTCGACGGCGGCCGGGTCGAGCTGGTCGAGTGCGGCCGGTTCGGCAACGGCCCCGTCGACACGGGCGCCGGTCTGCGCTGGGACGTCGAGGCGCTGTGGGCGGGGATCCTCGACGGCCTGCGAACCGCCGGGGTCCGTGCCGCGCGTTCGCACGTCGAGATCCTCGGTGTCGGCGTGGACTCGTGGGCGGTCGACCACGCCCTGCTGGGCGCCGACGGTCAGCTCCTGGGCGACCCCTGGTGCTACCGCGACGCGCGGACCGACGGCGTCGCCGAGCGCGTGTACGAGCAGGTGTCCTTCGCCGACCACTATGCGGTCAACGGCCTGCAGCACCTGTCGTTCACGTCCGAGTTCCAGCTCGTCGCGGCGGCGGAGGGCGGACCCGGCGCCGCCGAGCTGGCGCGCGCCGCGCGGCTCCTGCTCGTGCCCGACCTGATCACCTACCGGCTCACGGGGCGCCAGGTCGCCGAGGTGACGAACGCGTCGACGACGGGACTGCTCGACGTGCGGACCCGCACCTGGGCCACGGGGCTGCTGGACCGGCTGGCCGCCGCCCACCCCGCGGTCTCCGGGGTGCGCGGCCTGCTGCCCGACCTCGTCGAGCCCGGCACGCTCATCGGCCCCCTGACCGACGCCGTGCGCGCGGCGACCGGCCTCGGCCCCGTGCCCGTGTACGCGGTGGCGTCCCACGACACGGCGTCCGCCGTGGTCGGCACGCCCCTGCCCGACGACGGTGTCGCCGCCTACATCTCGTCCGGCACCTGGTCGCTCGTCGGGGTCGAGCTGCCCGGCCCGGTGCTCACACCCGAGAGCCGCGCCGCGAACTTCACCAACGAGCTCGGCGTCGACGGCACGGTGCGCTACCTGCGCAACGTCATGGGCCTGTGGATCCTCGACGAGTGCGTGCGCGAGTGGACGGCGGACGCCGCCCGCGGCGACGGCCCGCCCGTCGACCTCGCGTCGCTCCTGGAGCAGGCCGCCGACGAGCCCGGTGGCCGGTGCCTCCTGGCCGTCGACGGCGACGAGCTCCTCGCGCCCGGCGGGATGCCCGGCCGCGTGCGCGCCGCGATCCGCCGCGCAGGCGCCGACGTTCCGGACACCCGCGCGGCGCTGGCCCGTGTCGTGCTCGACAGCCTCGCCGACGCCTACGCCCGCGTCGTCCACCAGGCCGGCGAGCTCGCGGGGGTCGAGATCTCCGTCGTGCACGTGGTGGGCGGCGGCTCGCAGAACCTGCTCCTCGACCGGCTCACGGCCGAGGCGTCCGGGCTCCCGGTCATCGCGGGGCCCAGCGAGGCGACGGCGCTCGGCAACGTCCTGGTGCAGGTCCGGGCCTCCGGCGTGGGGCCGAGGACGCTCGCGGGGCTCCGGGCGATCGTGCGTGCGAGCACGGGGACGCGGGTGTTCTGAGGGGGCGGGGCGCGGGCCTGCTGGTCGGGTGGAGTGGTCGGGTCGGGTGGTCGGGTCGGGTGGCGCGGTCTGATCGGTTCGAGTTCGGCACATGGTGCGACCTCTCGCCGCGTGGTCGGCAGTCTGGTCCGAGATCGGCACGCTGAACTGCCGATCTCGGACCAGACTGCCGACCACGGCGCAGCGGGTGCTGCAAGAGACCGAACTCGGGCGCTGCCGCCGGGGCAGGGTCAGGGTCAGGTCGACGAGCGGACCAGCAGCTGAGGGCTCAGCTCGATGCGGTGCACCGGACGGTCCGCGCCGTCCGCGAGGCGCCGACGCACCAGCTCGACCGCGCCCGCGCCGATCGCGGCCTTCGGCGGCCGGACGGCGGTGAGCGGCGGGTCGGCCAGCGCGGCGACCTCGTCGTCGTAGGCGACCACCGCGAGGTCCGCCGGGACGCGGACACCGCGCTCCTGGGCCTGCTCGACCAGGGAGATCGCCTCGCGGTCCGAGTGCACCAGCAGGGCGGTGGCTCCCGCGTCGGCACACCGGTCGAGCACCGCCGCGACGTCGTCGGACCAGGTGGGGTCGGACTGCGGCACGGTCTCGACGTCGAGCACCGCGTCGAGGCCGAGCTCCTCGACCGCGGCCCGGAACCCCCGCTCGACGGCCGACGTGTGGGGACTGGTCCGCGACGTCACCAGGCCGACCTTCCGGTGCCCCCGCTCGGCGAGGTGCCGCACGGCGGTGCCGGCGCCGAGCGCGTGGTCGGTGGCGACGGACTCCAGCGGCTCGCGGTACGGGCCCGCCGCCAGGCGGCGCTCCATGAGCACGACCGGAAGCTCGAGGCCCGCGAGCCAGTCGGCGAGCTCCGTGGCCTCGGGCCCGCCGGCGGGCGGGGCCACGAGCAGGCCGTCGACGCCGGTGCCGTCCCCGCCGTCGCCGACCAGCGAGGCGAGCTGATGCCGGATGTGGTCCACGTCGTACGACCCGCCCCGCAGGATCAGCCGCGCGGTGTCCTGTGCGGCGGCGCGCGCCCCGCGGATCACCTCGGGCCAGTAGTAGTCGAGCGAGGGGACGACCATGCCGATCGTCGGCCGCTCGTCACGCTCCGGGAACCGGCCGTCGGGGGCGGGCACGCCGGTCGTGGTCGGGGCGTGCGCGCCCAGGCCGGTCGCGGTCGTGCTCGTCGTCGCCGCGGTGCCGGGTGCCGCCGCCGCAGCCGGGACGCGCGCACCGCCGTGCACCTTCTCCAGCGTGCCGTCGGCGACGAGCACCGCCAGGTCGCGCCGCACCGTCACGGGTGTCACGCCGAGCCAGCGCGACAGGTCGCTCACGCGGGCCGAGCCCGTCTCGCGCACGCGGGCGATGAGCCGCGCCCTGCGCTCGCTCGGGAGCGGGGCTTCCTGCGTCATGCAACCTCCTGCGGTCGGGGCTCGGTGCGTCGTCGGCCGGCCTCGTCGGTGGTCCGGTCGGTGGTCCGGTCGGTTCGGCCGGCGGGTCGGGGCGTCGTCCGGCGCGCCGGCCGCGGCGTGGGTCTCATGGTGACCGAGAAGGTGCCCGACGGGGGCTCAGCACGCGCCGTGAGCCGCAACCGGGTCAGCCGTCGGCCCCACACGGCGACCAGCTCGGGGTCGTCGAGCTCGCGCAGGTCGAGCGCGGCGTGCACCATGTCCGGGTCCCACACGAGGGAGAGCGTGCGGGGCGGGCGGGTGCGGTCCTCGTCGGGGACGAACCGGGCCCGCGCCTCGCCCGGCGTGAGCGTCACGTCACCGGCCAGCAGCCAGTGCCACGTCGTCGGGCCGACGGGGGTGGCGGCGTCGTCGGGCGCGAAGGACCAGGAGTCCTCGACGACCACGCTCTCCGCCGCGGCGTCCAGCTCGACGTCACGCCACCAGTGCTCGAGGCCCGGGACGGGGTAGGCCCCGGCCAGGTCGACGCGCGCGTGCCAGGGGTCCCGGCCGTCCCCGGGGGCCGTGACCGCGAACTCGCGTGCCGCGAAGTCGGCGCCGGGCGGCTGCTCCACGCCGCGCACCCGCGGGACGTTGTGCCAGTCGCCCCGAAGCGTCCACAGGTCGTACCTGTCCGGCCCGAACGTCCCGGCGCGGTAGGTGGGTTTGCCCGCGTCGACGACCAGGGGCACGCCGTCGAGGGCGACGACGACCGAACCGACGTCGACGTGGTTGTGGTTCTCCTCGTTGTGCCCGCCCTTGAGCGTGACGGCCACCCCGCGGGTCGAGCCGGGCGCCGACCGCGCGACGGCGACGCCGGTGGCGGGGAACGTCGCGTGCCCGACCAGCGGCGGCTCGGCGGCGGGGGCCTCGCCCCAGGACGCGGCCAGCAGACCGACCGCGCGTGCCAGCGAGGCGCGCTCGTCGAACAGTCCGCCTGCCCGGCCGCGGTACGAGGCGGCGTGCTGCGCGGCGGCGGTGTCGCCGGTGCGCACCGCCCACGCGTGCACGACGTTCCACGGCCACGTCGCGGGCGGCCGGGCGGGCCCGTCCGCGACGTTGACGTACCAGTCGCCGCCCAGGTGCATCGAGTGCGGGAACGCGACGGTCGCGCGGATCCGCTCGAGCGCCTGCGGTGCCGGGTCGACACCGGCGAACGCGAGCAGGTCCTGCGCCTCGAGCGCTCGCGCGGCCCCCTGCCACCAGTAGTGGTACCCCTCGTCGACCCCGCCGTCTGCGGGCAAGGACGCCCAGTACGCCGCGATCCCGTCGGCGACGAGCTCCGTCGTCGCCCAGCGGCGCACCGGGTCCTCCTCCAGCGCGAGGTTCGCCGCGAGCACGTTGCCCTGGATCCACGGGCTCCAGTTCATGAGCGGCTGCCCGACGCCCAGCCACCACCAGTCCCGCCGCTCCGTGAACGGCCGCAGCACGCGGGCGCGCGTCTCGTGGCGCACGCGCTCGCGGGTGCCGGGCGCACGCTCGTCGAGCACCGGGCCGAGCAGGTGGTCGACCCACGCGAGCTGCGCAGCGACCTCGCCGGCACCCAGGTCGAGGTACGGCTCGGTCACCGCCGGCGTCACACGGCCCAGGCGCTCGTACGCGTCGTCGTGCGCGGCCCAGGACCACGTGGACTGCTCGCACAGGAGCAGCACGCCGTCCACGACCTCGTCCACCTGGTCGTCCCGCGGGTCCAGGAGGGCCGCGAGGGTGGCGCGGGTCAGGCGCGCCTGGCGTGCTGCGACCCGCGACTCGTAGGCCGTGCGGTCGCCGTCGCGGAAGAAGCGGGCGTACTGGGAGGCGAGGAGCTGGGGCCACGGGGAGCCGCGCTCCGCCGCCGCTGTCGCGAGCGTGGGCGCCAGAGCCTCTGTCACCCGGTCGGAGGTCCAGAACCGTCGACGGGTCACGTCGGGGCCGGGCAGCGACGCCGCTGTCATGCGCACCTCCACGCTCGGTCAGCGCCGCCCTCGGCGCTGTTCGGAAATGATCGTAGCGCACAGGATCGAACACGGCCAGGGGTTGCCAAGGTCACATCCGGTGGGCTTCAATGGGCCACCAGTCGATCGGAGTTGATCGGAAATGTTCGGCTGGACGATCAGCCGGACGGCGACTCGACGGAGAGGAACGTGGTGGTGCGGCGACCTGAGGCCCTGCTCGTCATGGACGACCGGGCGCGGCGTATGCAGTTCGGTCCCGAGGAGGACGCCCGGCTGCGCGCGCTCGCGACGCTCGGTGATCCCGTGCGCGTGACGGCCTTCGACACGCCCGAGGCCAAGGAGCGCCTCGCGGACGTCGAGGTGCTGGTCACCTCGTGGGGTGCCCCGCGGATCACCGCGGAGGTGCTCGATCTCGCGCCGCACCTGCGTGCCGTCCTGCACTGCGCCGGCTCGGTGCGCCCCCTCGTGTCCGACGCGGTGTGGGAGCGGGGCCTGCTGGTCACCAACGCGGTGGCGGAGAACGCGCTGCCCGTCGCCGAGTTCACGGTCGCCGCGATCTTCATGGCGGGCAAGAAGGCGCCCTTCCTCGCGAGCGTGGCGCGCACGCGACGCGCGGACTGGTCGTTCGTGGACGAGCACGGTGTGCTGTCCAACCGCGACCGCACGATCGGTGTCGTCGGCTTCTCGCGGACCGGGCGCCAGGTGGTGGCCCGGCTGACCGCGCCGGGCTCCGGGCCGGAGAGCCGGGAGATCCTCGTGGCGGACCCGCTCGCCGACCCGGCGGCCGTCGCGGCCGCCGGTGCGCGGCTGGTCCCGCTCGACGAGCTGCTGGCGGTGTCGGGCATCGTGACCCTGCACGCTCCGGAGCTGCCGTCCACGCGCAAGCTGATCGGTGCCCGTGAGCTCGCGCTCATGCCCGACGGCGCGACCCTGATCAACACCGCCCGCGGTGCCGTGGTGGACACCGCGGCCCTGGAGCGGGAGTGCGCGTCGGGCCGCCTGTACGCGATGCTCGACGTCACCGACCCCGAGCCGCTGCCGTCGTCCTCGGTGCTCTACGACCTGCCGAACGTCATGATCACGCCGCACGTCGCGGGCTCGCTCGGCACCGAGGCGCGCCGGATGACCGGCGCCGCGCTCGACGAGCTCGAGCGCTACGCACGGGGCGAGGCACTCCGCAGCACGGTCACGCGCGCGGACATGGAGTTCGTCGCATGACCGGCCTCCAGGACCGCGCGTGGCTCGCCGCCTACGCCGACCGGCTGCTCGCGGCCGTGCGCCCCTACGCCTCGCCGAGCGGCTCGCTCGTCACGCTGCCGGGCACGCCGGGCGGGTACGGCACCGCCGTCGACGGGCTGGAAGGGTTCGCACGCACGTTCCTGCTCGCCGGCTTCCGGCTCGCGGGGGAGGACGGCGAGGACCCCACCGGCCTGGCCGAGCGCTACGCCGCCGGCCTGGCCGCGGGCGTGGACCCCGGGCACCCCGAGCGGTGGACGCGGCCGGAGGAGCACAGCCAGGCCAAGGTCGAGGCCGCGTCGCTCGCCCTCATCCTCGACCTGACGCGGCCGTGGATCTGGGACCGGCTCGCGCCGTCCGCCCAGGAGCAGACCGTGGAGTACCTGAGCTCGGTCGTGGGGGACGACGGCTACCCCGACAACAACTGGGTCTGGTTCCGCATCGTGGTCGAGACGTTCCTGCGGTCGGTCGGCGGCCCGTTCTCGCCCGGCGACGTCGCGCGCGACCTCGCCGCGCACGACCGCTTCCGGCGCCCCGGCGGCTGGTTCGCCGACGGCCCCGAGCGCAGCTACGACCACTACGCGGGCTGGGCGCTGCACCTGTACCCGGTGCTCTGGGCCCGCATGGCGGGCGCGGCGGACGTCGCGGCGGCGGCGGGCGACGACCTGGCCGTGCGCTCGGCCGCGGACCGGGAGCACCTGGCCCGGTACCTGGACGACGCGCTGGCGCTGGTCGGCGCCGACGGCTCCCCGCTCCTGCAGGGCCGCAGCCTCACCTACCGGTTCGCCGCCGCGGCCCCGTTCTGGGCGGGTGCCGTCGCGGGGGTCGGGCGCCCCGGCCTGCTGCGCGAGGCGGCGACCCGCATCGTGCGGCACTTCGCCGAGCGCGGCGTGCCGGGCGGCGACGGGCTGCTGACCCTGGGCTGGCACCACCCCTGGCGGCCGATCGCGCAGCGGTACAGCGGCACCGGGTCCCCGTACTGGGCGAGCAAGGGCCTTCTCGGCCTGGCGTTGCCCGCCACGCACGAGGTGTGGACGGCCCCGGCCGAGCCCCTGCCGGTCGAGCGCGGCGACGTCCTGACCGTCGCGGCGGCGCCCGGCTGGGCGATCAGCGCCACCCGGGACGACGGCATCGTGCGCGTGGTCAACCACGGCACCGACCACGCGCTGCCGGGCGACGCCGTGGGCGACTCGCCGCTGTACGCACGGCTCGGCTACTCGACCGCCGTGTCCCCGCTGCTCGACCGCGAGGCATGGGTCTCGCCGCTCGACCAGTCGGTCGTGCTGCTCGACGCGGCGGGCACCGCGACGCACCGCGCGGGGTTCGCGCCTCTCGAGCTCGTGGCCGACGAGCGAGACCCCGGCGTCGTGCTGGGCTCGGTCGCCGACGCCCACTGGCTCGAGGAGGACACCGCGGCCCCCGACCACGGCTCCGGACGCCCCGGCGTCGCCTCGTTCGCCGGGCGGGTCACCACCGTCTCGGTCGTCCGGGGCGCCTGGGAGGTCCGCCTCGTGCGCGCCGAGCGCCCGGCCGACGCCGCGGTCGCGCTCCGTGTCGGTGGCTGGGCCGCGGGACCCGGCCACGTCTCGACGCTCGTGCCGCTGCTGGGCGACGTCGCCCCGGTGCGGGGCGAGGCCGTCCACGACGACGCCACGCCGCTGGCCGGCCCGACGAGCACACCGTGGCTGCGGTACGCCCCGGTGCCGGACGGTTGGGTCGGCGTCGGGGTGCACCTCGGGCGTGCCCCGGCACCGGCGGACCTGCCGCACCCGCGGCTCGACCTCACCGCCGGTCGCGTCGTCGTGACCTGGCCGGACGGACGACAGACCACGGCAACCCTGCCCTGACCCACCCACCGAAGCCGCGACCGCGTCGTCGCGGGGACGGGTTACTCGAAGGAGAGTAGGAATGAACCGCAAGATCATGAGCGGCGTCGGCCTGGCCGCCGTCGCGTCGCTGGCCCTCACGGGGTGCGGCGGCCAGGACGAGCCCGCGGCCGCCGACGGCCCGGTCACGCTGACCCTGGCCGGCTGGGACTTCGCGTCCACGCCGGAGTTCGAGACGCTGGCCGACGCCTACCACGAGGCCAACCCCGACGTCACCGTCGAGCTCAAGGAGTACCCGGCGGGCGACGACTACGACACGGCCCTCACCGCCGACCTCGCGGCCGGTGCCGCACCGGACGTCTTCATCGTGAAGAACCTCAAGAACTACGTCACGTTCACCGAGGGCGGCACGCTGCTCGACATCTCGGACGTGGCGGCAGAGCTCGACCCGGAGACGGGCGGCCTCGCGCCCATGGCGATCGACGGCGCGACCTACGCCGTCCCGTACCGCCAGGACTCGTGGCTGCTGTACTACAACAAGGCGCTGTTCGAGAAGGCGGGCGTCGACCTGCCGGACGGGTCCTGGACCTGGGACGACTACGCCGAGGCCGCCGCCGAGCTCACCGAGGGGATCGGCGAGAAGCAGGTCACCGGCACCTACCTGCACAGCTGGCAGTCCACGGTGCAGGGCTTCGCGCTCGCGCAGAGCGGCGCCCCCCTGGACGGAGGCGACTTCTCGTTCCTCGCCCCGTACTACGAGCGTGTGCTCGCGATGCAGGACGAGGGTTCGCAGCCGACGTACGCCACGGTCACCACGAACGAGCTGACCTACCAGGCGCAGTTCGGCACCCAGAAGGCCGCGATGCTGCCCATGGGCTCGTGGTACATCGGCACGCTCGTCGCCGAGCAGGAGTCGGGCGCCGCCGACACGTTCGAGTGGGGCATCGCGCCCATCCCGCAGGCCGACGAGTCGACCACCGGCACCGACGCCACGCCGGTCACCTTCGGCGACCCGACGACCATGGGCATCAACTCCGGTATCGACGAGTCGAAGGTCGAGACCGCCAAGGACTTCCTGACGTTCGCCGCCGGTCCGGAGGGCGCCGCAGCGCTGGCGGGCATCGGCATCACGCCCGCCCTCATCGACGACACCGTCGCCGACACGATCTTCGGCCTGGAGGGCGTGCCGCAGGACGACCTGTCCCGCTTCGCCTACACCACGCACGAGACGCTCCCGGAGAACCCCGTCGGCCCCACCACGGCCGCGATCCAGACGATCCTGGGCGAGACGCACTCGGCGATCATGTCCGAGTCCACGCCCGTGGACGAGGCGCTCGCCGAGGCCGAGGAGCGCGTCGCCAACGAGGTCGGCTGATGGCGACTCCCGTCGCCCAGGAGCAGCGGACGCTCGGGTTCACCGAGCCCGGGCGTCCGCCCCTGAGGACACCGCGTACCTCGCTCAAGCTGCGCAACGCGCTGATCGGCTGGACCTTCATCCTGCCGAACTTCCTCGGCTTCGCCGTGCTCACCCTGACGCCGGTGATCACGCTGTTCTACATCTCGTTGACCAGCTGGAACATCTTCGGCGCCGCGAAATGGGTGGGCCTGGCCAACTTCGAGCGGCTGATCGGCGACAAGAGCTTCCACACAGCGCTCGGCAACACGTTCTACTACGCGCTGGTGCACATCCCCGTCACCATCGTCGTCTCGCTCGGCCTCGCGCTGCTGCTCAACCAGAAGCTGCGCGGCGCGGCGTTCTTCCGCACGGTCGCGTTCTTCCCGTACATCACGTCGATCGTCGCGGTCGCCGTGGTGTGGAACATGCTGTTCAGCCCGGAGTACGGGCCGATCAACCAGTTCCTGAGTCTGTTCGTCGAGGGCGACCTGCCCGGCTGGACCGTCTCCAAGGACTGGGCCATGCCTGCGGTCATCATCGTCGGCACGTGGAAGGACATGGGCTACTACATGCTCCTGTTCCTCGCCGGCCTGCAGACCGTGCCCGGCGAGCTGCACGAGGCCGCCCGGATCGACGGCGCGAACACCTGGCAGCGGTTCTGGAACGTCACGCTGCCCTGCCTGAGGCCCACGATGTTCTTCGTGACCGTCATGGTCACGATCCAGAGCTTCAAGGTCTTCGACCTCATCCTCGTCATGACCGACGGCGGACCGGGGCAGGCGACCCTCGTGCTGAGCCAGTACATCTACCAGAAGGGCTTCGAGCAGTTCGAGTTCGGGTACGCCTCGTCCGTCGCCGTCGTCCTGTTCCTCATCTGCATCCTCGTGACCGTGGTGCAGTTCCTGTACAACAAGCGGAAGGAGGCGTGATGACCGCCCGCCCGTCGGCCCTCCAGCGGTCCGGCCGCGTGCTGCTCTACGTCGTGATGGTCGCGGCGGCGGCAGGCATCATGCTGCCCTTCGCGTGGATGGTCATCTCGTCGCTGAAGCAGAACAACCAGGTGTTCACCGCGCCCGTCGAGTGGGTCCCCGACCCGGTCGTCTGGCGCAACTACCTCGACATCTGGGTCCGGGCCGACATGGTCACCTGGGTACGCAACACCCTGGTGCTGTCCGTCGCCGTGACGGCGCTGCAGGTGCTCACCGGCAGCTTCGCCGCGTACGGGTTCGCCAAGATGCGCTTCCCCGGCCGCGACGCGCTGTTCCTGCTCTACATCGGCACCATCGCCGTTCCGTGGCAGTCGTACATGATCCCGCAGTTCCAGATGATCTCGAGCTGGGGCCTCAACAACACCCTGTGGGCGATCATGCTGCTGCAGGCGTTCGGCGCCTTCGGCGTGTTCCTCATGAAGCAGTACTACGAGTCGATCCCCGACTCGTTGTCCGAGGCCGCCCGCATCGACGGTCTCAGCGAGTACGGCATCTGGTGGCGCATCATCATGCCGCTGTCCGTCCCCGCCCTCGCGTCGCTCACCATCATCACGTTCGTCTCGACCTGGAACGACTACCTCGGTCCGCTCATCTACCTGCGCGACCGCTCCCTGTGGACGATCCAGCTCGGCCTCCAGTCCTTCATCGGCGAGTACAACGCCGAGCACGCGCTCATCATGACCGGCTCCGTGCTGTCGGTCCTGCCGATCGCGCTGATCTTCCTGCTCGGCCAGCGGTACTTCGTCGAGGGCATCGCGACGACGGGCGTCAAGGGATGAGCACCGTCGGAGCCGCTGCCCCGGCCCGCCGGCGGCGCACCCTCCTCGGGCCCGAGACGTACGAGCTCGTGTTCGGCACCGTCTACACGGGGCTGATGACCAACCTGCTCCTCGTCGTCGCGTGCCTGCCTTTCGTCGCGCTCGTCGCGGCGACGCGTGTGTCCACGACCTGGCCGCTCGTCGCGCTGACGGCGCCGCTGCTGGGTCCGGCGCTCGCCGCGGCCTTCGCCGTGTTCGGCGCCTTCAGCGCGGACGGGTCGACCACTGTCGTGCGCACCTTCGCCCGCGCCTGGCGGCAGCACCTGCGGCGAGGGCTGGCGATCGGGGCGCTCGGGACGGCGGTCGTCGTGGTGCTCGCCGTCGACGTGCTCTTCTTCTGGGGGCGGACGGCGGGCGCTGCGGTGATCCCGGTCCTCGTCACCCTGGCCGCCGGGGTCGTCGTCACCGCCGTGCTGGCTCTCGCGGCCGTGCCGGAGACGGACGACGCGCGCCTGCGCGACGTCCTGCTCACCGCGCTCGTGCTCGGGGCCCGGCGCTGGTACCTCTCGGCCGGCGTGCTCGCTGTGCTCGGCCTGCTCGTTTCGGTGGTGGCCGTCCGTCCGGCCGTGGGCCTGGGCTTCGCGGCCGCGCCCCTCCTCTTCGCGGTGTGGGGCGCCTGCCGCTTCGCCCTCCGCCCGTCGGCCCGCGTCTGACGCCGACCGATCGCCCTTGAGACCGACGTTTCTCGGCTCTGCGGCCGCTCAGAGCCGAGAAACGTCGGTCTCGAAGACGATCAGGCGCGGCGCGGACGGAGCGCCGCCCCGGCCGCGCCGGACCCGCTCACAGGTGCGGCGCCACGTGCTCCTCGTACCGCGCCAGCACCGTTGCCGCCGTCTCGGCCGCGGGCCGCGCCCAGATCTCCTCGTTGAAGATCTCGGTCTCGACGTCGCCGACGTACCCCGCGTCGCGCACCCAGGCGGTGATCGTCGCGAAGTCGACGTAGCCGTCGCCCACGTGCCCGCGCGAGTTCAACGGCTCGGCCGCCAGGGGCAGCGCCCAGTCGCACACCTGGTACGACGCGATGCGGTCCTCGCGGCCGGCCCGCGCGATCGACGAGCGCAGCGCCGGGTCCCACCACACGTGGTACGTGTCGACGACGACACCCACCTCCGTCGGCGCGAACGGCGCCGCGAGGTCGAGGGCCTGCGCGAGCGTCGAGATCACGGCCCGGTCGGCGGCGAAGATCGGGTGCAGCGGTTCGAGCACGATGCGCACGCCGTGCTCGGCCGCGAACGGCACGAGGTCGGCGATCCTGTCGGCGACCCGGCCCCGCGTCGCCACGAGGTCCCTGTCGACGTCCGGCGACGGTGCGCCGCCCGGCGTCGACCCCGGCAGGCCGCCGACGACGAACACGAGCTCCGAGGTGCCGATCGTCGCGGCCTCCTCGATGGCGCGGCGGTTGTCGTCGAGCGCCGCGCGGACGCCGGCGTCGTCGGCCGCGGTGAGGAAGCCGCCGCGGCACAGGGACGAGGCGCGGAGCCCGGCGTCGGCGATGATCGTCGCGGCACGCGACGCCCCGACGGCCTGGACGACGTCGCGCCACGGCCCGACGGCGCCGAACCCGGCCTCCGCCGCGACCTCGCACGCCTCGGCCAGGGACGCGTGCTTCACGGTCGCGGTGTTCAGCGACGCCCTGCTCATGCGACCACCCCCTGTGTCGTGAGGAAGGCACGCAGCCGGGCGGCGGCGAGCGGCGGGTCGAGCAGCATGCCGCAGCCGTCGGCCAGGCGTGCGAGCTCGACGAGGTGCCGCAGCGACCGCCCCGAGTGCAGGCCCCCGACCAGCGAGAACCCCGGCTGGAAGCCGTTGAGCCAGGACAGGAACGCGATGCCGGTCTTGTAGTAGTACGTCGGCGCGGCGAAGATGTGCCGCCCCAGTGCCTCGGTCGAGGCCAGGACCTCGTGGCCGCGCGCGGCGTCGCCGGCGTCGAACGCCTGCAGGGCCGTCGAGGCGGCCGGGTAGATCGCGGCGAAGATGCCGAGCAGGGCGTCGGAGTGGCCCTGCTCGTCGCCCGCGACGAGCTCGGGGTAGTTGAAGTCGTCGCCGGTGTAGAGCCGCACCGCGCCGCCGTCCGGTGGCAGGGCCGCGAGCGAGCGGCGCAGCCCGATCTCGTGCGCGGCGTCGAGCAGCGACACCTTGACGCCGTCGACCCGCGCCTGGTGCGCGCGGATCAGGTCGAGGAACGTCGCCGTCGCCTCGTCCACCGCGTCCGAGCCCCAGTAGCCCGCGAGGGCCGGGTCGAACATCGTCCCGAGCCAGTGCAGGATGACCGGGCGCTCCGCCTCGGCGAGCACGGCGTCGTACACCCGCGCGTAGTCCTCCGGCCCGCGCGCGACGCGCGCCAGTGCGCGCGAGGCCATGACGATGACCTGCGCGCCCGCGTCCTGGACCACGTGCACCTGCTCGCGGTACGCGTCGGTGACGACCTGGAGTCCGGCGTCGCCCGGCTCGAGCGCCGCGACGTCCTCGGGGGTGAGCTGGTCGGTGCCCGCACCGCACGCGACGCGCGCGCCGACCGAGGCGGCCTCGGCGGCCGAGCGCCGCACCAGCTCCTGCGTGGCCGCCCAGTCGAGGCCCATGCCCCGCTGGGCGGTGTCCATCGCGTCGGCCACGCCCAGCCCGTGCGCCCAGATGCGGTGCCGGTAGGCGAGCGTGGCGTCCCAGTCGACGACGGCGGGCGCGCCCGGCACGTTCTCGGCACCGACCTGCGGCACCACGTGCGCCGCCGCGAACGCCACGCGCGAGGTGAGCGGCGCCTCCGGCGTCGTCCAGGCGCCCGGGGCGCCGAGCTCCAGCGTCTCGGTGCCGGTGACGCGGCCCGCGGCGTCGAACACCGGCAGATCGACGGACGTGCCGCTCACAGCGTGATCTCCGGGATGTCGAGCCGGCGGCCCTCCGCCGACGAGCGCAGGCCCAGCTCGGCGAGCTGCACGCCGCGGGCGGCCGAGAGCAGGTCGTAGCGGTGCGGGCGGCCGGCCGCGACGTCGCGCAGGAACTCCTCCCACTGCAGCTTGAAGCCGTTGTCGAGGTCGGCGTTCGCCGGCACGTCGAGCCACTGCTCGCGGAACGGCTCGGTGACGGGCAGGTCCGGGTTCCACACGGGCTTCGGCGTGTGCGACCGGTGCTGGGCGCGGCACCGGCGCAGGCCGGCGACCGCCGACCCGTGCGTGCCGTCCACCTGGAACTCGACGAGCTCGTCGCGGAACACGCGCGTCGCCCACGACGAGTTGATCTGCGCGACGACCTCGTCACCCTGCGGCGTGACGACGTCGAAGATGCCGTACGCGGCGTCGTCGGCCGTGGCGGCGTACTCGGTGCCCTGCTCGTCCCAGCGGGTCGGGATGTGCGTCGCCGTCTTCGCCGTGACGGTCGTGACCTGGCCGAGGATGCCCTCGAGCACGTAGTTCCAGTGGCAGAACATGTCGGTGGTGATGCCGCCGCCGTCCTCGGCGCGGTAGTTCCACGACGGGCGCTGGGCCGGCTGCGTGTCGCCCTCGAACACCCAGTAGCCGAACTCGCCGCGCAGCGACAGGATGCGGCCGAAGAAGCCCTCGTCCACGAGCCGGCGCAGCTTGACCAGCCCGGGCAGGTAGAGCTTGTCGTGCACGACGCCGACGGTCACGCCGGTGTCGGCCTGCAGCCGGGCGAGCTCGACGGCCTCGGCGAGCGTCTCGGCCGTCGGCTTCTCGGTGAAGACGTGCTTGCCCTGCTTCATGGCCTTGGTCAGCGTCGCGGCGCGCAGCGAGGTCATGGCGGCGTCGAAGACGACGTCGGCATCGGCGATCGCGGCGTCGAGGTCGGTGGTCCAGTGCTCGACCTCGTGGCGCTCGGCCAGCTCCTTGAGCTTGTCGGCGTTGCGGCCCACCAGCACGGGCTCGACCTGGAGCCGCGAGCCGTCGGGGAGCGTGACGCCGCCCTGGTCGCGGATCGGCAGGATCGAGCGCACGAGGTGCTGGCGGTAACCCATGCGGCCGGTGACGCCGTTCATGGCGATGCGAAGTGTGGTCACGGCGGGACTCCATCGTCGTGGGAATGCGCTTTCCCGGAGAGCGTAGCGCACCGGGCGACCCCGGGGAAACGGGGTGAGCGGGAGTGATCGCTCCTCGGCCTCAGCGCAGGGGCGTCGAGTCGCGCAGCACAACCTCGCCGCGCACCGGCGCGGGCTCGTCGCCCGCGCGGCCCAGCGCCAGCCGGGTCGCCAGCGCGCCGATCTCGTCGAGCGGGATGCGCACCGTCGTGAGCCGCGGCGCCACGTCGCGCAGCGTGTGGATGTCGTCGAACCCGGCCACGGCGACGTCGCCCGGCACGCTCAGGCCCGCGTCCCGCACCGCCGCCATCGCGCCGACGGCCATGACGTCGTTCACGGCGAACACCGCCTCCGGCGGCCCGCCCGCGCGGTCGAGCAGCGCGGACATCGCGTTGTAGCCGCCGTCGCGCGTGAACTCGCCGGGCACGACGTCGTCGTCGGACGCCGCGCAGCCGAGCTCGACGAGCGCCTCACGGAACCCCGCGGTGCGGTCCGCGGCGGTCCGCAGTCGGGCGGGCCCCGCGAGCACGCCGAACCGGCGGTACCCGGCGTCGTGCAGCGCCCGCGCGAGCGCGCCCGCCCCGCCCGCGTTGTCGATCTCGACGACCGGCAGGTCGCCCAGCGCCTGGCCGATCGTGGCGACACCGCCCCCGGCGTCCCGGAACGCGGTCAGGGAGTCCCGCAGGGCGGCGTCGTGCGCGGCGCCGTCCTCCCCGGCGGGGACCAGGCGGCTGCCCGCCAGGATGATGGCGCGCGACCGCTGCCTGCGGGCGAGCTCGACGAACGCCAGCTCGCGGTCGGGCCGGTGCTGCGTCGACGCGAGCGTGACGATGAGGCCCTCGCGCTCGGCGGCATCGGCCACACCCGCCGCGATGGTCGAGAAGTACGGGTCCGCGATGTCGTGCACCACGAGCCCGAGCGCCGTCGTGCGGCCACGTGCCATCGCCTGCGCGCTCGGGTCGGGCGAGTAGCCGAGGCGGCGCGCGGTCTCCAGGACGCGCTCGCGCAGGTCCTCGCGGACGCTGCGGGTCGCGCTCCCGTTGATCGCGCGGGACGCGGTCGCGAGCGAGACACCGGCCTCGCGGGCGACCTGGCTGAGGGTGACGGGGGCGTCGGGCATGAGGTCATCCTGCCGTGTCCTGGCCGCCGGCGGTCACCGGACGGTCAGGACACGGCAGAACCCGATCACGCGAGCCGCGTCGTCAGACGCGCGCGGCCCCGAGCGCCGCCTCACGGTGGGTGCGCTCGATGACGCTCGAGTACCCGGCGATCATCCGCACGTGGCTGAACCGGGGCCGCACGGCCGTCCGCGCCGACTCCAGCTCCTCGCGCCGCGCCGCGGCCTCGACCCACGTCGCGGCGATCTCCGCCGGGTCGTACGACGTGACGAACCCGATGCGCTCCACGATCGACGGCGCGTCGCCCACCGGTGTCGTCACCGGGACGGCCCCGCACATCGAGCCCTCGATGAGGCACAGCGGCGCGGCCTCGCCGAACGCCGAGGTGAGCGCCACGACGTCGGCCGTCGCGTACACGAGCTCCATGTCGTGCCGCACGCCGAGCAGCTGCAGGCGTCCCAGGAGGTCGGGCCGGTCGGCGAAGATCCGCCCGAGGTCCGCCTGGAGGTCCGGGTTCGCCGCCGTCATGCCCGCGCCGCACAGGAGCACGCGGCCGGCCGGCTCGAGCGTGAGGAACGCGCGCGCGGAGCGGAGGAACAGCTCGGGGTTCTTCATCTCGTCGTACCGCGCGGCGTAGACCACCACGCTCGCGTCGGCCGGGAGGCCCGCCGCGCCGCGCAGCGCGAGCCGCCGCGCGCCCTGGACGGGGCGGAACCGCGCCAGGTTGATGCCGTTGGGCACGACCCGCAGCAGGCTCGCGGGCACACCGGCCTCGCGGTACGCGTCCCGCGTCGACTCCGCGCAGCAGACGACGGCGGCCAGCCGCCCCCTGTCGGCCGCCGTGAGCAGGTCGCCGAGGGCGTCGCCCTGGTGCTCCGGGTCGGACCGGTGCAGGCACGCGATCACGGGCCGGTCGGGGAACGCGTCCTGGTTGACGAGCCGCAGCGGCTGCTCCTTGAGGGACAGCACGACGTGCGCCCCGTCCGCCTCGCGCGCCGCCGTCGACAGCTCGGCGCGGGTGAAGACGCGGGGGTCGTGCCCCGCGTCGGTGCTCCGGCCCAGCGACCCGACCCGCACGCCCGCCGCACGCAGGGCGCGGTAGCGCGGGTCGTCCTCCATCCGCTGGAGGGTGGCCTCGCGCCGCACCTCGTGGTGCAGGCTCAGCACGGAGTGCTGCTGGCGACCGCCCTGGTGCAGGCCGGCCACCACCGTCGAGTGCAGGACACGAGCCCCGCCGCTGAAGAAGCCCTCGTAGAGCGAGAGCACACGCAGACCGTTGCGCTGGATCACAGACACCACCTCCTGCGCCCAGAGTGAGGCCGACGGATGTGCGGTACGTGGCAGTGCGGTTACACGAGGATTACGTATCCGAGGACTTCTGCACAAGGAGGTTTCGGATGTCCTTCTCGGCCTGGGCGGGTGAGACCTCGCGGCAGCCGAGCGCCACCCACCGCCGGACCATCCCCGGCTCGGCGCGCAGCAGGGCCGTGCCGCGGCGCAGCAGCGTCCCGAGCGGTTTGCGGGCCTCCGCGACGTCGCGCAGGAAGCGGAACCAGAACGTGACCAGGCGCGGACGCGAGAGGCAGATCGCGTCGGCCAGCAGGCCCTCGGCGCGGCAGTCGTCGACGAGGTGCGCCGCGAAGATGCCCTCGGCGAGCACGAGCGGCGCGTCCCCGATGTCCAGGCGGCGCACGCCCGTGCGGCGCGACGTCGGGATGTCGTACACAGGGACGTCCGCGCGGCCCTGCGTGGCCAGCTCCTCGAGGGCCGCGAGGGCGCCCTTGGCGTCCCACGTCTGCGGGCTGTCCCAGTCCACGCTGCCGAACCGCTGGGGCAGCCCGGGGTGGTCGATGTCCAGGTAGAAGTCGTCGAGCTGCACCACGGGCAGGCCCAGCCGGCGGGTGAGCGACGTCTTGCCGGAGCCGGAGGGCCCGGTGAGGAGCACGACGCGTGCGCGGGGGCGGCGGGCCCCCGGCGGCAGCTCGAAGAGCGCGGGTTCGGTCACGGGAGGCCATTCTCCCGCACGCGGCGCGCGTGCGCCGTCGTGGCGGCCGTCGACCGCGTCACGTCGGCGCCGTCAGGGCCCCTCGCTGGTAGCGGCCCGGCGTGGTGCGCAGCAGGCGCCGGAAGTGCCGGGTCAGGTGGGCCTGGTCGTGGAAGCCCGTCGCGACGGCGACGTCGGCGGCGGGCTCGCCCGCCAGGAGCCGGCGCCGGGCGAGATCGAGTCGTCGGCCGACGAGGTACCGGTGCGGCGGCAGCCCGAGCTCGCGCGTGAACGCGCGCACGAGGTGCGACACGGTGACGTCGAGCTCCGCGGCGACGTCGGCGAGGCGCACCGGCCGCGCCGGGTCGGCGTCGATCAGGTCGCGGGCGCGGCGTGCGGTCGTGGCGGCGGCGGGCTCGCGCGGCGGAGTCGGGCGGCCGGACAGGTGCCGGACCAGGCCCTCGGTGACCAGGGCGAGCAGCCCCTCGGCGGCGACGTCCTCCCGCAGGGTGAGCGCGCGGTCCAGCCCGGCGAAGCGGGCGCGCAGCCGGTCGTCCGGCACGAGCGGCGCGTCGACGGCGCGGCCGGTCAGGGCCGGGTCGAGCACGGCGGGCTCGAGGTAGAGGACCCGCTTGCGGAAGCCCGACGCGGTCACCGAGCGGCCGTCGTGCACGACGCCGGGCGGCAGCACCGTCACCCCCGTGTGCTCCGCCGCGTGCTCGTGGCCGCCCAGGCCGTAGCCGATCAGGCCGCGGTCCACGATCAGCACGGTCCACGTGTCGTGCGTGTGGGAGGGGTAGGCGTGCTCGTGCCACGCGGCGTGCAGCACCTCGGCGACGCCGGGGACCCCCGGGCGCCACGCGCGCACGACGTCAGAGCTCACATCAAGAACGTACAAGATCCGCGGTGGCGTGCGCCCGCACCCTTGGCGGCATGACCTTCGAACAAGCCAAGATCGTGATCGTGCTGCGTGACGACCTGCTCGGCTGGCAGGAGAACAACGTCACCGCCTTCCTGTCCAGCGCCGTGACCGCCGCGTACCCCGAGCTCGTCGGCGACACCTACCGGGACGCCGACGGCCAGGAGTACCTCCCGATGCTCGGCACCCCCGTCATGGTCATGGTGGCGGACGGCGCACGCCTCGCCACGATCCGCGAGCGCGCCGCCACGCGGAACCTGCGCATCGGCGTGTACACGGCCGACCTCTTCGCGACGGGCAACGACGTCGACAACCGGGCCGCCGTCGCGGGCGTGCCGACCGAGAAGCTCGACCTGGTCGGCGTGGCCGTCGCGGGCGAGCGGCGCGTGGTGGACAAGGTGGTCAAGGGCGCGCGGCTGCACCCGTGACGGCCGTGCCCGGCCGCTGTGCCCGGCCGCTGTGCCGGAGCGCTCAGGACACGAGGACGACGTGCAGCGTGCGCGGCCCGTGGACGCCCTCCACGCGGTCGAGCTCGATGTCGCTCGTCGCGCTCGGTCCGCTGATCCAGGTCTGCGGCCTGCCGGGGTGCTCGCCGAGCAGCCGGACCGCCTCGGGCACGGTCTGCACCACCTGGTCGCTGCGCACGACGCACACGTGCACGTCGGGCACGAGGGACACCGCGCGCCGCCCCTGGTCGGGCTCCGCGTCCAGCACGATGGTGCCGGTCACGGCCACGGCCACGCGGGCGGCCGTGACGACGGCGCGCGCCGCGTCGAGCTCGGCGGCGGACAGCGGCGCGTCGCGGGCGTCGGTCCGGACGGCGTCGTCGGGCAGGCCGGCGAGCCAGGCGCGGTCCAGGCCGTCCGGCACGACGACGGGCCCTGGCTCCGGGCGAGCGGCGGCCCGGTGGCTGTCCTCGGCGTCGGGGTCGTCCGCCTCCCGCGCCTCGCCGACCAGCCGGGCGACGACGTCGGCGACCTCGTGACCGGCGACGCGGTGCACGTGCGCCCTGTAGTCGACGAGCCGGTCGACCAGCAGGTCGAGCGTGGCCGCGGAGCCTCGGGCGTGCTCGCCGGCGGGCCGGTACGCGCGGGGCACGACGGCGGGCGCGGGGGCGGCGTCCGTCCCCCGCCCCAGGGCCTCGCGCACCCGGGCCAGGACCTCGGTCCGTGCGTCGCTCATCGCTCGTCCTCCTGCCGTGCCTGCGCCTGCCGGTCCCGTGCCGCCCACCAGTCGCGGAAGGTCTGTCGCGGCGGCTCGGGCAGGTCCCGGGACCGCGTCCACAGCGAGCCGGGGAACGGCAGTCGCCGGATCACACCGTGCCGCGAGATCGCGCGCAGCACCCGGGGGAGCCGGGCTGCGCGGCGGAACCGAGCGCCGTCGGCCATCGCGGACGAGGCGGCTTTCATGGCGGCCTGCCACACCCGGTCGGCCGTCTCCGGCGCGGCGCCGGCGAGCTCGACCTCGCGGGCGCGCAGCTCAACGAGGATCGAGGGGATGTCGATCTTGACCGGGCACACCTGGTAGCACGCGCCGCACAGCGTCGAGGCGTACGGCAGGTCGGACCTCTCACCCGTGAGCTGCGGCGTGAGGATCGCGCCGATCGGGCCCGGGTAGACCGAGCCGTAGGCGTGGCCCCCGACCCGCTCGTACACGGGGCACACGTTGAGGCAGGCGGAGCAGCGGATGCAGTGCAGGGCCGACCGCCCGGCCTCGTCGGCGAGGACCTTCGTGCGGCCGTTGTCGAGCAGCACGAGGTGGAACTCCTGCGGGCCGTCGCCCGGCGTGACGCCCGTCCACAGGGACGTGTACGGGTTCATCCGCTCGCCGGTCGAGGAGCGCGGCAGGAGCTGGAGGAACACCTCGAGGTCGTCGAAGGTCGGGACGAGCTTCTCGATCCCCATGACGGTGACCAGCGTCTCGGGCAGCGTGAGGCACATGCGGCCGTTGCCCTCCGACTCGACGACGGCCAGCGTGCCGGTGTCGGCGACGGCGAAGTTGGCGCCGCTCACCGCGACCTTCGCCGAGAGGAACTTGCGCCGCAGGTGCGCGCGGGCCGCCATCGCGAGCTCGCGCGGGACGTCGGTGAGGCCGGGCGGCGCGTCGGCCATGCGCTGCAGGAAGATGTCGCGGATCTCGGTGCGGTTGCGGTGGATGGCGGGCACGAGGATGTGCGACGGCATGTCGTCGGCGAGCTGCACGATGAGCTCGGCGAGGTCCGTCTCGACCGCGGCGATCCCCTCCTCGGCCAGCGCCTCGTTGAGCCCGATCTCCTGCGTCGCCATGGACTTGACCTTGACGACCTCGTCGGTCTCCTTGGCGCGCACGATGTCGGCGACGATCCGGTTGGCCTCCGCCGCGTCCCGCGCCCAGTGCACGACGCCGCCGCGTGCGGTGACGTTGCGCTCCAGCTCCTCGAGCAGCTCGGGCAGGCGGGCCATGACGTCGGTCTTGAGCGCTGACCCGGCGTCACGCAGGGCCTCCCAGTCCGGCACCTCGCCGACCACGCGGGCGCGCTTGGCCCGGATCGTCGAGGTCGCGTTGCCGAGGTTGCGCCGCAGCTGCCCGTCGGCGAGCGCGGTGCGGGCGGCGTCGGGGAAGGAGGTACCCCAGTGCAGCGGGTCGTCCGGGCGGCCGACGCCGGACAGGGTCGCCGGCGCACCGGCGTCGGGCATGCCGAGGAAGGTGCTCATCGGGCTGCCTCCTGCCGGTCGGTCCGCGGGTCGGCGGCGACGCCGGGCACGACGGGGGCCTCGCGGGTCGAGACGAGGATCTCCGCGAGGTGCATGGGTCGCACCCCCGCTGCCGTGCGCGACAGCCCGCCGCCGATGTGCATGAGGCAGGACCAGTCGCCCGCCGTGAGCACCTCCGCGCCGGTGTCGACCACGTGACCCACCTTGTCCTGCAGCATCGCGGCGGAGGTGTCCGCGTTCTTCAGCGAGAACGTGCCGCCGAACCCGCAGCACCCCTCGGCCTGCTCGAGCGGCACGAGCTCGAGGTCGGCGACCGCCCGCAGGAGCCGCTCGGGCCGGTCGCCCACACCGAGCATGCGCAGCGAGTGGCACGTGGGGTGGTAGGTGACGCGGTGCGGGAACCACGCGCCGACGTCGGTCACGCCCAGCACGTCGACCAGCAGCTCGGACAGCTCGTAGGTGCGGCCTGCGACGGCGTCGGCGGTGCGGGCCTCGGCATCGAGGCCCGCGCGTTCCAGCACCATCCGCTGCTGGTGCCGGATCGACCCCGTGCACGAGCCGGACGGCACCACGACGGCGTCCCACTCGCCGTCGGCGACGGGGGCGAAGGTGCGCACGTGGTTGCGGACGACGGGCACGGCGTCGGCGAGGTAGCCGGTGTTCACGTGCATCTGGCCGCAGCAGGCCTGCCCCGGCGGGAAGACGACCTCGTGGCCCAGGCGCTCGAGCAGCGTGACGACGGCGCGCGGCGCCTGCGGGAACATCGCGTCGGCGATGCAGGTGGCGGCGAGGGCGATCCGCATGAGGTCTCTCCTCCGAGGCATTCGGGGGCTGAGTGGTCTGACCTCACAGTACCCCACTGTGGACAGACCACACCCGTACGATGGCGCGGTGAGAACCCACGAGCGCGTCCTGGAGCGCATCGAGCAGGGACTCGCCGCGGGCACCTGGTCCCTCGGCGACCGCCTGCCGCCGGAGCGCGCGCTGGCCGAGGAGCTCGGCGTCTCCCGCCCCTCGGTGCGCGAGGCGATCCGCATCCTCGAGGCCATGGGCATCGTGCGCACGGCGGTCGGCTCGGGCCCCGCCGCCGGGGCGACGGTCATCGACCGGCCCGCGGCCGGTCTGGGGGCGGCGGTGCGCCTGCACGTCGCCTCCGGCACCCTCCCGGTGGCCGACGTCGTGGCCACGCGCGTGCTGCTCGAGACGGGGGCCGTGCGCGCCGCGGCGTCCGCCCGCCCGGACGAGGCCGCCCTGGGACCGCTGCGCGGGCACCTCGCGGCGATGGCCCGGCCGGGCCTCGGCGTCGGCGAGTTCCTGCAGCGTGACCAGGACCTGCACCTGGGCCTCGCACGGCTGGGCGGCAACCAGCTCGTCGAGGCGATCCTCGGCGGCATGCGCTCGGCCGTGGCCTCCTACGTGGCCGCGGGCGCGGGCGCTGTGCCGGACTGGTCCCGGACGGCGGCGCGCCTCTGCGCGGAGCACGAGGGGATCGTCGACGCCGTCGCGCGGCACGACGGCGAGACGGCCGCCCGGCTGACCCGCGAGCACATCGAGGGCTTCTACCGCGAGGCGGGGCTCGGCGGGCGCTGACCCGCGCCGTCCTCCTGCACGCGGGTGGTCGCCTCGGCGACGGTGCGGCACGGGTCCTCCTGCGTGCCCGTGCCGCGCGCGGCCTGCTCGAGCAGACCGCGCAGCTGCGCGCGCTGCGCGGGCTCGAGGCCGGTGAGGAGCTGGTCCTCCGCCGCGGCGACCCGTGCCTCCGTCGCGGCGAGCACCTCGAGCCCGCGCGCGGTGGCCACGACGCGGCGCGCGCGCCGGTCGGCCGGGTCGAGCCGGCGCTCCACGAGACCGCACTCCTCGAACGTGTCGAGCAGGTAGGTCATGACCGTCCGGTCGATGCGCAAGGTGCTCGCGAGCGCGGCCTGGCTGGGCAGGTTGCCGTGCACGACTGCGGTGAGGAGCTGGTAGCCGCGTGTGCCCTGCGGCAGGTCGTCGGCCGCGGCGTCGACGCGCGCGCTCCACTCGTGCAGCAGCGTGGCGAGCGACCAGCCGAACCGTGAGTGCTCGGCCGTCGCCGGGGTGGGCGGCGTCGTCATGGGACCATCCTACGGGAATGTGCTGGAATGCAGAAGAGTTGTGCCTAATATCGTCTGCTGAACAGATGATCTGCCGCGAGGCAGCCCACGACACGAGGACGGCTGGCGCATGACCGACTACGGGCACGACCTGCTCTTCGGCACCTTCATCACCCCGGCGAACAGCGACCCGCAGCGCACGGTCGCCCTGGCCCGGCTCTCCGAGGAGCTCGGCCTCGACCTGGTGACCTTCCAGGACCACCCGTACCAGCCGGCGTTCCTGGACACGTGGACCCTCCTGACCTGGGTGGCCGCGCAGACCGAGCGCATCCACCTCTCCGCCAACGTCCTCAACATGGGCATCCGCATGCCCGCGCACGTGGCGCGGTCCGCCGCGTCCCTCGACCTGCTCAGCGGCGGCCGGTTCGAGCTCGGCCTCGGGTCCGGCGGCTTCAACGAGGCGGCCGTGGCCATGGGCGCCCCGCGCCGCACCGCGGCGGAGAGCGTCACCGCGCTCGAGGAGGCGCTCGAGATCATCCGCGGCGTCTGGGACGCCGACAACCGCGTGCCGCTGCGCGTGCACGGGCAGTTCCACCACGTCGACGGCGCCAAGCGAGGCCCGGCGCCCGCGCACGACATGCCGATCTGGCTCGGTGCCTACAAACCGCGCATGCTGCGGATCACCGGGGCGAAGGCCGACGGCTGGCTGCCCTCGCTGCCCTACCTCGACGGCGGGCTCGCGCGCGGCAACGCGATCATCGACGAGGCGGCGGCCGAGGCCGGGCGCTCGCCCAGCGCCGTGCGCCGCCTGCTCAACCTCGGCGGAGCCATCGCCGACCGGTCGTCGGGGCCGATGCAGGGGCCCGTGAGCCAGTGGGTCGAGGAGCTGACCCGTCTGGCGCTCGAGGACGGCGTCAGCGGGTTCGTCGCCACGAGCGACGACCCCGACCAGATGCGGGCGTTCGCGCTCGAGGTCGCGCCTGCCGTGCGCGAGGCGGTCGAGGCCGAGCGCCGGTCGGCCGGAACCGTGCCCGCGACGGCCCGCCGGGGCGCCGCTGCCCTCGCCGCGCGCCGGCCGGGCATCGGCTACGACTCGCTGCCGCCTGAGCTCGCCGCGCGCGCCGTCGAGCCGGGCGACAGGGGGTACGGCGCGGTGCGGCACACCTATCTGCGGTCGGGGGCGCCGGGCCTCGTGCTGCGCCCGCGCGGCGTCGACGAGGTCGTCACCGGGCTCGCCTGGGCGCAGCAGCAGGACGTCCCGCTCGCCGTGCGCTCCGCCGGGCACGGCATCTCCGGTCGCTCCACCAACGACGGCGGCGTCGTGCTCAGCCTGCGCGACCTGCGCTCCGTCGAGGTCGTCGACGAGGCCACGCGCCGCGTGCGCATCGGAGCCGGCGCCACGTGGGGCGAGGTGGCGGAGGCGCTCGGGCCGCGGGGCTGGGCGATCACCTCGGGCGACCACGGGGGCGTCGGCGTCGGCGGGCTCGGCACCACCGGCGGCATCGGGTTCCTCGGCCGGCTCCAGGGGCTCACCGTCGACCGCGTCGTCGCCGCGGAGATGGTCACGGCCGACGGCCGCGTGCTGCACGCCTCGCAGGACGAGCATCCCGACCTGTTCTGGGCGCTGCGCGGCGCGGGCGGCAACATGGGCGTGGTCACGTGGCTCGAGGTCGAGGCGGGTCCGGTGGGAGACGTCGTCTTCTCGCAGATGGCCCTCGACGCGTCCGACACCGCGGGCCTGCTCGAGTCCTGGGGGTCGGCGGTCGAGGCGGCACCGCGCGGCCTCACGTCCTTCATGATCCTCGGCCGCGGGCGCGGCGGGCAGCCGCCCGTGGCACAGCTGCTGACGATGATCGCGGCGGAGGACGGCGGGGACGCCGACCCGGACGGCGCGATCGCCCGGCTGGAGCGCCTCGCCGACGCGGGCCCGCTGCTCGGCCACCAGGCCCAGCTCGTGCCCTACTCGGCCGTCGTGCGCCGCGAGGAGGCGCACCACTCGGGCGGCGGCGACCCGTCGGCCCGGTCCGGCCTGCTCACCCACCTCGACCAGGGCACGAGCCGTGCGGTCGAGCGGCTGCTCTCCTCGGGCGAGTCGTACTTCACGGCGATCCGGGCCACGGGCGGCGCCGCGCACGACGTCGCACCCGACGCGACGGCCTACGCGCACCGGCACCAGAACTTCGCGCTGTCGGCACTGGGTGCCGACCAGGGGCGGCTCAACCAGGCATGGGACGCCGAGGTCGGCCCGGTGACGGACGGCTCCTACCTGTCGTTCGACACCGACGACCGGCCCGAGCGGCTGCTCGAGGCGTTCCCCGAGCCGACGCTGTCCCGGCTCCGCACCGTGAAGGCCGCGTACGATCCGTCGAACGTGTTCCGGACGAACTTCCCGATCCCGCCGGCGGAGCACTGACCGCCGGCCGGGCCTGTGGAAAACTCCCTCCCGGTGTCGGTGACGGCCCGTAGGTTCGACACGTTCGCACCGGACACGTCACGACACAGCAGGGGGACGCATGAACCTTGTCGCCGCCTCGCGCCTGGCGCGCGAGCTCATGGACCAGCACGGCCTGAAGGCCTGGACGTTCGAGTTCGACGACGCCGTGCGTCGCGCCGGGATGTGCGTCTACCGCACGCAGAAGATCAGCCTGTCGGCGCCGCTGACCCGCATCCACGACGAGCAGGAGGTGCGGGAGACGATCCTGCACGAGGTGGCGCACGCCCTGGCAGGCCCCGCCGCCAAGCACGGGCCGGTGTGGCACGAGGTGGCGGTCCGGATCGGCAGCTCGGGGAGACGCTGCCTCGACCCGTCGGCGCCGACCATCGACGGGCCGTGGGTCGGCGTCTGCCCCGCGGGGCACCGGACGACGCGGTTCCGCCGGCCGGCCGGCCTCATGTCCTGCCGTCGCTGCGCGCCGCGGTTCGCCCTCGCGCACCTCGTCGCGTGGACCTACAAGGGCCGCAACGCCGCGATGGGGGAGCGGTACGACGCGCAGCTGCGCGGCGCGGCCCGCGAGGTCGGTGCCGTGCCGCGCACCGGGCCGGGGGCGGAGGAGCGCATCGCGCGGGCCGCGCGCGAACGTGTTCCTGGTCTCACCGTCGAACCCTTCGACCTGGGAGCGCTACGTTGACCTCATGGCTACGTCGCCCGTACTGACCCACCCCGCCGGCGCCGCCGGCTCCCGCATCGTCGGCCTGGGACACCACCAGCCGGCGAAGACCCTCACCAACGAGGACATCGCCCGGCTGGTCGAGACCAACGACGAGTGGATCCGGTCCCGCACCGGCATCGTCACGCGGCACGTGGCCGCCGACGACGTCACCGTCGCGGACATGGCCACCGCCGCGGCCGAGCACGCGCTCGCGGACGCCGGCGTGGCGGCCGACGCCGTCGACCTCGTGGTGGTCGCGACCACCACGGCGGAGGACCGGTCGCCCAACACGGCGGGCCGGGTCGCCTACGCGCTGCGCACGGGCGTGCAGCCCGGCGCCTCCACGCCCGAGGGCGAGGAGGCGCCGGACCTGCGGGGGCTCGTCGGCCCTGCCGCGCTGGACGTCAACACGGCGTGCTCGGGTTTCGCGCACGCCGTCGGCCTGGCCGACCAGGCGATCCGTGCCGGCTCCGCCCGCACCGCCGTCGTGGTCGGCGCCGAGAAGCTCACGGCGTACACCGACTGGACCGACCGGTCGACGTGCATCCTGACCGCCGACGGCGCGGGCGCCGCGGTGCTCCAGGCTGCCGACACCCCAGGCGTCGGCCCGGTCGCGTGGGGCACCGAGCCCGAGCTGACGCCGGCCGTGCGGATCGAGGTACCAGAGGTGAAGTTCCAGCAGGACGGCCGTGCCGTGTTCAAGTGGGCGATCACCCGTGCCGCCGACCGCGCGCGTGACATCGTGGACCGCTCGGGCCTGAGCCTCGACGACATCGAGGTGCTCGTCGCCCACCAGGCCAACCTGCGGATCATCGAGCCGCTCGCCAAGGCGCTCGGCCTCGAGGGCAAGGTCGTGGTCACGGACATCACGGAGTCGGGCAACACGTCCGCCGCGTCGATCCCGCTCGGGCTGTCCAAGTGGTGGCACGCGGGCAAGATCCCCGCGGGCGTGCCCGCGCTGCTCTTCGGCTTCGGCGGCGGCTTCGCCTGGGCGGGCCAGGTAGCCCTCACCCCCACCCGCTGACGCCGAGGTAGTCATTTGGCGAGGTAGTCACGTGGCGAGGTAGTCACGTGCGGTGCCGGACCGAACGACTCGTGGACAGCGCTTTCCGACCGTCGTATCGTTGCGGCGACGTCGACGACGACCGAAGGAGCTCACCACCGATGCCCGAGCCCACCCCTGGCCCCACCACCGAGCCGATCACCGGCCCTACCTCGGCCCCCGTGCCGCCGTCGGGCCCGCTCCCCGAGCAGCGCCGTCGGTACGCCGTGGTCGGCACCGGCCACCGCGCGTCGATGTATGTCGACGCGCTGATCGGGACGCACGCACCCGACGGCGAGATCGTGGCCTGGGTCGAGCCCAACCCCGTGCGTGCGGCCGCCTACGAGGCCCGCGTCGCGGCCGCGCTCGGCGGGACCCGCCCCGTCCACCACCCCGACGACCTGGAGAAGGCGCTCGACGAGCAGGCGGTCGACCGCGTGATCGTCACCTCCGTCGACCGGACGCACGCCGACCTGGTCACGCGGGCCCTGCGCGCGGGCGCCGACGTCGTCGTCGAGAAGCCGATCGCGGCGCACCCGGAGCAGGCCCGGCAGATCGTCGACGCCGTCGCCGAGACCGGCAGCGACCTCGTCACGACGTTCAACTACCGCTACTCACCGCGCAACAGCGCCCTGCGCGAGGTCGTCGCGAGCGGTGAGATCGGCCGGGTACTGTCGGTCCACTTCGACTGGGCCCTCGACACCGTGCACGGCGCCGACTACTTCCGCCGCTGGCACCGCGAGAAGATCAACAACGGCGGTCTGCTCGTGCACAAGTCCAGCCATCACTTCGACCTCGTCAACTGGTGGATCGACGGCGTCCCGCAGCGGGTCTTCGCGTCGGGTGGCCGGCGGTTCTACGGCGACGACGGCGCGCACCAGACCGGCTACGCCCCCACCGAGGCCGAGCGCGCGCTGACCCGGCGCGGAATCGATCCGTGGGCGCTGTCGGTCGAGAAGAACGAGTGGCTGTCCACGCTGTACGGCCCCGAGGCGCAGGCCGTGGACGGCTACGTGCGCAACCGGTCCGTGTTCGACCCGGGTATCACCACGGAGGACACGCTCGGGCTCGTGGTCGAGTACGCGGGCGGCGCCGTCCTGACGTACTCGCTCACCGCGCACTCGCCGTGGGAGGGCTACCGCGTGGTGGTCAACGGCACGCGCGGCCGGGCCGAGCTGGAGGTGGTCGAGCGTGGCTCGGTCGAGTTCGGCGGGGACGGCGTCGCGATCCTCGACCCCAGCCTCACCGAGGTGTTCGAGCAGGACCCGGTGCGGCCGACGGGCGAGCGGCTCGTCGTCCAGCGGCACTGGGAGCGCGCCGAGGAGCGGCCGATCGTGCGTGGCGGCGGCGGGCACGGCGGCGGCGACGCCCTGCTGCTGGCCGACGTGTTCGCGCCGTCCGCTGAGCCCGACCCGCTGGCCCGTGCGGCCGGTTACGTCGACGGCGTCCGCGCGTCGTCGGTGGGTTACGCGGGCAACCGCTCGCTCGAGACGGGCGACCCGGTCCGCATCGAGGACCTGAACCTCGGCATCTGACCCGCCCCCGCTGCCGAGGTGGTCACGTGGCGAGGTAGTCACTTGGCGAGGTAGTCATCTGGCGAAGTAGTCATGACTACCTCGCCCCATGACTACCTCGCCACATGACTACCTCGCCACATGACTACCTCGGCAGGAGGGCGGCGGTGGTGATCAGGGTTGGGACGCACAGGGCCGTCGTCCACACCGTTGCCCGTGCCGCGACGCCGTCGAACACCCCGTAGCGCGTCGCGTACGTCGTCACGTTCACCGCCGTGGGCAGCGCCGCCATCGTCACCACGAGGGCGAGTGCCGTACCGTCAACGCCCAGGGCGGAGCCCAGCGCCCACGCCGCCAGCGGGTGCAGCAGGTTGCGCACCAGGACGGCGAGCACGATCACCCGCCCCACCGAGCCCCGCCCCACCGAGCCCCGCCCCACCGAGCCGGCCGACGCCGCCACGCCGGCACCGACGTCGGCAGGCGGCAGCGGCACGGCGAGCGTCATGCCGAACGTCAGCAGGCCGAGCGGCGGTGCCGCGGCGCCGATGAGGTCGAACGGCAGCAGCACGACGTCGGGCAGGCGCGCGCCCGTCAGCTCGCCCGCCACCGCCACGAGCAGGCCTGCGACGGTGCCCACCGTGATCGGGTTGCGGAACGCGGCGAGGAGCACGTGCCCGGCCGCCCGCGCCCCCGAGGGCGCCGTCGCGCGCCCCGTGGACCGGTCGAGCACCGACAGGGCGAGCGGCGCGAGCACGAGGAGCTGGAAGAGCAGGGTCGGTACGACGGCGAGCGCGTCGTCGAACAGGTAGACCGCGAGCGGGATGCCGATGTTGCCGCCGTTGACGTACACGGCGGCGAGCGTGGTCACGGCGGCCGGGCCGGCGGACAGCCGCAGGAGCCATCGGGCCACGACGGCGGTGACGAGGCCGAGCGCGCCCGTCGTGGCCCAGGTGACGACGGCGCCGCGCGAGAGCACGTGCGCGAGGTCGGTCGAGGCGAGCGTCGAGAACATGAGCGCCGGCGCGCAGATCGTGAACGACAGCGTGGCGAGCACCTGGCGGGCGCCCCCGCCGTCGTCCCCGGCACCGCCGCGTTCGCGCCCCGCGAGCAGCCCGGTCCGCTGGATCACCCAGCCGAGGGCGACCACGCACGCCATCGCACCGATGGCGGTCAGGACGGGGAGCACGCACGCACCCTGTCACGCCTCGCGAGGGGGTGCGGCGAGCGTCCACGGGGCGCCGAGCTCGGTGAAGGTCCGCTGCTCGCGCGCCGCGCGCTCGCACCACGCGGCGACGTCGCGCACCACGGGGTGACGCGTGTCGCCCGCTGGGTTGCCGGGCCCGGCGGCCGCGGCGCCCTCGTCCACCTGGTCGACGAACGCGTCGGCGACGGGTGCGGGGTCGGGTGCGGCGCGTACGGCGTCGAGAACGCGCATGAACGCCCCGGTGTCCCGCACGTCGCACAGCAGCGGTTCACCGGTGCGGGCGCGCAGCAGGTTCTCCAGGAGCCCGGTGCGCCCGTAGCGCTTCTCCGCCGTCACGCGCCCCGCACGGAGCCGCACCAGGTCGTGCTCGTACTCGAGCTCGATCTCGCCGTCGGTGCCCTGCACGATCACGCGGGCCGGAGTGCGCCGGGGCGCGCAGAGCGTCAGCCCGAACCCGTACCGCGTGCCGCCCGTGCCGACCACGCGGAGCGACGACGTGTCGTCGGCCTCGATCGGGTTGGCGCGCCAGAGGTCGGTGTGCACCGAGGCGACGTCGGTCGCGGCCCGCGCGCCGCCCACCCACAGCGCCGAGGCGACGGCGTGCGCGAGCGGGTTGGTCACCACGCCGTCCACCACGGCACGGTCGCCCAGGCGCCGCCGGCCCGCCCAGGGCGAGCGTGACCAGTACGCCGCCGTGCGCACCCACGTGCCGACCGCACCGATGCCCGTGACCTGGCCGATCTCGCCGCGCGCGACCATGTCGGCGACGGCGGGCAGCGCGTGCGAGCCGAACGTCTGGAACCCGACCTGGCACAGCCGCCCGGTCCGTTCGGCGACGGCGACGAGCTCGTCGTGCTCGGCCAGCGACGCGGCGGTCGGCTTCTCGAGCAGCACGTCGATGCCCGCCTCCATGGCGGCGCGCGCAAGCGGCAGGTGCGTGTGGATCGGCGTGGCCAGCACGACGACGTCGGGCAGGGCCTCCGGTCCCGCCGAGAGAAGGTCGCCCAGCGTCGCGAACCACGGGACGTCCGCGTCGGCGGGCTCCCGCGGGTCGACGACGGCGGTGAGCCGCGCCATCCCCCGCGACCCCAGCTCGGCGAGCGTGCGCAGGTGCGACGCCCCGTGCCCGTGGATGCCGACGACGGCGACGCGCGGTGCGCTCACCGTCGACCGCCCGTGACGGCGGTGTCGCCCGTGAGTCGCCCCGCGAGCGCGGCGGCCTGCTCACCCGTGAGCGCGGCGTCGAGCAGCGCGGCCGACAGGTCGAGCCGCACGGTGCCGCCGTCGGGCACGAGCAGGGGTGCGTCCCAGGCGAGGGCGGGGCACGCGCCGGGGTACTCGGCCGACCGCAGGAACCAGGGGCGCACCTGGCCGGGCTGGACGAGGAGCAGGGTGGTGGACCGCGCGCCCTGGCGCTGGACGAACGCGACCCAGGGCGACGGGCTGCCGTGCGCGCGCGTCTCGCCGGCGCCCGCGGCCGAGAGCACGGTCGTGCTCTCGGCGATCGGCAGCCGCCAGAACAACCCGCCGTAGCCGGCGCCGGGCCGGCCGTTGGTCGCGGGGGAGCGGATCTCGAGGGGGCCGTGCTCGGCGTGCAGTGTCGAGCGCCAGTCGAGCACCCAGGCCGCCGGGACGTCCGCGGCGGCGGGAAGCAGCCGGGCGGTCAGCCTGCGGTCCTCGCGCAGCTGCGGGTCGCCGTGCTCGTCGGACCACAGCACGTCCTCGACGAGGGTCGCGGCGCCGGGCTCGACCCGCACGTCGCGCGAGACCTGCCGGCCGTGGTTCTTCAGGAGCGTCGGGCCGACGTCCTCGATGAACGTGCGCCCGCCCCAGTGGCTCGTGCCGTTCACGTCGGGCACCGCGATACCGACGCCGTAGTGGTGCCGGTGGTCCACGGGGCTGACGTCGGTGAGCGGCGCACCCCCGAGGGTGTGCACGGGGTGCAGGTAGGGGCGGCGCGCGTGGACCTGCGGCATGCGGTCGCCCGGGTCGTGGCGCGCGAGCTCGACGCCGTCGCCGCCGGTCAGCACGATCGCGTCGTCGCTGTCGGGCGCCGGCAGGTGCCACGCGGGCGCCGTCGTGACGGCGGGGACGACGGGGGCGGGCTCGGGACGGTCGGCGGGCGTGCCGTCGTCGGTCACGTGCACGCGCTCGGGTCCCTGCGGCACGGGGCCGGTGCTGCCGCGCACCTCGAGGCTCGGCGTGAACCGGGCGGAGCGGGCAGGGTGGGCGTCGTCGTCGATCACGGCGTGCAGCTCCCTCCAGGCGTGCCTGCCGAGCTCGGCCTGGGGCACGGCGACGGTGGTCAGGGCGGGTGTGGCGTAGCGGGACAGCGCGATGTCGTCGAACCCGACGACGGAGACGTCGGCGGGCACGGCGACCCCCGCCTCGTTGAGGCCGGCGAGCAGGCCGAACGCGACCAGGTCGTTGAACGCGACGGCGGCGGTGGCGCGCGTGGCGAGCACGGCGGGCGCGGCGGCGTGACCGGCCTGGATGTCCGGCCCGGCGGGCAGGTCGAGGATCTCCAGGTCCGGGTGCTTCTCGCGGGCCCGGGCCAGGCCGGCGCGCCGCATCTCGTCGGACGCGCTGCGCACCGGGCCGCCCAGGTAGACCAGGCGGCGGTGCCCGAGGGTCACGAGGTGCTCGACGACCTGGAGCGCGGCGTCCTCGTAGTCGACGACGAGGCTCGGCGCCGCTCCGCCCGCGTCGCGGTTGACGAGGACGACGGGCTCGACGTCGGCGACCAGCGCGGTGAGCTCGGCGTCGCCGACGCGGGGCGAGACGAGCACGAGCGCGTCGCACCGCATCCGCGCCTCGAGCGCGATGGCGCCCTCCTGCTGGTCGTCCTCCGCAGTGTCTGCGACGAGCACGCGGTAGCCGTCCTCGGCGGCACCCGCCATGACGCCGCGCAGGATCTGCTGGAACACGGGGTTGCCCAGGTCGGGCACCACGAGCGCGACGGTCTGGGTACGGCCGAGGGCGAGGCTGCGCGCGGCGTTGCTGGGGCGGTAGCTGAGGGCGGCAGCGGCGTCCCGCACCCGCTCGGCGATCCCGGGGTCGACCGTGCTGCGGCCGTTCATGACGCGCGAGACGGTCGCCCGGGACACCCCGGCGGCGGTCGCGACGTCGCCGATCGTGGCGACACGGCGCTGACCTGGGCGCTGACCGGCGTCCCGTGGGCTGCGGCTGACCATCTGCACTCCGTCCGTCACGTGTCCGGCCCGACGGCGCGGCGCGACGCCGTCGTTGGCGCCGCGCGGCCCGGTACCGGTTTCCCGAGGTGACGGTACACCATGGGAAACCGGTTCCTCATGTGGTACGTTCCTCCACCAGAGACCGGTTTCTCGCCGAGGAGGACCGGGGGTCGACGACGATCCGGAGGACTACGCGATGCGCCATCCGACCAGTGCTCCCGCCCGGGCGGGGGCGATCCCGTGTCGGTGATCCAGGAGCTCTCCCGCACCCGGCAGGAGGTCAGCCCGCGCAAGAAGGGTGACGGCCGCTGGGCCCTGTTCTTCCTCGCGCCGTGGTTCGTCGGGCTCGTGCTCGTGACGGCCGGTCCGATGGGCGCCTCGCTGTACCTGTCGTTCACCGACTACGACCTGCTGTCCCCGCCGGAGTGGGTCGGCCTGGACAACTTCGCGCGGATGTTCGCCGACCCGCGGTTCCTCAGCTCGCTGGGCGTCACCTTCACCTACGTGCTCGTGTCCGTGCCGCTGCAGCTCGCCGCCGCGCTGGGACTCGCGCTGGTGCTCGACAAGGGGCTGCGCGGCCTGGCGCTCTACCGCTCGGTGTACTACCTGCCGTCGCTGCTCGGCGGCTCGGTCGCCATCGCGATCCTGTGGCGGCAGATCTTCGGCGCCGACGGCCTCGTCAACCAGGTGCTGGGACTGTTCGGGGCGTCGGGGCCCGGCTGGGTGTCCCACCCCGACTACGCGCTCGGCACCCTCATGGCGCTCAACGTCTGGACGTTCGGCGCGCCGATGGTCATCTTCCTCGCCGGCCTGCGGCAGATCCCGCAGATGTACTACGAGGCCGCGGCGATCGACGGCGCCGGCCGGTGGCGGCAGTTCCGCTCCATCACGCTGCCGCTGCTCACGCCGATCGTGTTCTTCAACCTCGTGCTGCAGCTCATCGAGGCGTTCCAGTCGTTCACGCGGGCGTTCGTCGTCAGCGGCGGCAACGGCGGACCGTCGGACTCGACGCTGCTGTACACGCTCTACCTCTATCTCAAGGGGTTCGGCTCGCTCGACATGGGCTACGCCTCGGCCATGGCCTGGTTCCTGCTGCTCATCATCGGCGGCATGACGGTCGTCAACTTCCTCGCCTCCAAGTACTGGGTCTTCTACGATGACTGACGCCTCGACCACCGCACAGACCGTCCCGGCGTCGACCGCCGCGGCGCCGTCGTCGTCCGCCGGGCGGAGGGCGCCCGGACACGGGACGCCCGAACCGGCCGGGCGCGTCGCCGTCCGCCCGCGCGGCCCGCGCCTGCGGGCCCGGGTGGGGGCCGTGCTCAAGCATGCGGGCCTCATCGCCTTCGGGTTCGTCATGCTGTACCCGCTGCTGTGGATGGTGGCCAGCTCGTTCAAGCCGAACGCGCTCATCTTCCGCGAGCCCGGGCTCATCCCGACCGAGATCGACCTGACCAACTACACCGACGGCTGGAACGCGCTGCTGCACCCGTTCAGCCACTACCTCGTCAACTCGGCGCTCGTGGTGCTGGGCTCGCTGCTCGGCAACCTCGTCTCGTGCTCGATGGCGGCCTACGCGTTCGCGCGGCTGGAGTTCCGGGGCCGCAGGCTGTGGTTCGCGGTCATGCTCATGTCGATCATGCTGCCGATCCACGTCGTGATCGTGCCGCAGTACGTGCTGTTCTCCCAGCTCGAGTGGATCAACACGTTCCTGCCGCTCATCGTGCCCAAGCTGCTGGCCACCGACGCGTTCTTCATCTTCCTCATGGTCCAGTTCTTCCGCGGCATCCCCCGCGAGCTGGACGAGGCCGCGACGCTCGACGGCGCCAACCACCTGCGCATCTACCTGCAGATCATGCTGCCGCTGTCGGTGCCCGCGCTGGCCACCACCGCGATCTTCACCTTCATCTGGACCTGGAACGACTTCTTCAGCCAGCTGATCTTCCTCACGCGGCCCGAGATGTACACCGTGCCGATCGCTCTGCGCA
>DATGOB010000209.1:0-6438 GCA_036010205.1 Promicromonospora sp. | reverse complement strand
CGTCCTCGGCTACTCCCGGCTGAACGAGCTGCTGCACCGCCGCATCCGCGAGATCAGCGGCCAGCGGACCGCGGCGGAGGTGCTGGAGCGGCTGCGCGCGCAGAACGTCCGGCACCAGTTCCGGCTCGCCATGCAGCCCGGCCGCCCGCAGGTCTCCCTGCCCGAGCACCTGGAGATCATCGAGGCGGTCTGCGGCGGGGACCCGGAGGCAGCCGAGCGCGCCGCCCGCGCCCACCTGCGCAGCGTCATCGAGGCCCTCGCCCGGACCGACCCCGCCGCCCCCTGAGCTTCGCCGGCAGGGCCGCCGTCGTCTGCACGATGGTGTTCGCCGCCCACGCCGAGGTCCCGGCCGCGCTCGCCCGGCGGGGGCACGGCTTCCCGCTCCTCAGGGCGGTCAGCTCCAGATCGTCACGTAGACCGGGGGACGGAAGCGCGACGGCGGGACGCCCGAACCGGGGGACCGCATGATGTGCAGGGCGTCCGCGGTCCCGAGGAAGCGGCGGAACGCGCCCGCCAGGGGCGGCCGGCGGTCGGGCGCCAGCGTCGTCGCGTGCCACCGGACCTCCGCGGGCGTCGCGGGGGTCGCGACGACCCGCAGCTCCCCGCGCTGGACGCGGGGCGCGACGAGGTGCGCGAGGGCGACGGCGAGCCCGTCGCCGTCCGCGGCGGCCGCCCACGCCGCCGTCTGGTTCGGGTACACCCGGATCCGCTCCTCGGGGACCTTCAGCCGCCGCAGCAGCAGCGACGTCTCGCTGCACGGGTCGGTGCCCGACGGGTCGACCAGCCACAGCGGGCGCGGCACGGCGCGGACGCCGACGGCGACGAGGCTCGCCCGGAACACCGGCTCGCTGACGAGCCCCCGGTCGCCGGCGAGGCGCGGGCCGAGGGCCACGTCCGCGAGCCGGTTGTGCAGCAGGACCGCCATCTCCCGCCCGCCGACCACGCCCGCGCTGCCCTAGACCTCGCGGGACGAGCGGGCCCCGAACGCCTCCAGCAGCGGCGTCGCGACGAACTCCGCGATCGCGGGGACCGCGACGACCCGCAGCGCCTCCGGCGCGCCGCGGGCGGCGCGCACCGCGCCCTCGGCCTCCGCGCCGAGCACCACCATCTGCGACGCGATCGGCAGCAGCCGGGCGCCGCCCTCGGTCAGCGTCATGCCGCCGCGGCCCGGGACGATGAGGGGGTCGCCGAGATGCCGGCGAAGGGCCGCGAGGGCCTGCGACACCGCGGGTTCGCTCACGTTCAGCGCCCGCGCGGCCTCCTTCACCGAGCCGAGCCTGGCGACGAGGACGAAGGCGCCGAGCTGCGTGAGCGTCATACCGCCAGTGTGCGCCTCCGGGCCGCGCACGTTAAGCCTTCGCTTATTCGGGCGTTGTCCCTGCGTGCGGGCGGAGTGAGAATCCGGTCACATCCCGGCTGAGGGGGCGTCGTGCAGGTACCGGCGAACTTCGAGTACGAGAAGGCGACGACCGTCGAGGAGGCGCTCGCGCTCCTCGCGCGCCACGGGGAAGAGGCGAGGGTGGTGGCGGGCGGCCACAGCCTGATCCCCATGATGAAGCTGCGGCTGGCGCAGCCCGAGGCGCTCATCGACATCAACGACGTGACCGAGCTGTCCCGCATCCGGATCGAGGGCGACATGCTCTGCGTCGGCGCGCTCGTCCGGCACGCCGAGCTGCTCGATTCGGCGGTCGCGGGCGAGCACTTCCCGATCCTGCACGACGCGGAACGCGTGATCGCCGACCCCGTCGTGCGCAACCGCGGCACGGTCGGCGGCTCGCTGTGCCAGGCCGACCCGTCGGAGGACCTGTCCGCCGCGTTCGGGGCGCTCAAGGCGCTCGCGGTGATCCGCGGGCCGGACGGCGAGCGCACCGTGTCCCTCCGCGAGTTCCACACCGGCCCGTACGAGACGGTCGTCGGGCCCGGCGAGCTGCTCACCGAGCTGCGCGTCCCGATCCGTCCGGGAGGCTCCAGCGCCTACCAGAAGGTCGAGCGGCGGGTGGGGGACTGGCCGCTCGCCGCCGCCGGAGCCGCGCTGTGGCTGGAGGGCGGCCGCATCGTGGACGCCGGGATCGGGCTGACCGCCGTGCGGGCCGAGCACTTCGTCGCCGCCGAGGCGGAGGAGGCGCTGCGCGGCGCCGTCCCGTCCGAGGAGGCGTTCGCCGAGGCGGGCCGCATCGCCGCCGAGCACTGCGACCCCGTCTCTGACCAGCGGGGACCCGCCGACTACAAGCGCCACCTCGCCGGTGAGCTGACCACCCGCGCGCTGCGCCGCGCCTACGAGAGGTTGCAGGCATGAACATCACCGTGACGGTCAACGGGCAGCCCTACACCCGCGACGTGGAGCCAAGGCTGCTGCTCGTCCACTTCCTGCGCGACGAGCTCGACCTCACCGGGACGCACTGGGGCTGCGACACGTCCAACTGCGGAGCGTGCGTCGTCTGGCTGGACGACGTGCCGGTGAAGTCGTGCACGGTCCTGGCGGTGATGGCGTCCGGCAGGGAGGTCCGCACCGTGGAGGGCCTGGAGAAGGACGGGGAGCTCGACCCCGTCCAGAAGGGCTTCACGGAGTGCCACGGGCTCCAGTGCGGGTTCTGCACCCCCGGGATGATGATGACGGCGCGGTGGCTGCTCGACCACCGCCCGGACCCGACCGAGGCGGAGATCCGGGAGGCGCTGTCGGGCCAGATCTGCCGGTGCACCGGCTACGAGAACATCGTCCGCTCCGTCCGCTGGGCCGCCGAGCACCCCGCCGACAAGGCCGAGGAAGTGACGCCATGAGCGAGAACGGGCAGCACCCCGACGGGCAGCACCCCGACGGGCAGGCCGGCAACGGGCACCACGGTTTCGGCAGGGTGCCGCGCAAGGAGGACGCCCGCTTCATCCGCGGACGCGGCAACTACGTCGACGACATCAAGCTGCCGGGAATGCTCTACGGGGCGATCCTGCGCAGCCCCCACGCCCACGCCAGGCTCGTCTCGGTCGACACCACCGCCGCCGAAGCGCACCCCCAGGTCAGGGCGGTCATCACGGGGGAGACCCTCACGGGCCTGAACCTCGCGTGGATGCCGACCCTGTCCAACGACGTGCAGGCCGTCCTGGCCACCGACAAGGTCCGGTACCAGGGGCAGGAGGTCGCGTTCGTCGTCGCCGAGACCCACTACGCCGCGCGCGACGCGCTGGAGCTGATCGACGTCGACTACGAGGCGCTGCCCCCGGTGGTCGACGCCCGCAAGGCGCTGGACGACGACGCGCCCGTCATCCGCGACGACGTCGAGGGACGCACCGACAACCACATCTTCGACTGGGAGGCGGGCGACGCCGAGCACACCGACCGCGTCTTCGGCGAGGCCGAGGTGGTCGTCGCCCAGGACGTCCTGTACCCGCGGGTGCACCCGGCGCCGCTGGAGACGTGCGGGATCGTCGCCGACATGGACAAGGTGACCGGGAAGCTCACCGTCCACACCACCACGCAGGCGCCGCACGCGCACCGCACCGTGTACGCGCTGGTCGCCGGGCTGCCCGAGCACAAGATCCGGGTCGTGTCGCCCGACATCGGCGGCGGCTTCGGCAACAAGGTCGGCATCTACCCCGGCTACGTCTGCGCGATCGTCGGCTCGATCGTCACGGGCCGCCCGGTCAAGTGGATGGAGGACCGGTCCGAGAACCTCATGACCACCTCGTTCGCCCGCGACTACCACATGCGCGGCGAGATCGCCGCGACGCGGGACGGCCGCATCCGCGGCCTGCGGGTGAAGGTGCTCGCCGACCACGGCGCGTTCAACGGCACCGCGCAGCCGACGAAGTTCCCCGCCGGGTTCTTCCACGTGTTCACCGGCTCGTACGACATCGAGGCCGCGCACTGCGCCGTCACCGGCGTCTACACCAACAAGGCGCCCGGCGGCGTCGCCTACGCCTGCTCGTTCCGCATCACCGAGGCCGCGTACCTGGTGGAGCGCCTGGTCGACGTGCTGGCCGCCGAGCTGGGCGCCGACCCGGCGGAGCTGCGGATGCGCAACCTGCTGCGCGCCGAGCAGTTCCCGTACTCGACGGCGACCGGCTGGGAGTACGACTCCGGCGACTACCCGCGGACGCTGCGCACCGCCCTCGACATCGCCGGGTACGACGAGCTCCGCGCCGAGCAGGCCGGCCGCAGGGAGAGGGGCGAGGGCCCGCTCATGGGCATCGGCATCAGCTTCTTCACCGAGGCGGTCGGCGCCGGGCCCCGCAAGCACATGGACATCCTCGGCCTCGGCATGGCCGACGGCGCCGAACTGCGCGTCCACCCCACCGGCAAGGCGGTGCTGCGGATCTCCGTCCAGACCCAGGGGCAGGGCCACGAGACGACGTTCGCGCAGATCGTCGCGCACGAACTCGGCATCCCCGTCGACGACGTGGAGGTCGTCCACGGCGACACCGACCAGACGCCGTTCGGGCTCGGCACCTACGGGTCGCGGTCCACGCCGGTGTCGGGCGCGGCCACGGCGGTGGTCGCGCGGAAGGTCCGCGAACGGGCCCGGATCGTCGCCGGCGCGATGCTGGAGGCGTCCCCCGAGGACCTCGAATGGACGCCGGGACGCTGGGCCGTGCGCGGCGACCCGTCCACCGGCGTCACCATGCAGGAGATCGCGATGGCCGCGCACGGCAGCCTCGAACTGCCGGAGGGGGTGGAGGGCCACCTCGACGCGACCACCGTCTACAACCCGCCCAACCTCACCTACCCGTTCGGCGCGTACGTCGCGGTCGTGGACGTCGACCCCGGCACCGGCAAGGTCACCGTCCGGCGGTTCGTCGCGGTGGACGACTGCGGCGTCCGGATCAACCCGATGGTCGTCGAGGGGCAGGTGCACGGCGGCCTCGCCGACGGCGTCGGGATGGCGCTCATGCAGGTCATGGCGTTCGACGAGGACGGCAACCACCTCGGCGCGTCGTTCATGGACTACCTGCTGCCGACCGCGGTGGAGTGCCCGTCGTGGGAGCTGGGCGAGACCGTCACCCCGTCCCCGCACCATCCGCTGGGCGCCAAGGGCGTCGGCGAGTCCGCCACGGTCGGCTCGCCCGCCGCGATCGTCAACGCGGTGGTGGACGCGCTCCGGCCGTACGGCGTCCGGCACGCCGACATGCCGCTCACCCCGGCGAACGTCTGGCGCGTCGTCCAGGGGCGGCCGTTCCGCACGGACCTGGCGATCCCATGAACGGCACGACCGAGCACAAGACGGCGGAGCTGCGCAGCCGCCGGACGCCGTACGTGCTGGCCACGGTCGTGCGGGCCGAGCGCCCGACGAGCGCGAAGACCGGCGACCGGGCGCTCGTCCTGCCCGACGGGACGATGGAGGGGTTCGTCGGCGGGGAGTGCGCCGAGTCGGCGGTGCGCGACCAGGCGCTCCGGCTGCTCCGGTCGGGCGAGTCGACGCTGCTGCGCATCACCCCCGATGCGGACTACGCCCCTTCCGGCTCCGCGGGGGGAGCGGGGGGCCGTCCCGCGGGCGACATGGAGGGACTCGTCACGGTCAGCAACCCGTGCCTGTCGGGCGGGACGCTCGACGTGTTCCTCGAGACGGTGATCCCGCCCGCCCTCGTGCACGTGTACGGGGACGGGCCCGTCGCCCGCGCCATCGTGGACGTCGGCCGCGCCGCCGGGTTCGACGCCCGTCCGGCCGGGACCGCCGACCCGCCGGCCCCGGACGCGGCGGCCGTCGTGGTCGCCACCCACGGCCGGGACGAGGAGGCCGTCCTCACGGCGGCGCTGAAGGCCGGGGTCCCCTACATCGGCCTGATCGCCAGCCGGAGACGGGGCGCGGCGGTGACCTCCGCGCTGGAGCACGGGGACCGGGTGCACACCCCGGCGGGCCTGGACATCGGCGCCCGCACGGCGCCGGAGATCGCCCTGTCGGTGCTCGCGGAGATCACGGCGGAGCGTCCGGCCCCGGACCGGGACCCGGCCCGCCCCGGCCGCACCGGACCCGGCGCGGAACCCGGGGCGGAACACGGGGCGGAACACGGGTCCGCGGGAGGGCACGGTCACTGCTGCGCCTGAGCCGCCGTCCCCGCTAGTCTCGGTGGGCCGGGGCGCGCGCCCCGCGATCCACGAGGGGGAGTCCGCAGGTGTTCGAGTCGGTGCTCGTGGCGAACCGCGGCGAGATCGCCGGAAGGATCATCCGCACGGCGCACGCGATGGGCCTCAAGGCCATCGCGGTGTACTCCGACGCCGACGCCGACCTGCCGTTCGTGGCGGAGGCGGACGAGGCGGTGCTGATCGGCCCGGCCGACCCCGCCCGCAGCTACCTCAACGTGCCCGCGGTCCTGGAGGCGGCGCGCCGGACGAACGCGCAGGCCGTGCACCCCGGCTACGGGTTCCTCGCGGAGAGCGCCGCGTTCGCCCGCGCGGTCGTCGACCACGGCCGCGTCTGGGTCGGGCCGCCGCCCCTCGTCATCGCCCGC
>DATGOB010000208.1:0-44690 GCA_036010205.1 Promicromonospora sp. | reverse complement strand
GACCCCGCCCGGGTTGGGCGACACCCAGCCCGCGACCTCGGCCGCCTCGGGCGAGACGTCGCCGACCACGCGCGACTTCCCGGTCCCGGGGTTGGTCTCGCGCGAGACGCCGACGTCGATGAGCACGGCGCCCGGCTTGACCATGTCGCCGGTGACGATGCCCTTGACCCCGGCGGCCGCCACGACGACGTCGGCCCGCCGCACGAGGGCGGCGAGGTCGTGCGTGCCGGTGTGCGTGAGGGTGACCGTCGCGTTCACGGCGCGGCGCGTGAGCAGCAGGCCGATCGGGCGGCCCACGGTGACGCCGCGGCCCAGCACGACGATCTCCTTGCCCGCGAGCTTGATGCCGTGCCGCTCCACCAGCTCGATGATGCCGCGGGGCGTGCAGGGCAGGGACGAGGTGATCTCCTCGTTGACCCGCAGCACCAGCCGGCCGAGGTTGGTGGGGTGCAGGCCGTCGGCGTCCTTGTCGGGGTCGACGAGCTCGAGCACGCGGTTGGTGTCGATGCCCTTCGGCAGCGGGAGCTGCACGATGTAGCCGGTGCAGGCCGGGTCCTCGTTGAGCCGGCGCACCGCCGCCTCGATCTCGTCCTGCGTGGCGTCGCCCGGGAGGTCCTCCCGGATCGACGCGATGCCGACCTCGGCGCAGTCACGGTGCTTGCCCGCGACGTACCACTGCGAGCCCGGGTCGTCGCCGACGAGCAGCGTGCCGAGCCCCGGGACGACGCCGCGGTCGCGCAGCGCCGCGACCCGCTCCTTGAGCTCCGCCTTGATGGCGGCGGCGGTGGCCTTCCCGTCCAGGATCTGTGCGGTCATCGGCTCACAGCCCCGGGTAGAGCGGGAACTCGGCCGTCAGCTTCGCGACCCGCGCGGACAGCGCCGCGACGTCGGTCGACGCACCGTCCTTGAGCGCGGTCGCGATGATGTCGGCGACCTCGGTGAACTGCTCGTCGCCGAACCCGCGCGTGGCCAGGGCGGGCGTGCCGATGCGCAGGCCGGAGGTGACGCGCGGCGGGCGCGGGTCGAACGGCACGGCGTTGCGGTTCACGGTGATGCCGGCGTCGTGCAGGAGGTCCTCGGCCTGCTGGCCGTCCAGCTGCGAGTTGCGCAGGTCCACGAGCACGAGATGCACGTCCGTGCCGCCGGTCAGCACCGAGACGCCCGCCTGGGCGACGTCGGGCCGGGACAGGCGGTCGGCGATGATCGAGGCGCCGCGGAGCGTGCGCTCCTGGCGGTCGCGGAAGGCGTCGGAGCCCGCGACCTTGAACGACACGGCCTTGGCCGCCACCACGTGCATGAGCGGGCCGCCCTGCTGGCCCGGGAACACGGCGGAGTCGATCTTCTTGGCGTACTCCTCCTTGGCGAGGATGAAGCCGGAGCGCGGCCCGCCGATCGTCTTGTGCACCGTGGAGGAGACGACGTCGGCGTGCGGCACCGGGGACGGGTGCAGACCGGCGGCCACCAGGCCGGCGAAGTGCGCCATGTCCACCCACAGCTTGGCCCCGACCTCGTCGGCGACCTCACGGAAGGCGGCGAAGTCGAGGTGCCGCGGGTAGGCGGACCAGCCCGCGATGATGACGTCGGGACGGTGCTCCAGCGCCTTCTTGCGCACCTCGTCCATCTCGATGCGGTAGGACTGCGGGTCCACGCCGTAGGCACCGACGTCGTACAGCTTGCCGCTGAAGTTGATCTTCATGCCGTGCGTGAGGTGGCCGCCGTGGGCCAGCTCGAGGCCGAGGATCTTGTCGCCCGCGTTGATGAGGGCGTGCAGCACGGCCGCGTTGGCCTGGGCGCCCGAGTGCGGCTGGACGTTCGCGTGCTCGGCGCCGAACAGCTCCTTGGCGCGGGCGATCGCGAGGTTCTCCGCGATGTCGACCTGCTCGCAGCCGCCGTAGTAGCGACGGCCCGGGTAGCCCTCCGCGTACTTGTTGGTCAGCACGGAGCCCTGGGCCTCCAGGACGGCGCGCGGCACGAAGTTCTCGGACGCGATCATCTCGAGCGTGTCGCGCTGGCGGGTCAGCTCACCGTCCAGGACGGCGGCGATCTCGGGGTCGAGCTCGGCGAGCGGGGTGGCGAGCGGGTCAGGAGTCGATGCGCTCATAGCTCCTCGATTCATGCGGGACGGTGGCGTGTCGGACGGCGGTGGAGGGCACACGCGCCGCGACACGACTGCGGGGGCGTGCATCTCTCGCACGGTGACCCGGGGCCCAGGCGATCGACCCGTCGTCGGCATGGTTCGTCGCTCCCCGGTGGTGATCCACCTGACGCCAGTTGCGACGCGACGATCGTAGCAGCGGCTCGTGGCGGCCGTCGTCGGGCCGCAGGAGGCGGGCACGTCGTGCAGGACGAGGGCCGCAGGAACGGCCAGATCTCGCCGCAAGTACCTGAGACCTTTTGTTATTCACCCCGACGTCGCTAGTGTGCCGACCATGCCCTCCCCCGTGTCACCGGATGCAGGCTTTCCGGAACACCAGCCAGATCGACGTCGCAGGCAGGACCGCCCGAGGACGGAAGGCCGGCACCAGGACCCGGACGGCTCGCCGCCGTCGGGCGGGCGGCCGCGATCGGGGCAGTTCCCGGCGGGGCCGTTCTCGTCGCGTCGGTTCCCGCCGAACCGGCCGGTCTCGGCGCCCGTGCCGGGCCAGGCACCGGGCGGGCTCACCTCGGGCCAGGTGCCCTCTGCCGCCTTCCCGTCCCGGCAGAGCGGCGCGCCGCAGCCCGGTACGCCGCAGTCGGGTCCCGTCGCGGCGGCGCCGTCCGGGACCGTCGACGACCCCGGCGAGCACACCGGCGGCAGGGGCGAGCGCACCGGCCGTGGTGGGGGCGGCGAGCGCGGCAGCAGGAACACCGCGCGGGACTGGATCTGGTCGGTGGTCGCCTTCGTCGTCGCCGCGGTCGTGATCGGCGCGGTCGGCTTCCACTTCTTCGGCCCGGACGACGCCCCGGAGTCGACCGCCGCGTGGGCCGTCGACTCCTGCGCGGGCCCCGACCCGACGTCCGGGGAGGACGACGCCTACCGCCCGCTGGCGTGCGACGACCCGCAGGCCACGGTGACGATCCTCGACATCCAGGACGCCGTCTCGACCGCCCAGGCGCACTGCCCCGGCGGCACCGACGTCGTCTTCCAGAAGGACGGGCAGGCGGGCGGCGAGACCCAGTCGGTGTGCGCACGCAACCTGTCCGACGACCACCCGGGCGACCCGGGGCGGGGCGGCGGCCAGCTCGTCGTCGGCGACTGCGTGGACGGCGACGGGGCCGAGGTCCCCTGCGGCGAGGGCGGACGCACGGTGACCGGCCTGCTCATGGGCGGCGCCGAGTGCCCGGACGGCACGGCCGACGAGCTCGAGCTGGGCTTCGACCCGTACCGCAGCTACGAGACGATCTGCCTCGCCGCGTGACGGCCTCCGCGGCGGCGCGGGCGACCGCGCCGCCGCTCGGGCCTGCTGTCAGGCCTGCTGGGGCGTGCCCTGCTCCGCCGGGGCCCCGGCGTCGAGCTGCGCGCCTGCCGCGCCGAGCACGCGCCGCAGGTAGGTGTACGTGAGGTCGCCCGCGGCCTTGTCGTACTGCTCCTCGTAGCCGTGCTTCGTGTACATGGCGAGGTTCTGCTTCGAGTCCTTGCCCGTGAAGACCCAGATCTCCTTGGTCTCCTTGGGCAGGTACGGCAGCACGGCGAAGAGCATCTCCGTGCCGATGCCGCGTCCCTGCTTGTCGGGTGCGACGGCCAGCCGGCCGAGCGTCGCCTTCTCGCCCTCGATCTCCACGCGCACGGAGCCGATCATCCGGTGGCCCTCCCACGCGCCGATCGTCACCACGTCGTCGCGCGCCAGGTCCTCCCGGAGCTCGGCGAGCGTCTGGGTCAGGGGCGGGATGTTCGGGTCGCCGTACAGCTGGGCCTCTGTCACGAACGCGGCGCGCCGCAGCGTGAGGAGCTCGCCCGCATGGTCGTCCTCGACCAGCGTGATCGTCGTGGTGGAGTTGCTCATGGGGCCATCGTGTCAGAGGTGACGCGCCGAGGTCGACGGTAACCGGACCTCGGACGGATGTCGGTGGTCCGGCGTAGGTTCTGGCTCATGACGCAGCGCAGACCGGGGTGGCCGGAGGGGACCGACGTGCGGGTCGAGGTCCGCTCCGCCGTGGGCCGGTACGACGACTTCTTCGAGGTGGTGGGCGTCAGGAAGCCGGGCGGCAAGGGCTGCTGGTGCATGTCGTACCGGGACAGCCGGGTCCCGAACGAGGACCGGCCGGGCTACATGCGCGACCTGTGCACCACCGAGCCGGGACCGGGCGTGCTCGCCTATGTGGACGACGTCGTGGCGGGCTGGTGCTCGATCGCGCCGCGCTCGAGCTACCGGCGTCTGGTGCGGTCCCGCACCATCCCGTACATCGACGACAGGGACGCGTGGGTCGCCGTGTGCTTCGTCGTCCGCGCCGGGTTCCGCGGGCACGGCCTCATGCACGACCTCCTGGCCGGCGCCGTCGAGCACGCGCGGGCGCACGGCGCCGAGGTGGTGGAGGGCTACCCGGCCGACACCGGCCCGGACCGGGTCGACGTGATCAGCGGGTACGTGGGCACGGTGCGCCTGTTCGAGCAGGCAGGCTTCGAACGGGCGGCGGAGACGTCGGGGGTGAGCGGCGGGCGCAGGCGCTGGGTCATGCGCAAGGAGCTCGGACAGGGCAGCGCCTGACGCGGCCGGCCGGGTTAGCCTGACCGCGTGAACGACGCCGCACGCCCCTCGACCCACTGGATCCTCACCCTCTCCTGCCCGGACCAGCCGGGAATCGTCCACGCGGTGGCGGGGATGCTCGCGGAGCACGGCGGCAACATCACCGAGTCCCAGCAGTTCGGCGACCCGGGGTCGGGACTGTTCTTCATGCGCGTCCAGGTCGAGTCGGCCGCGTCGCGCGAGGAGCTCACCGCCGCGATGGACCAGGTGGCCGGGCACTTCGGCATGACGTGGACGCTCGACGTCGTCGGGCGCCGCATCCCGACGCTGATCATGGTGTCGAAGGCCGCGCACTGCCTCGTCGACCTGCTCTACCGCGAGCGCTCGCAGCGCATGCCCGTCGACGTCGTCGGCGTGGTGGGCAACCACCGCGACCTCGAGGACATCGCGACGTTCTACGGCAAGCCGTTCCACCACGTGCCGGTGACGCCCGACACCAAGGCGGACGCCGAGGCCACGCTCCGCGACCTGGTCGCCGACACCGGCGCCGAGCTGGTGGTGCTCGCGCGGTACATGCAGATCCTGTCCGACGAGCTCTGCCGCGACCTCAGCGGGCAGATCATCAACATCCACCACTCGTTCCTGCCCTCGTTCAAGGGCGCAGGCCCCTACCGTCAGGCCCACGACCGCGGCGTGAAGATCATCGGCGCCACGTCGCACTACGTCACGGGCGACCTCGACGAGGGGCCGATCATCGAGCAGGACGTCGAGCGTGTCGACCACTCCCGCACGGTGGAGGACCTGGTGGGCATCGGCGAGGACGTCGAGCGCCGCACCCTGGCCCGCGCCGTCCGCTGGCACGCGGAGCGCCGCGTGCTCCTGGACGGCCGCCGCACGGTCGTCTTCCGCTGACCACGGCGCCCCGCACCCCGCCGACCAAGCGATCGTGCCCGGATCCACGCCGGGGCCCAGGCACGATCGCGTGGTCGGCAAAGCGTCAGCCCTTGACCGCGCCCGCCAGGGCGAAGGCCGAGCCGCTGATGCGGTTGACCAGCACGTACAGGCCGAGCACCGGGGCCGCGTAGAGCAGCGAGTACGCCGCGAGCTGGCCGTAGGCCACCGAGCCGTACTGCCCGAAGAACGCGAAGATGCTCACCGCTGCCGGCTGCTTCTCCGGGGAGAGCAGCAGCACGAACGGGACGAAGAAGTTCCCCCAGGCCTGCACGAACACGAAGATGAACACCACGGCGATCCCGGGCCGCATGAGCGGCAGGACGATGCGCCGCAGGGCCTGCATCGCCGAGGCACCCTCGGTCCATGCCGCCTCCTCCAGGGAGATCGGCACGGAGTCCATGAAGTTCTTCGTCATCCAGATGGCCATGGGCAACGACGTCGCTGCCATGAAGAAGATGGTCCCCGGCAGCGAGTCGAGCAGGTTGAGCTGCACGAACAGCGCGTACACCGGGACCATGATCGCCGTGATCGGCAGGCAGGTGCCGAACAGCACCGAGTACAGGAAGTACTTGCCGAACCGCATCCGGTACCGCGACAGCGGGTAGGCCGCCAGCACGGAGACGACGACGGTGATCGCCGCCGACCCCGCCGACAGCACGAACGCGTTCCACAGCGGGAGCCACGTCAGCTCCGGTGTCATGATCGCCGAGAAGTTGTCGACGGTCACGGCGTCGGGCAGGCCGAACGAGAGGGTCGCCTGGGCGTCCAGGGACGCGACGACGATCCACGCCATCGGCAGCAGGAACAGGACGGCGATCACGAGGAGCACCGCGTTGGCGGCGACCTTGGTCGGCGTGACGCGGGGCCCGGCGAGGGGCCCGGTCACCAGGGAGCGGCCCTCCCGCGCGACGGGCGGGGTCATCGTGCCGGTCATCAGTCCACCTCCGGTCGGAGCGCGCGGATGTAGATCACGGAGAAGATCCCGCCCACGATGATCATCACCGTCGCGATGGCCGTGCCGTAGCCGACCTGCGCGAACTTGAACGCCTCCTGGTAGGCCAGGATCGGCAGCGTCGAGCTGTCCGTACCGGGCCCGCCGCCGGTCATCACGTAGATGAGCGTGAACACCGACAGGGTCTGCAGCGTGGTGAGCATGAGGTTGGTCGAGATGCTGCGCCGGATCACCGGCAGGGTCACCCACGTGAGCCGCTGCCACCCGTTCGCGCCGTCGAGCTGTGCCGCCTCGGTCAGCTCGGGCGGCACCTCGGCGAGCGCCGCCGAGTAGACCATCATCGAGAACGCGGTGCCGCGCCAGATGTTCGCGACGATCACCGCGAGCATCGGCGTCGAGTAGAGCCAGTCCGGGCCCTCGACGCCGATCCCCGCGAGCAGCGAGTTGAACGTGCCCTCGGAGTGGAAGAACGCGTACGCGGCGAACGCGGCCACGATCTCGGGCAGCACCCAGGCCGCGACCACGACGGTCGAGGTGATGGACCGCACCGGCTTCACGGCCGAGCGCATCATGCCGGCCAGGGCGATGCCCATGACGTTCTGGCCCACCACGGCCGAGAGGAACACGAAGAGGACGGTGAGCCACAGCGACTTCGGGAAGTCGGGGTCGCCCACCAGCGCGACGTAGTTGTCGAACCCGATCCACTCCGGGCTGAGGGCCGCGGGCCCGGTGAGGGCCGCGTTGGTGAACGAGCCGTAGAACGACCAGACCACCGGACCGAGCATGAAGAGCGCGAGCAGGACGACCGCGGGCGCGAGCGGGACCACCCGCGCCACGCGGCGGGACGTGACGGCCATCGCGTCAGCCCTGGACGGTGTTCTCTTCGCCGACGATGCCGACGACCGCCTTGTCGTAGGCCGCAGCCGCCTCCTCGGGCGTCTGCTGGCCGGTCATCACGGCCTCCATCGCGACCATGATCTCGTTGGAGATCTTCGGGTAGTCCGAGGTGGCCGGCCGGAAGTTGGTCACGTCGACGAGGCCCGTGAAGAACTCGGTGGTCGGGTTGGTCGCGGTGTACTCCGGGTCCTCCGCGACGTCGGTGCGCACCGCGATCTGGCTGTTCGCGACGTCGAACCAGAGGGAGTTCTCGCGGTCGAGCGCCATCGAGATGAACTCGAACGCGGCGTCGGGGTTCTTGGAGCCGGAGCCCATGGCGAGCGTCCAGCCGCCGGACATGCTCACAGCACCCGGGTCCTGCCCGTCCTGGGTGGGCATGGGCGCCGTGCCCATCTCCTCGGACCACTCGGGCCACGGCGCGACGCCGGACTCGAGCCAGTTGCCCGCCACCCACGAGCCGTCGAGCGCGATGCCGACCTTGCCCTCGGGCAGCCACTCGGCCTGCACGGTGTTGCCGATGTTGGTGTCGAGCGCCTGCTGCGGCGTCGGCGCGAGGCCCTCGCCGAAGACGGTCTCGACGAACCCGAGCGCGTCGACGAAGCCCTGCGACCCGGTCACCCACTTGCCGTCCTCGTAGAGCGTGTCGCCGGTGCCGTACAGGAGCATCTCGAAGCCCTGCATGACGGCGGCCTCGCCCTGCGGCTTGCCGGAGTACATGTTGAACGGCACGACGTCGGGGTTCGACTCCTTGATGGTCCGCGCCGCGTCGAGCAGCTCGTCCCAGGACGTCGGGGCCCAGTCCTCGGGCAGGCCCGCGTCGGCCAGGACGGACTTGTTGAACCAGAGCCCGCGCGTGTCGGTCCCCATGGGCACGCCGTAGGTCTTGCCGTCGTCGCCGGCGCCTGCCTCCTTGGCGCTGTCGACGAACTGGTCCCACTCGTCCCACTCGGCCAGGTAGTCGTCCAGCGGAGCCAGGTAGCCGGCCTCGACGTCGGACTTGATCATGTACGTGTCCTCGTACATGACGTCCGGCGCGGTACTGGGCGACCGGTTCATCAGCGCGAGCTTGGTGAAGTAGTCGTTCTGCTGCGCCTCGATCGGTACCAGCTCGACGGTGATGCCCGGGTTGGCCTCCTCGAAGTCGGCCTTGACGTCCTTGAACAGCTCGTCGGCCTGCGTGAAGTTGCCGAACTTCTGGTAGGCGACCTTGATGGTCGAGTCGTCCGAGCCACCTCCGCCGGAGCCGCAGGCACCGAGCGAGAGGGCGACCGCCGCTGCCGTGACGGGTGCGATGAGGAATCGTGCCGTGCGCATGAAGCTCCCTTGCGTCGTGCGGGCCCGGCTACACCGCCGGGCCAACTGACGCACACGATTCACCCCTGGACAGCCGGAGTCAAGAGACGCACCGGCGAAATTGTCAGCGCTGTCACCCAACCCCCTGGTCACGCCCCCGGACGAGTGCAGAGTTCGGTCCGGCCGGAGAGTTCCTGACCGGTCCGAACTCTGCACTCACCGCGTCGGGGGGCGTCAGCCGCGGGGGTTCTCCAGGACCGCTACCGTGCGGGGCGGGACCGTGACCGTGCCCGTCGCGCGGTCCCACGTCGTCTGCCGGACCACCGGGTCGATGCCGCGGGCCTGGACCCGGGACAGCGCGTACCGGCGGCCCGCGAGCTCCGGCACCTCGACCGTCGCTGCCTCGGGCGACGCGTTGAGCACCACGAGCACGCCGTCGAGCCGGCGGTCGACGTCGCGGCGGCCCGCCGTGTCGTCGATCGACATCGTGATCACGCCGGGCACGGCGTCCGGCCCGGAGCCCGGGAAGGTGACCTTCTGCTCGATGAGCTCGGCAGAGCCCAGCCGGAACAGGTCGGTCGAGTGCCGCAGCTCCAGCAGCTCGCGGGCCTGCGCCGCGGCGAACGCGATGTCGTCGGGTGCCGGCTCGAGCGCCGGGTCGGCCAGCAGCGGCTGCTGGTACGGCCACTTCTCCTCGTTGTCCGCCGCCATCGGCAGGCCGCGGCCGAACCCGTTGTCCCGGCCGGACCAGTCGATCGCGTTGAACCAGTCACCCGAGTCGTAGGAGTTGCGGTCGAGCGACTTGGACCGGAGCAGGTCGGTGCCCGCGTGCCAGAACGACGGCGACTGCGAGAGCGCGGCCGTGGCGAGCGAGACCGTGTTCATGCGCACGCGGTCGGACATCGGGGTGTCCGCGGGCAGCTTGAGCGCCAGCAGGTCGAACAGGGTCTCGTTGTCGTGCGCGTCGACGTACGTGACGACCTCCTCCGGCGAGTCCGCGTACCCGGCGGGCGAGCCCCGGTAGTCGAGCTGGTCGCCGCGCACGCGCTCGCCCGTCGCCGTCGTGACCTCGTAGGAGCGCAGGTTGCCCGCCAGGCCGAGCTTGACCAGGTCGGTCTGGTGGGCGAGGTCGGCCGCCTCGTCGGCGTCGCCGTCGTTGACGCTCGCAGGGTCGCCGAGCTGGGCCTCGCGCTCGTTCGGGTCGGTGAACAGCCCCGTGCCGAAGCCCTGTGCGAACAGCGACGCGCCGTCGACCGGCGAGCCGCCGTGCACGGCGTCGCGCAACCGGTCGCTGAACGTGCCGATGCCGGTGCCGCCGAGCTGCCCCTGCGTGGCCTGCTCGAACCGCGCGTTGCCCGCGACCTCACCGAAGTCCCAGCCCTCGCCGTACAGGTACACGGCCTTGCCGTCGACCCCGTCCCGGCGGAGCGTGAGCTCGTCGAGCGCCGCACGCACCGCCTCCATGTTCGCGCGCGAGTGGTGGCCCATGAGGTCGAACCGGAAGCCGTCGACGTGGTAGTCGCGAGCCCAGGTCACGACGGCGTCGACCATGAGCTTCTCCGCCATGGCGTGCTCCGTGGCGACGTTCTCGCAGCAGGTGCTCGTCTCGACCGCACCCGTCGTCGGGTTCTGCCGGTGGTAGTAGCCGGGCACGACGCGGTCGAGCACCGACCGGGGGGCCTGGCCCGAGGCGGCCGTGTGGTTGAACACCTGGTCGAGCACGACCTGCAGCCCGGCCCTGTGGAGGTTGCCGACCATGGACCGGAACTCGGCGACCCGGTGCCCGCCCTCGGCCCGGACCGCGTAGGAACCCTCGGGCGCCAGGAAGTGGTAGGGGTCGTAGCCCCAGTTGAAGCCGTCCTCTGCCTGGATCGCGGCGACCGCGGCCTGCTGCTCCGTGCCGTCCGGCGCGTACCCGGAGAGGTCGCCCGTCGTGGCCTGCGCCGCCCGGTCCTCCGGGATGCTCGCGATGTCGAACGTGGGCAGCAGGTGCACCGTCGTCAGGCCCGCGTCGGCCAGGGAGCGCAGGTGCCGCATGCCGTCCGAGCCCTTGACGCCGAACGCGCCGTAGGTGCCGCGCAGCCGCTCGGGGACGGTCTCGTCGGCGATCGAGAAGTCACGCACGTGCAGCTCGTAGATCGTCTGGTCCACCGGCCGGTCCAGCCGCGGGGCCTTCGCCGACCGCCAGACGGCGGGCTGCCACGCCGTGTCGTCCAGGTCGACGGCGACCGAGTGGGTCGAGTCGAGCGTGAGGCCCACCGAGTACGGGTCGGTCACGACGTTCGTCTCGACCTGGCCCGTGGCCGGCACGTACACCTCCACGGCGTACCGGTAGCGCGCGCCCCGCCAGTCGGTCGTCGGCTTGCCGTGCTCGGTGGCGCCGGGCTTCCCGCCCTTGCCGTGCGGCGCGTGCCCGGCCTCGTACGTCCAGGCCCCGTCCGGCTGCCGGTCCATCGGGTAGGCACGCGGCGCGGCACCCAGTTCGGTGCCCGCGGGCCAGACCTGGAGGGTCACGGTGCGGGCGGTCGGAGCCCAGAGCGCGAACGCGGGCTGCCCGCCCTTCCCTGCGCCGGGCCCCTTGCCCGGCCCTGCGTCCCGCCACGTCACCCCGAGCGCCCGGTCGGTCGCGAACAGGTCGTCGAGCACGCCGGGGACCTGCACGCCGGTCGTGGCGGTCAGTGTCTCGCCGTCGTGCCGCGTCACCCGCAGCGGGCCACGCAGGGCCGCGGCCGCCCGGTCCCGGGTCAGGCCGTCGGCGACGAGGGCGAGGTGGTCGGCCAGGTGCGGGAGGTCGGCGGCGACGTCCGCGGGCACCTCGGCCGGCGTCAGCGGGTAGGACGCCGCCTCCGTCTCCAGCGCCCAGCTGTCGCCCGCACCGAACTGCGCGGCGGGCACGAGCACGAGGTCCTGCCGCACCCAGTGCGCGGCCTGCTGCCCCTCCCCCGGCGTCCCCGGCGTCCCGGCCTGCACCGACGGCACCTTGGTCTCGGGGTCCCAGGTGAACGTCACGGGCCCGCCGCCGGTCGAGTAGGCGATGTTCGCGCCGTCGCGCACCCCGTCGGCGCCGTAGTTCTCGGCCCAGGAGCCGTTGACGGCGACCTTGAACTCGTACGAGCCGGCAGGCAGCTCGAAGGTGCCGGTGAAGACGCCGTCCTCGCCGCGGGTCAGGCGCGCCGCCTCGCAGTCGGGCGTCCAGTCGCCCGCGCAGCCCATCTCGCTGTTGTGCGAGCCGGGCACGCTGACCAGCTCGACGTCGGGGTCGGCCGGGTCCTCCGTGGCGCCGCTCACGTCGACGCCGACCGAGGCGTAGGAGCTCGCGGCCGTGCGGTCGCCGTCGGCGTCCTGCGTGACGGCGCGGTACTCGACGAGAGTGCCCTCGGCGAGGTCGGAGCCGTCGGGCGAGACGTCGTGGAAGACGCGTGGGGAGGTGTCCTCGGCCGTGCCGAGGTGGTGCCACGTGTCGGTGCCCACGGCACGCCACGCGAAGGACGTCTCGGCCCAGTCGTCGTCGATCCCGGCGGCCACCGGCGCGACGCCCGTCACGGCGGCACCGGGTCGCGCGCCCGCACCCGGGACGACGGCGGCGACGCCCGCGGAGTCGGCCCCCACCGTGCGGTCGGCGACGAGCACGACGGCGGACCGCGCCGGGACCGTCAGCGTGACCGCGCCGTCGGCGTCGGCCGTCACGACCGTATCGGTGCCGTACAGCGGCTCGAAGGTCGCGCCGGGGGTGAGGGAGTCGAAGGTGACGGTGCGCTCCTGCGCCGCGTTGTTGGCCGCGACCAGGTGCTCGACCTTCTCGTCGCGGTCCACGCGCGAGAAGGCGTACACACCCGCCCCGTCCTCGGCGTGCCGCTCGACCTGCGCGCCCGTGGCGAGCGCCGGGTGCTCCTCGCGGAGGGCCGCGAGCGCCGCGACGTGCTCGTACAGCGGGGCGTCGGTCGCGTAGCGGTCGACGCTGCCCGCCTGCTCGCCGGTGACGAGCGGCTGGTCGGCGTACTCGTCGACCTGGGTCGCGAAGAGGCTCTGGCGGGCGTCCTTGTCGCCGCCCGTCCCCGCGAAGCCCTGCTCGTCGCCGTAGTAGACGACCGGCTGGCCCCGCGTGAGGTACATGAGCTCGTGCGCGAGCTCGTCGCGGGCGAGCGGGTCGTCGGTGTTCGCCAGCATGTAGCCGACACGGCCCATGTCGTGGTTGCCGAGGAAGGTCGGCAGGGCCGACGCGCTGCTGTGCGGGGTGGTGTACAGGTCGTCCGACGCGTACAGGTCGGCCAGGCGGCGTGCGCTGTTGCCGCTCGCGTAGCTGGTGGCGGCGGCCTGGAACGAGAAGTCGAGCACGGAGCTCATCGCGGTGCGGCGCACGTAGGGCGAGGTCTTGGCGGCGTCGGCGTCGTACACCTCGCCGAAGGTGAAGAACTCGTCCTTGCCCTGGGCGCGGGCGTGGTCGGCGATCTCGGCCGACCACTCCTCCCAGAACTCGAGGTTCACGTGCTTGACGGTGTCGATGCGGAAGCCGTCGATGCCGAGGTCGACCCAGGCCTTGTAGATCTCCTCGAAGCCGTCGACGACGTCGGGGTGCTCGGTCATGAGGTCGTCGAGGCCGCTGAAGTCACCGTAGGTGACGGACTCGCCCTCCCACGTCGAGTTGCCGCGGTTGTGGTAGAGCGCCGGGTCGTTGAGCCAGGCCGGGACCTTGACGTCCGCGTCGGCCGGGTCGACGACGGGGGTGTACGGGAAGCTGGTCGCCGCGTCGAGCTCGGGGAAGCTTCCGGTGCCCGCGTGGTCGGCGGGGTCGAACGGGGTGCCCGCGGCGTCGGTGTACGGGGCGGTGGCCTGGTCGACGTAGTCGTAGGTGCCCTCGGCGTAGTCGACGACGTCGGCCGTGTGGTTGGTGATGATGTCGAAGTAGACCTTCATGCCGCGCGCGTGGGCGTCGTCGATCAGGGCCTCGAGCTCGTCGTTGGTGCCCAGGTGCGGGTCGATGCGCGTGAAGTCGGTGATCCAGTAGCCGTGGTAGCCGGCGCTGACGTCGTCACCCGTGCCCTGGACGGGGCGGTTGAGGAAGCTCGGCGTGAGCCAGATCGCGGTCGTCCCCAGGCCCTCGATGTAGTCGAGCCGTTCGCGCAGGCCCGCGAGGTCGCCACCCTGGTAGAAGCCCTTGTCGGTGGGGTCGAAGCCGGTGGCGAGGCGGTCGCCGTCGAGGCCGCCCGTGTCGTTGGAGGGGTCGCCGTTGGCGAACCGGTCGGTCATGACGAAGTAGAAGCGCTCGTCGCCGCCCGCCTGGCGCACGGGGGCGTGGACGAGGGCGTCGTCGGCCTCGGTGTAGCCCCCTGCGAGGTCGAGCGGTACGAGGGCGGTGCGGTGCGTGGTGTCGTCGTAGGTGACGCGGACGGTCGCGGGGCCCGCGAGGTGCAGCGGGGCGTTGTCGGGGCCGCCGTCGCGGCCGTAGGACTCGTCCCAGGCGTCGTCGAGCGCGACCTTGTACTCGTAGGTGCCCGCGGGGATCTCGAGGTCGGCGGTGAAGGTGCCGTCGCCCTGGGCGACGAGCTCGGTCTCGGCGCAGGCCGGGTCCCAGTCGGCGGCGCAGCCGAGCTCGTCCTGGAGGCTGCCGACGAGGGCCGCGGTGCGATCCTGCGCGGCGACCGCGAGGGGGGCCGCCACGGCCGCGAGCCCGGCCGTGGCGGCGAGGGTCAGGGCGACGCCCGCGGCGCCGATCCGGTGGGCGCGCGGGCGCGCAGTGCGAGACATGGAAGACCCCTTCGTCGACCGGGACACCAGTGTGGACCGACGGCGACTGTAACGCTTGCACGATCTTGCAGCAAGGCTTTGCCGGTGGGGGTGCCGCGGCTCAGAGCGGGAGCTTGAAGCCCTCGTGCGACTGCGCGTAGCCGAGCCGACGGTAGAACCGGTGCGCGTCCGGCCGCTGCTTGTCCGACGTGAGCTGCGCGAGCGCGCACCCGCGGGCCCTGCCTCGCTCGTGCGCGTGCTCCATCATCCGGGCACCGACGCCCTGGCCGCGCAGCTCCTTGTCCACCCGCACGGCCTCGACCAGCAGCCGCGACGCTCCGTTGCGGGAGATGCCCGGGATGAACGTGAGCTGCATGACGCCGACCACCGCGCCGTCGACCTCGGCGACGACGAGCTCGTTGTCGGGGCTGGCCGCGATCGCCTCGAACCCCCGCACGTGCGTCTCCCCGTAGGTGCCGGTACGGCGGGCGGCGACGGCGTCGTCGGCGATGAGCTCGACGATGCGCTCGAGGTCGGTGCGGCGGGCTTCGCGGAAGGTGAAGTTCATGGCGCCACCCTAGGCGCGCCGGGGGCGGCGTCGGACCGCCCGGTGAGTGTCGGTGTCCGCCCGTACGATCCAGTGGTGACCGCAGACCCGCCCGCCCCCGTCCCTCGCAGCTCGTGGGTCGCGCTGGCCGTGCTCATCCTCGGTGTCTCGATGGCGCTGCTCGACACGACGATCGTGAACGTCGCGCTGCCGACCATCCGTACGTCGCTGGACGCCTCCGAAGGCACGCTGTCCTGGATCATCTCCGGGTACGCACTCGCCTACGGGCTGGCCCTCATCCCGTCGGGCCGTGTGGGCGACCGGGTCGGGCACAAGTGGGTCTTCGTCGTCGGTCTGGCGGGGTTCACCCTCGCGAGCCTGTGGTGCGGGACGGCCTCGGGCGCCGCCGAGCTGATCCTGGCGCGGGTCGTCCAGGGCCTGTGCGGCGGCATCTTCTTCCCCGCGGTGACCGCGCTCATCCAGCTCATGTTCACGGGCCGCACGCGCGGCAAGGCGTTCGCCGTCATGGGTGCGGCCATCGGCTTCTCGACGGCCCTCGGCCCCATCATCGGCGGCCTGCTCATCGAGGCGTTCGGCGAGCAGGAGGGCTGGCGCTCCATCTTCTTCGTCAACCTGCCGTTCGGCGTGATCGCGGTGGCCGCGGCCGCCGCGCTGCTGCCGCGCATCGTGGTCGGCGGCGGGTCACGCGGCGTGGACCTGTTCGGCCTGCTCCTCGTCACCGTGGCGCTGGTCGCGGTGCTGGTCCCGCTCATCGAGGGCGAGGACGCGGGTTGGCCGTGGTGGACCTGGACGTCGCTCGCGGGCGGGCTCCTCCTGCTCGTCGCGTTCGCCGTCTGGGAACGGCGGGTCGCGGCCCGCGACGGCAGCCCGCTCGTGCCGCCCCGCCTGTTCGCCCACGCTGCCTTCACGGGCGGCGTGATCCTCGCCCTGGTCTACTTCGCAGCCTTCACCAGCATCTTCTTCACGATCTCGATCTTCTGGCAGGCGGGCCTCGGGCACTCCGCGCTGGCCTCGGGCCTCGTCTCGGTGCCGTTCGCCCTCGGTTCGATCGTCGGCGCGTCCCAGAGCGAGCGCCTCACGCACCGGCTCGGTCGGCGCGTGCTCGTGATCGGTACGGGAATGGTGGCACTCAGCCTCGTCTCGGTGTGGCTGATCCTGTGGCTCGTGCCTGCCGGCGACCTCAACCACTGGCACCTCGCCGCGCCGCTCCTCGTCGGCGGCCTCGGCAGCGGTCTCTTCATCGCGCCCAACGCCCAGTTCATCGTCGCGACCGTCGACCGGAGGGACGCCGGCGCCGCCTCCGGCGTGATCGGCACGATGCAGCGCGTCGGGTCGGCCGCCGGCATCGCGGTGGTCGGCTCGGTGCTGTTCGGCTCGCTGGTCTTCCCGCCCGGTCGGCCGACGCCCGAGGTGGTCGCCGACGCCTTCGGTCACGCCGCGACCCTCGCGATGGGCACGAGCGCCGCCCTGGCCGTGGTGGCGTTCGCGCTGGTCTTCGCGCTGCCGCGGCAGGTGCAGCCGGTGCGCTGACGCGGCACCTCGACGGACCGGCCCGGGGCCGCGTGGCCGCGGGCCGGTCCGCTGCCTCAGCCGGCCAGGTGCGCCCACCGCGGGGCGAGCGCCGACCACGACCCGACCTCCGCCACCTCGCCGTCGACCAGCACCACGACGCGATCGGCGCGGGCGAGCGCCGCGCGCTTCGACGTCGCACCGACCACCGTGGTTCCCCGCTCCCGCAGGGCCGCCCACAGCTCGATCTCGGTCGACGCGTCGAGGGCGCTGGAGACGTCGTCCGCCAGCAGCAGCTCGGTCTCGGCCGCCAGGGCCCGCGCGAGCGCGAGCCGCTGCACCTGACCGCCCGACAGCCGGACACCGCGGTGCCCCACGAGGGCGTGCGGGCCGCCGGCGTCGCGCATGTCCTGCTCCAGGCGGGCGCCCTGGACGGGGCCCTCGATGTCACGGTCGTGGTCGAGCCGCACGTTGTCGGAGAACGACCCCGACAGCACGCGCGGCACCTGGGCCACGTGCGCGACCTGGCCCGGACGCAGGAACACCTGGGCGTCGGTCACCGCGGTGCCGTTCCACCGGATGTCACCGGTGTGCTCCATGAGCCCGGCGAGCGCGGACAGCAGGGACGACTTGCCGGAGCCGACCTGGCCGAGCAGCAGCACGAGCTCGCCGCGCCGGATCTCGAGGTCGACACCGGTGACGCCGATCGTGCCGTCGTCGTGCACCGCGGACAGGTCGCGCAGCTCGAGACGGTCGAGCGGCTCGCGCGGTGCGGGCTCCGGCTCGGGCGCCGTACCGTCCACGAGGTCGACGTCGCGCTGCCGCGCCACGAGGTCGGCGCCGTCCGCGAACCGGGCCGTCGCCACCTGCCACGCCCGCGTGCCGGGCGCCTCCGTGACGACCGCGCCCGCAACCACGCCGAACCAGGCGAAGCCGGTCACCGCGTTGGCGACGAGCAGGGTCGTCGCCAGGTCCCAGCGGCCCGTGAGCAGGAACGACCACGACACCACGACGCCGATGTAGAGCGTCACGTGCGGCACCGCGTCCAGCACGGCCTGCACCCGGTGCTCGAAGATCGCGGCCTTCACGCGGCCCGAGTCGACCTCGCCGAGGTGGCGCCGGACGTCCGGGGTGCGCGCCGCGAGCTTCACGGTGCGCGCGGAGTCGAGCGCCGACACCAGCGCGCGGCCGAACCGGGCGCGCGCTGCCGACGAGCTTGCCGCCGACCGGCCCGCGATCGGGCGCCCGATCGCCGAGGCACTCGCCGAGATCACCATGACGGCGAGCAGGACGGCGCCCGCGGTCCACCGGCCGCTGATGACGGTGGTGGCCACGACGATGAGCAGACCGTTGACGAAGTCGACCCAGCGGTCGGCGTACCGGACGAACCGGTCGGCGTCCATGGCGCGGGCGACGACCTCGCCGGGCGGCGTCGCGGGCAGCCGATGCTGCCGGGTCTGGCCGTGCATTACCGTCATGCGGATGCGCAGCAGCACCTCGACCCACCAGCGCGGGTAGACACCGAGCGCGCGCGAGATGAACAGCGGCTGGAGCACGAGCAGCGCGGCCAGCGCGACGAGCACGCCGACCGGCAGCACGCCGTCCTGCAGGCTCTCGACCGTGCGGCCCCAGAGGAAGCCGCTCACGGCGCCCTGCGCAGCCACCAGGCTGGACAGGAGGAACAGGAGCGCGCCGAACAGGCCCCAGCGGGGGCGGACGAACAGGGCGTGCAGCACGCCGCGGGCCAGGCTCGGGCCCGTGCCCGGCTCGGGCAGGTCCGGCGGGGTGCCGACCCGGCGCCGGCCGCCGACGGCGTCGGCGGGGGTGGCGGTGTCGGCATCGGACTCGGGCTCGTCGGAGGTGCGAGCACCGGCCGTCGTGGCCGTGCCAGGGAGCGTGGCGGCGGCCGTCGAGGGCTCCGCCGTCTCGGCGTCGCGCCCGGCGGCGGAGGGCTCGTCGAGCGCGCCCTCGCTCCGCCCCGCCTCGAGGAGCATACGGAACGGCCCGGGCGCCTGCGCGAGCGTCGCGCGGCGACCCTGCTGCACCACCCGGCCGTGGTCGAGCACGGCCACGAGACCCGCCCGCTCGATGGTGCCGAGCCGGTGCGCGACGAGCACGCCGGTGCGACCCGACAGCAGGCGGTCGGAGGCGGCCACCACACGTGCCTCGGTCAGCGGGTCCATGCGCGCCGTCGCCTCGTCGAGCACGACGAGCTGCACGTCCCGCACCAGCAGGCGCGCGAACGCGACGAGCTGCTCCTCCCCCGCCGACAACGTCGTGCCGCCGGGGCCGAGCAGCGTGTCGAGGCCGTCGGGCATGCCTGCGGCCCACTCGGTGAGGCCCAGCTCACGCACCGCACCCTCGATCTCGGCGCGCGGCACGTCCGCGAACAGCGCGATGTTCTCGGCCAGCGTCCCCGCGAGGATCTCGGTGCGCTGCGTGACCACGCCGACGGCGGCGCGCAGCTTCTGCAGGTCGAGATCGCACACGTCGACGCCGCCGAGGAACACCGACCCCGGTTCCGGCTCGACCGCGCGCGACAGCAGCGCGGCGAGCGTGGACTTGCCCGAGCCGGTCCTGCCGACGAGGGCCAGCGTCTCGCCGGCGGGGACGGTGAGGTCGACGTCGGTCAGCGCGAAGGTGCCCTCGGCGTAGGAGAAGCTGAGGTCCCGCAGCTCGAGCTCGAGCGGACCCGCCGGCACGTCGCGGCCGCCCTCGGGCTCCGGCTCGACGCCCAGCATCTGGCGGATGCGCAGCACCGCGCCAAGACCCTCCTGGATGTCCGGGAGGTGGTGCACGAGGTTGTCCATCTGACCCACGAACATCGCCGTGACCAGGAAGAGCGTGACGAGCTGCTGCACGGACAGGCTGCCGCCCGAGGCCAGGTACGCGCAGGCGACGGCCACCGCGGCGAGCAGCGCGTAGGACACCAGCCCGGTCCGGCGCAGCAGGCGCTCCTCGATGCGCACCACGGCGCGGAACTTCTCGTGGACCGCGGCGGACATCTGCGCCAGCCGCCGCACCGCGAAGGCCTGCCCCAGGCTCGTGCGCAGGTCGTTCCGCGCCGCGACCGCCTCCTCGAAGGCCGCGGCGTGATCAGTCCATGCCGCCTCCTCGACCACCTTGCGGCGGGCGATCTCGCCCAGCAGCGGCCGCGCGAGCAGCGCGACCAGCCCGGCAAGGACAGGGAACAGGAACCACGCGGGCCACCAGGTGATCCCGGCGACGACCCACATCGGCACCGTGCCGACCACGGTGCGGCCGGCGCCCCAGAGCTGGCGCCGGACGAGCGTGCCCACGGCGTGCGTGTCGTCGTCGACCCGGTCGAGCACCTCACCGACGGCCTGCTCGGACAGCGTGGCCAGCGGCTGCCGCAGGGCGGCGCTCAGCAGGTCGCTGCGCAGCCTGCCCTCGGCCCGGTCGACGACACCGGCCCAGACCACCTGGCCCACGCCGTCGAGCACCGCGCCGCCCACCACGCACACGGCGAGCAGGACGAGGCCGACCACCGTCGCGTGCTCGGCCAGCCGGCCTGCCACCGCGGTGCCGAGCGCCTGGCCGACCGCCCCCGCCGTGAGCGCGAGCATCGCGATCGCCGCGGCCACGCCGCGCAGCCGGCGCCAGTCGAGCCGGCGCGCGGGGTCGTCCGGCCGGACCCGGGCAGGACGCGGCGACGCCTCGGGAACGGGCGTGGTGTCGGGGGTCTGCGGCGCGTCGATCACGATCCTGAGGCTATGTCGGCACACCGACACTCCCCGCCTCTTTTTCGACGAAGCGACCAACATCACGCCCACCCCGCCGAGGTAGTCATGAGGCGAGGTAGTCACCCAGCATGCGCTGAGTGACTACCTCGCCAAGCGACTACCTCGCCAGGTGACTACCTCGGCGAGTGCGGGTGGGGGTGGGTCAGAGGGAGGAGAGGGCCTCGTTGAACGTCGTGCTCGGGCGCATCACCGCGGTCGCCTTGGCGGCGTCCGGGCGGTAGTACCCGCCGATGTCGGCAGGCTTGCCCTGGACGGCGACCAGCTCGTCGACGATCTTCTGCTCCGACGCGGCGAGCGCCTCCGCGAGCGGCTTGAACGTCGCGGCGAGCTCGGCGTCCTCCGACTGACCCGCGAGCTCCTGCGCCCAGTACAGGGCGAGGTAGAAGTGCGAGCCGCGGTTGTCGATCGTGCCCAGCTTGCGGCCCGGCGACCGGTCCTCGTTGAGGAACGTGCCGGTGGCGCGGTCGAGCGTGTCGGCGAGGACCTGCGCCCGGGCGTTGCCCTCGTGCACGGCGAGGTGCTCGAAGGACGCGGCCAGCGCGAAGAACTCACCGAGCGAGTCCCAGCGCAGGTAGTCCTCCTCGACGAGCTGCTGCACGTGCTTCGGGGCGGAGCCGCCGGCGCCGGTCTCGAACAGGCCGCCGCCGTTCATCAGCGGCACGATCGAGAGCATCTTCGCCGAGGTGCCGACCTCGAGGATCGGGAACAGGTCGGTGTTGTAGTCGCGCAGCACGTTGCCGGTCACCGAGATGGTGTCGAGACCCTGGCGGATACGGGCGAGCGAGAACGCCGTCGCCTCCGCCGGGTCCATGACGTGGATCTCGAGGCCCTCGGTGTCGTGCTCGGGCAGGTACTGCTCGAGCTTCTTGATGAGGTTGGCGTCGTGCGCGCGGCGCGAGTTCAGCCAGAACACGGCGGGCGTGTCCGAGAGCCGCGCCCGGGTGACGGCCAGCTTGATCCAGTCGCGGATCGGGGCGTCCTTGGTCTGGCAGGCGCGCCAGACGTCGCCCGCGTGCACCGCGTGCTCCATGACGACGTCGCCCGCGCTGTTCACGATCCGCACGGTGCCGTCGGTCGCGATCTCGAACGTCTTGTCGTGCGAGCCGTACTCCTCGGCGGCCTGCGCCATGAGGCCGACGTTCGGCACCGAGCCCATCGTGGCCGGGTCGAGGGCGCCGTTCGCGCGGCAGTCGTCGATCACGGTCTGGTAGACGCCCGCGTAGGAGGAGTCGGGGATCACCGCGAGGGTGTCCGCCTCCTCGCCGTCGGGGCCCCACATGTGGCCGCCGATGCGGATCATCGCGGGCATCGAGGCGTCGACGATGACGTCGGACGGCACGTGCAGGTTCGTGATGCCCTTGTCGGAGTTGACCATGGCCATCTTCGGGCCGTCGGCCAGCACCGCGTCGAACGCGGCGCGGATCTCCGCGCCGTTCGGCAGCTTCTCCAGGCCGGCGAAGATGCCACCGAGGCCGTCGTTGGGCGAGAGGCCCGCCGCGGCCAGGTCGTCGCCGTACTTCTCGAAGACGGGCTTGAAGAACGTCTTGACCACGTGGCCGAAGATGATCGGGTCGGAGACCTTCATCATGGTGGCCTTGAGGTGCACCGAGAACAGCACACCCTCGGCCTTGGCCCGCTCGATCGACTCGGCGAGGAACGCGTCCAGCGCGGCGGCGTCCAGGAAGGTGCCGTCCACGACCTCGCCGGCGAGCACGGGCAGCGACTCCTTGAGCACCGTCACGCTGCCGTCGGCGGCCACGTGCTCGATGCGCAGCGTGTCGTCGGCCTCGACGATCACGGACTTCTCGTTGGAGAAGAAGTCGTCGTGGCCCATCGTCGCGACGTTCGTCCTCGAGTCGGCCGACCACGCGCCCATGCGGTGCGGGTGCGCCTTCGCGTAGTTCTTGACCGACGCCGGCGCACGGCGGTCGGAGTTGCCCTGGCGCAGCACCGGGTTCACGGCGGATCCCATGACGCGGCCGTAGCGCTCGCGCGCGTCCTTCTGCTCCTCGGTCTCGACGCTCTCCGGGAAGTCCGGCAGGTCGTAGCCGAGGGCCTGCAGCTCGGCGATCGCCGCCTTGAGCTGCGGCACCGACGCCGAGATGTTCGGCAGCTTGATGATGTTGGCCGACGGGTCGTGGGCGAGCTCGCCGAGCTCGGCGAGCGCGTCCGCCTGGCGCTGCTCCTCGGTGAGGCGCTCAGGGAACTGCGCGATGATCCGGCCGGCGAGCGAGATGTCGCGGGTCTCGACGTCCACACCGGCCTTGGCCGCGTAGGCCGAGACGATCGGCAGGAACGAGTACGTCGCCAGGAGCGGGGCCTCGTCCGTGTAGGTATAGATGATCTTCGACATGGGTGTGGCTGACTCCCCGGGTTAGTGGAATGTGCCGATCTCTCGATATCAAGATACCTGAGAGGGCCTGCTCGCCCGGAATCGTGGGACAGGTCACGCTGCGGGCGTCCGGTCGCACCACGACCAGGACGCCCGCTCGCGTCGCACCCGAGACGTCAGACCAGCCCCAGCGACCGCACCGCGTCCCGTTCCTCCGCGAGCTCGGCGACGCTCGCGTCGATCCGCTCGCGCGAGAAGTCGTCGATGTCGAGCCCCTCGACGATCTTCCACTCGCCGCTGCCGTCCGACGTCACGGGGAACGAGCAGACCAGCCCCTCCGGCACGCCGTACTCGCCCGACGACCACAGGCCCGCCGACGTCCAGTCCCCCTCGGGTGTGCCGTGCGTCCAGTCGCGCACGTGCGCGATCGCCGCGTTCGCGGCCGACGCCGCCGACGACGCGCCGCGTGCCTGGATGATCGCCGCACCGCGCTTGGCGACGGTCGGGATGAAGTCGTCCGTGAGCCAGGCCGTGTCCGCCGCGACCTCGGCGCCCGGCCGGCCGCCGACCTCGGCGTGGAACAGGTCCGGGTACTGCGAGGCCGAGTGGTTGCCCCAGATCGTGAGCTTCCTGATCTCGGACACCGGCGTGCCCGTGCGGGCGGCCACCTGGGACAGCGCCCGGTTGTGGTCGAGCCGCGTCATCGCGGTGAACCGCGTGGCCGGCACGTCGGGCGCGTTCGACGCCGCGATGAGCGCGTTCGTGTTCGCCGGGTTGCCGACGACGAGCACGCGGACGTCGGACGCCGCGCCGTCGTTGATGGCCCGGCCCTGCGGACCGAAGATGCCGCCGTTGGCCTCCAGCAGGTCGGCGCGCTCCATGCCCGCGCCGCGCGGCCGGGCGCCGACGAGCAGGGCCACGTTGACGCCGTCGAACGCCTTGACCGGGTCGTCGAAGATGTCGACGCCTGCCAGCGTGGGGAAGGCGCAGTCGTCGAGCTCCATGGCTGTGCCCTCCGCCGCGGCGACGGCCTGGGGGATCTCGAGCAGGCGGAGCCGTACCGGCGTGTCCGCGCCGAGCATCTCGCCCGCGGCTATGCGGAAGAGCAGCGCGTACCCGATCTGGCCAGCGGCTCCGGTGACGGTGACGTTCACGGGTTCAGTCATGCGACCACTCTGGCATCGACCGGGCCCTCTCGCCCAGCCCCCACGCAGCATGAGGAAAATGCCTACGCGCGTTCAGGTCGCGTTCAGGCGCATGATGGCAGGATGTGGCGCGACATCGCACGCACGCCGCCATGACGCGCACCCGTCGGTGCGCCACCGAAAGGAACTGACCCCATGTCCCAGGACCTCGCCGCGACCCGCGGCGTCACCGAGGTCGACGAGCGGTCGCACGGTCTGCTCTCCCGCCTGCTCGCCGAGGCCTTCGGCACGTTCCTGCTGACGCTCGTGATCGTCGGCGTGCTGGTCTACAGCCCGCTGAACACCGTCGGCGGCCTCGGTGTCGCCCTCGGCGGAGCGTTCGCCTACATCGCCGGTGCCTCCGCCGTCGGCCGCGTGTCGGGCGCGCACTTCAACCCGGCGATCTCGCTGGGCGCCTGGCTCGGCGGCCGCATCTCCGCCGGCACGGCCTTCAGCTACTGGATCGCGCAGATCGTCGGCGGCGTCCTGGCCGCAGCCGTGCTCTTCGCGACCTACCCGCGCGCGCTCATCACGCTGCTGCAGAACCAGAACCCCGACCTGGCGGGCGTCGCCGACGTGTTCGACAACGCCGTCAACGGCTTCGGCGAGAACTCGCCCCTCTACCTGCAGACGCAGGGCGGCGCACAGTTCGAGTGGCTGGCCGCCATCCTCGTCGAGACGATCATCTCCGCCGTGCTCGTGGGCGTGTACCTGGGCGCCACCGCCTCGCACCGCCGGGCTGCGTTCGCTCCGGCCGCCGTGGGCAGCGCCATCGCCGCGCTGACCCTCATCTCGTTCTTCGTGACCAACACCGGCATGAACCCGGCCCGCTCGACGGCGGCCGCCCTGTTCGCCAACGACTGGGGCTCCGGCGGCTCCGGCCGTCAGCTCTGGCTGTTCTGGGTCGCGCCGCTCGTCGGCGCCGCGCTCGCCGCGCTGTTCTACCGCGCCTTCGGCACGCCGGAGGACGAGGAGGAGGTCCTGCTGGTCGAGGACGACGAGGAGGACGAGGACGAGGAGACCACGACCGAGCCCGCCGTCGCACTGACCCGCGCCGAGCCGACGACGGCGTCGGCCGGGGACGACGACAGCTCCGCTGCGGCCGATCCGGAGCCCGAGAAGAAGGCCTGACCGGCCCGTCCGAGGCACGGGGCCGCACTCCTTCCGGGAGTGCGGCCCCGCTGCCGTTCCGCGACCGCCCGACGGCTGTCGGATGATGGCGTCGGACGATGTCGACCGACTTTCGCCCGCAAACCCCGCGCCGCTACGATCCGGCACCATGGCCGACACGCTGCGCAACCGCGGGGACGGGACGGGACCCGAGGACGACGGCCCGACGGCCGACGACGCGGCGGGGCCGGCGGGCGGAGCGGCAGACGGTCGGTCGGACGAGTCCGCCGGTGACGCCGACAGCGACACCGACTCCGACACCGAGGCCGACACCGACTCCGACGACACCGAGGCGGCCCCGGACGGGACCGACGCCGACCCCGTCGGCCACGACACCGACCCCGTCGGCGACGAGTCCGACCAGGACGCGGCAGCCCCCGACGCCCAGAACACCGGCCCCGCAGACCCCGACGACACCCCGACCGGCCCCTCCCCGACCCGCATCGGCTGGGTCGTCGCGGCGTTCCTGTTCTTCTGGCCGCTGGCCGTCCCGGCGCTGGTGCTCTCGATGCGCACCGCAGAGGCCAACGGCACGGGCAGCTTCCGGCGCGCGCGCAAGGCGTCGGTGCACGCCCTCGACTTCGCGCTCGGTGCAGTGACGGTCGGCGTCGTCGGTGCGGTCGGGCTCGCGCTCGCCGTCGTCGCGGCGCCCACGTACGCGTCGTCGCTCCCGCAGGGCGTCGTGTCGGTCATGCGGTCGGTGGTGCCGCCCGTGCTGGCGGAGCCGCTCGGCATCACGGCCGACGACGCGGGCCCGGCCGCGCCGTCGGACCAGCCGTCCGACGGCAACCCGTACGCCGAGGGGGCGGACACCGAGAACCCCGTCGCCGGCCCGGGCACGTCCGACCCCTTCGACGGCGCGTACACCGACGACCCGGGGGCGAACCCGGACGCCGACACGGAGCAGGACGACGCCGACCCGGACGACACGGAGCCGGACGACCGTGACCCGGACGACACGACAGCGACCGCCGGCACCGCCGTCCCCGACCTCGAGGTCGGAGACTGCATCGACACCGCCGCCACGGCGGGGCAGGCCACGCTCTACCGCATCCCCGTGGTCGCGTGCTCGACGGCGCACGGCGGCGAGATCTACGCCGAGACGACAGCGTCCGACGACCTGGCCGAGGGCGGCGACGCCCCGACGCAGCAGGCCCTATGGGACGCGGCGGACGCCTACTGCTACCCGCAGTTCGCGAAGTTCGTGGGGTTGCGCTGGGCGAGCTCGGAGCTGCAGTACTGGCCGATCGCGCCGTCGGAGGAGAGCTGGACGGAAGGCGACCGGCGCATCCTGTGCGTCGTCGAGTCGGCGACTCCCGTGACGGGGTCGTTGCGCGACGCGGAGCGGTAGCCGCTGCCCGGCCGGGAGATCAGATGCTGGGCGTCGCGACCGCGAGGCCGCCGATGAGCACGCCGGTCGCGCCGTAGAGCACGATGTCGATCGTCCGGGTGCGGATGACGAGGCCGACGGGACTGTCGAGCACCGCGCGGAAGATCGCGCACACCACGAGCACCACGCCGATGCCGATCGCCCCGGCCCGTGCGCCGGCGGCGAGGCCGAGCAGCACCGAGACGGCGACGCCCGCGAGCACCAGCCAGATCGCGAGCGTGCTGCGCTGCAGCTCGGGAAGCGTCATGTCGGCCGCCTCGACGCTCGCTGACTCACTGCGGTCGGGCTCCCGGGTGGTGGTCGTGGGGGCTCCTGCCTGCGGAGCCTCTCGGGCGCTGTCGAGCGTAGCGGTTCCTGCGGGGCCGGGCTCGAGAAGCGCCGTGGCGCCGCCCGACGCGCGGGGGGCGTTCCGCGTCTCACTGAGATCCACGACACGAGCGTACAACCGAAACGTCACGATTCTGGAGGGCCGTGACCTCCTTGCAACCTGACTGCCAGACACTTCCCAGGAGTGTTCGCCCAGGCGGGGGCCGGGCGGGCTACCGTGAGGCCATGCCCTCACCCTCAGCACAGGTCCCCAGCAGCGTCGTGGTCGTGGGGGCGGGCCTGGCGGGCGCGCAGACCGCCGCCGCGCTCCGCAAGCACGGGTTCGACGGCCGCCTGACGGTGCTCGGCGCCGAGGACCTGCCGCCGTACGACCGCCCGCCCCTGTCCAAGGAGCTGCTCAAGCGCCCGGAGCCCGTGTGGCTGGCCGACGACCTCGGCGTCGACCTGGCGGACCTCGCCGACGACCTGCGGCTCGCGGACCCCGCCGTCCGCCTCCGGGTCGACCGGGAGCGCGCGGTCGTGACGACCGCCTCCGGCGACGAGGTCGTGGCCGACGCCGTCGTGCTCGCGTGCGGCAGCACGCCCGTGCGCCCGGCGGGCTGGGAGGCCGCCATGACGCTGCACACGGCAGCCGACGCCGAACGCCTGCGCGCCGCCGTGCGCCCGGGTGCCCGCCTGGTGATCGTCGGGGCGGGCTGGATCGGGGCCGAGGTGGCGGGCGTCGCCGCGGGCGCCGGTGCGGACGTCACCGTCGTCGAGGCGGGTCCGGTGCCGCTCGGGCGGCAGCTCGGCCAACGGGTCGGCGGCATGCTGACCCCCTGGTACGCGGAGGCGGGGGTCACCCTGCTCACCGACACCGCCGTCGACCAGGTGGTCCCCGCGGCCGACGGCGCCCGCGCGGTGCTGTCCGACGGACGCACGCTCGACGGCGACGTCGTGCTCGCGGCGGTGGGAGCGCGGCCGGCGTCGGGCTGGCTGGCGGGGTCGCTGCCGCTCGAGTCGAACGGGGGGCTGCGGGTCAACCGGGCCGGCCGGTTCATGGGGCTGCACGCCCCCACCGACCCGGCGGGTCACCTGCACCTCGACGCACTGCGCCGCGTGTGGGCCGTCGGCGACGTCGCGACGCGCGAGCACCCGGTGTTCGGCCCGGTCCCGGGCGGCCACTGGTCCTCCGCGCTGCACGACCCCGAGCCGACGGTCCGCGCCCTGCTCGGGCTCGACGAGCGGGCCGCCGAGCCCGAGCACGTGCGCGCCCGCCTGGGCCTCGACCCCGTGGCCACGCACGCGCCGTACGTCTTCTCGCAGCAGCTCGGGCACGACCTGGCACTGTTCGGCGTGCCGTCCCCGTTCGACGAGGTGGTGCTCCGCGGCGACCCGGCGTCCGGCGGCTGGGCGGTGCTCTACCTGGAGCAGGCGCTCGACCGGCACCCGCGGCAGACGGCGGACGGCCACCGGGTGGCGACCGTCCGCGCCGTGCTGCTGGTCGACTCCCCGCGCGAGGTCGGTCAGGTCCGCAAGCTGATGAACCGGACCGTGCCGCTCCAGGTCGACCTGGAGCGGGCGGTCGACCCGGCGACCCGGTTCAGGGACGCGGTGGTCTGAACCGGGCGGCCGAGCACCCTCAGTGCGCGAAGTGCCGCGTGCCCGTGAGGTACATCGTGATGCCCGCGGCCTCCGCCGCCTTGACGACCTCCTCGTCCCGGATCGACCCGCCCGGCTGCACGACGGCGGTCACCCCGGCGTCGAGCAGCACCTGCAGGCCGTCGGCGAACGGGAAGAACGCGTCCGACGCCGCCACCGCGCCCCGTGCGCGCTCGACGGGACCCGACTCGCCCTCGGCGAGCGTGTTGGCACGCTCGACCGACAACCGGCACGAGTCGACGCGGTTGACCTGGCCCATGCCGATGCCGACGGCCGCGCCGTCCTTGGCCAGCAGGATCGCGTTCGACTTCGCGGCGCGCACGGCCTTCCACGCGAACGCGAGGTCCGCGAGCACCTCGGGCGACGCGGCCTCGCCCGTGGCCAGCGTCCAGCTCGCCGGGTCGTCGCCGTCGGCCTGGAAGCGGTCGGTGGCCTGCACGAGCAGCCCACCCGAGATCGGCCGCGTCTCGACGGCGGCCGACGGCGCCTCCGGCACGACCAGCAGGCGCAGGTTCTTCTTGGCCCGGAGGATCTCGAGCGCCTCGGGCTCGAAGCCCGGTGCGACGACCACCTCGGTGAACACCGGCGCGATCTGGCGCGCCGCCGCGGCGGTGACCGTGCGGTTGGCCGCGATGACGCCGCCGTAGGCGCTCACCGGGTCGGTCGCGTGCGCCTTGGCGTGCGCGGCGGCGATGTCCTCGCCCACGGCGATGCCGCACGGGTTGGCGTGCTTGATGATCGCGACGGCGGGCCCCTCGTGGTCCCAGGCGGCGCGCCACGCGGCGTCGGCGTCGACGTAGTTGTTGTAGCTCATCGCCTTGCCGTGGAGCTGCTCGGCCTGGGCGAGCCCCGGGGCGCCGTCGCCGCGCGTGTACAGGGCCGCGCGCTGGTGCGGGTTCTCGCCGTAGCGCAGCACGTCGGCGCGCTCCCACGTGCCGCCCATCCAGGCGGGGAACCCGGTCGAGACGGGTCCGTCCGCGCCGTCGACGACGTCGGACGGCGACACGACCGAGCCCATCCAGGACGCCACCGCGACGTCGTACGTCGCGGTGTGCACGAACGCGGCGGCCGCGAGCGCCTTGCGCTGGGCGTACGTGAAGCCCCCCGCGCGCACCGCGGTGACGACGTCGTCGTACCGCGCAGGGTCGACGACGACGGCGACCGACGGGTGGTTCTTCGCCGCGGCGCGGACCATGGACGGTCCGCCGATGTCGATCTGCTCGACCACGGCGTCCGGCCCGGCGCCCGACGCGACGGTCGCGGCGAACGGGTAGAGGTTGACGACGACCAGCTCGAACGGCGCGATGTCGAGCTGCGCGAGCTGGTCGAGGTGGTCCTGCTTGCGGGTGTCGGCGAGGATGCCCGCGTGCACGCGGGGGTGCAGCGTCTTGACGCGACCCTCGAGACACTCGGGGAAGCCCGTGAGCTCCTCGACGGGGGTGACGGGGATGCCCGCGTCGGCGATCCGCGACGCGGTGGAGCCGGTGGAGACGAGCTCGACCCCGGCCTCGTGCAGCGCGGTGGCGAGCTCGGTCAGGCCGGTCTTGTCGTAGACACTGAGCAGCGCGCGCCGGACGGGGCGCTGCGAGTCGTCGGTGAGCTGGACGTCAGGGGTGGACGGGGCGCCGGACATGGCGGTTCTCCTCGGAGGTAGCTTCGCGGAAAACCCTGGCACCCAGGCGGGCGGCGCGCATCACGGGTCGCTCGGCCGCTCCCCGGTGGTGCACCACCCTCGCCAGTCACGGCCGCGGGCAGTCTACCGGGCGGCCGGTCGAGGCCGCCCGGTCGTCCCGCGTCACGCCTCCGGCAGGTCGGAGAGGTCGAGCACGAACCGGTACCGCACGTCGTTCGCGGCCAGCCGGCGCAGCGCCGTCGACACCTGCGCGGAAGGCAGCACCTCGACGTCGGCGGTGATGCCGCGCTCGCCGCAGAAGTCGAGCAGCTCCTGCGTGCGCGGGCGTCCGCCGCTGCCCGCCGAGGCGAGGCTCTTGCGGCCGATGAGCAGGTCGAGGGTCTCCAGCTCGACGGGCCCGAGCCAGCCGAGCGAGACGAGCGTGCCGTCGAGCGCGACGAGGCGGAGCAGCTGACCGAGGTCGTGCCGCGCCGAGATGGTGTCGAGGAGCAGGTCGATGCTGCCGGCGGCGCGGGCGAGCTCGGCGTCGTCGGTGGTGACGACGACGTCGTCGGCCCCGAGGGCGCGGGCGTCGTCCGCCTTGTCCGGGCTGCGGGTGAGCACGACGACGCGCGCGCCGAGCGCGGCGGCGAGCCGCACCGCGAGGTGCCCCAGACCGCCGAGCCCGGCCACGCCGACGGTCATGCCCGGGCCGGCCGCCCACCGGCGCAGCGGCTCCCAGACGGTGACGCCGGCGCACAGCAGCGGGGCCACGGCTGCCGGGTCGAGATTCGTGGGGCGGTGGTAGACGAAGTCCTCGCGGGCCACGTACTCGCCGGAGTACCCGCCGAGCGTCGTCGAACCGTCGTGCCGGTCACGGCCGCCGTAGGTCAGCGTCGGGAACTCCGCGCAGAAGTTCTCCTGCCCCGCGCGGCACATGGCGCACGTGCCGCACGAGTCGACGATGTTGCCGACGGCGACCTCGTCGCCGACGGCGAACCGGGTCACGGCCCCGCCGACGCCGACGACCTCGCCGACGAACTCGTGCCCCGGGACGAGCAGGCCGTCGCCCTCGTGGGCGTGCAGCGAGGACACGTCGGTGTAGCAGACACCGCAGTAGGTGACCCGGACCGCGACGTCGTCCGGGCGCAGGTCCCGACGCTCGATGGTGCGGAGCGTGAGCTCGCCCTCGGAACCCTGTGCGCCGTAGGCGCTGGTGGTGCGCATGACTGTCTCCTCAAATAAACCGACTGTTCTGTCTGTTTCGACGGTACGCCACACCCGGCCGCCCCGGCAAGCGCCCGACGGGTATCCTCGCCACGTGCCCGACAGGAAGCCCCCGACCGCTCGCGGCGCGGCGACGTGGCACCGCATCCTCGAGGCCGCGTACGCCGAGTTCGCGGAGCACGGGTTCGCCGGTGCCCGGATCGAGCGGATCACGAGCGCCGCCCGCACCAACAAGGCGCAGCTCTACGGCTACTTCGGCACCAAGGACGCCCTGTTCGACGCCGTGCTCGCCGAGTCGTTCCGGCAGATCATCGACCTCGCGACCATCGACGCCTACGACCTGCCCGGCTGGGCGGTGCGCCTCTACGACGAGTACCTCGAGCACCCCGACATCGTGCGGCTGGCGACCTGGACCCGGCTCGAGCGCCGCCCGCGGGGCTACCTCGTCGACGAGTCCGACCGGCAGGACGCCGAGAAGCTGGCTGCCATCGCCGCGGCACAGGAGGCCGGCGTCGTGCGCGCGGGCGACCCGTTCGACGTCATGGCCCTGGTGATCTCCATGTCCATGGCCTGGTCGCCCGTGAGCACCGTGTACGCGGCGCACCCCGGCGAGGACGCGGCGGAGCACGACCGGCGGCGCGAGCTCCTGCGGGACGCGGTCCGGCGGGCGGTCGCGCCGTCCTGAGCCGCGGCCGGTCAGGCCGGGCAGCGACGTGACCTGGCCGGCCATCCGGTCGGGAACGATCCGCACCCCACTTCGAACCCGACGTTTCTCGGCTTTGAGGGCCTCGAAAGCCGAGAAACGTCGGGTTCAAACTCGGCCGGGCGCGGTAGCAGGCACACCGAGGCGTACCGGGTCGCCGTCGTCCGGGTAGCGGCCGGGCCGCCACCCCGCGGCCTGCAACAGGGCGGCGATCTCCCCGGCCATCGACGTCCGGACATCGCGGGCGGTGAACCTCAGCAGGCGCGACCCGCCCGCCGTGACGAGGGCGTTCTGCCGCGCCCTGTCGCGGTAGACGGCGTCCGGTGTGCCGTGCACCGACGCGCCGTCGATCTCGACGAGCAGCCAGGTGCCGTCCGGCAGCAACCACGCCAGGTCGATCCGGCCCAGGTGCGCACCATCAACCCCGAGGATGTCGAGCTGGAGTGCGTCCGGCCCGATGCCGGCGTCCAGGCACGCGAGCCGTGCCCGGGACTCGAGCGGCGACTCGGCCCGCCCGTCGGCAAGCTGCCACCACGGGTGCGCAGCCTGGATACCGCGGTGGCCGCGCGCGAGGTCGTGCGCCTGGGCGAGCCCCACCGGCGTCGCGGCCCGTGTCCGCAGCAGATCGTCCATCACCGCGACGGCGTCCTCCCGACGCATCTGCCCGATGGCGAGCGACAGCGCGTCGATGACACTCGCGATCTGCCAGTCCCCGGCGAACCGCGTCGTGGCCGTCGTGCCGACCGTGCGGAACGTGACGCCGTCGCGATCCCGTCGCCACCGCCCGTCCGGCGGCACGACCTCGGGGTGGATCGTCCGCGGCAGCCCCTGCACCCGGTACAGAGCCAGCGCGCACAGGCCGACGGCGGTCGACCCCGGACCGCCGGCGAGCAGACCGACCCACGCCGGGCGCCGTCGCAGATGATCCAGCAGACCTGGCCCCGACCGCTGCGACGCGGGCACGACATCCGTGTCGAACACCCCTCGGGTCACTCGGATCAGGCGGCCCTGCCGAACCAGGCGGTACCGCCAGTCCGCGTCGACGCCGACCTCGTCCAGCTGGCTGCCGGAGACGAGCCGCTCCTGCCGGGAAGCGATGATCTCCACCTGGACCGGCAGAGGCTTGAGGGGACGCACCGCCCTAGTGTGGCGCCCACCAGACACCATCACCCATCAAGAGCACCACCCTGTGGACAACCGCCTCCAGCGCGCGTCGAGCACCGCACACCACCCCACTTTTGAACCCGATGTTTCTCGGCTTTGAGGGCACCCAAAGCCGAGAAACATCGGGTTCAAAGACGAGGAGAGGGACGGCGAGCGACGCCGCCGGCGCTCAACGGCCGATCGTGGCTCGGCGGCCCGTGACGTAGAGGCCCTCGCGGGCGACGCGGCCGACCGTCTCGACCAGGAGGGCGCGCTCGGCGACCTTGATGCGCTCGGTGAGGGCCGGCTCGTCGTCGCCGTCGTGCACGGGGACGGCGGCCTGGGCGAGGATCGGGCCGGTGTCGACGCCGTCGTCGACCAGGTGGACCGTGCAGCCGGTGACCTTGACGCCGTGGACGAGGGCGTCGCGGACGCCGTGGGCGCCCGGGAAGCTCGGCAGCAGCGCGGGGTGGGTGTTGATCATGCGCCCCTCGAACCGCCGCACGACCTCCGGCGCCAGGATGCGCATGAACCCGGCCAGGACGACGTAGTCGGGCTGGAAGACCGAGATCGCCTCGAGCACACCGGCGTTCCATGCCGCGCGGTCGTCGAAGTCCTTCATCGCGACGACGGCGGACGCGACGCCGGCGTCCCGCGCCAGGTCGAGGGCTCCGGCGTCGGGGCGGTCCGAGACGACGCCGACGACACGCGCGCCGTAGGCCGGGTCACCGTGCGCCGCGAGGAGGGCCGCGAGGTTGGAGCCGCCGCCCGAGGCGAGGACCACGAGGCGCTTGGCGGGGCTGGACTCGACGGGGTGACCGGAGGGCGTCTGCACGGCGACCAGCCTACGACGTCGGGCACCGTGGTATCCGGCGTCAGTCGGAGTGCGTCCCGCCGGGATCCGAGGTGGCCGGGCTGCTCTCGTCCTCCGCCGGCGTCGCACTCTCCGGTGGCTCGCCGGCGCCCGGCACCGGGTCCGGCGCCTGCACCGGGTCGGGCGCCTGCCCCAGGTCCGGCGCCTGCCCCGCGTCGCCCCCGAGGCCGGCCGACCCCGGGCCGTGGCCGCCCGGCTCCGCACCGTCGGCGGCGCCGAACAGGCCTCCCACACCGTCCCGCGCGTCCTCCGCGCGGTCCCGCACCCGCGCCAGGGCGCCGGAGGCGTCGGCCTTGGCGCCGACCAGCACCGCGAGGGCACCGGCGAGCACCTCACCGGCGATGAGGCCGGCGGACGCCGGCGGGTTCGCGCCGACCTCCGACAGCCGCCCGGGCCCGCCCGCCCCCGCGGCGACCCACTGCCCGGCGAGCATGAGCACGCCCGGCGTGAGGAGCACGCCGGCGAGCACCCAGGCGACGTCGGTCCAGCGCACCAGCTCCGGCTCGAGCCGTCGCCAGGCGAACAGCCCGGCCGCGACGCCGCACGCGACCACGAGCACCGGCGTCCACGCGCTGACCCCGTTGGCCCAGTCCTCGCCCGGCAGCGCGCCGAGCAGCGGGATCGCGGGCAGCGGGCCGGAGATCGTGCCGAACGGCGTGAAGCTCGTGCCCTCGCCGACGGCGAAGCCCGTCCCCGCGAGCCAGGACGCCGCCCAGAGCACGAGGTTGGGCAGCAGCGCGAGCTGCGCCACGGCGAACACGATCCCGCCGGTCCAGCCCGGTTCGAGGGCGGTGATGATGTCGGACGACGTCGCCCGGCCCGCCACCGCCCACGCGACCACGAGCAACGCCGACGAACCCACGAGCAGCGCCGTCGCCAGCGTGCCCGCGCGCAGGCCGAGCCGGAGCGTCGCGGGGACGAGGTCGCGGCCGGTGCGGCGCAGGGCGAAGGCCTCGGCGCGCTCGCCCAGGGCGCCCGCTCCCGGCGCGTCGGGGCGGGCGAGGAGCCCGACGCCGGTGCCGAGCCCGCCCAGGACCACGCCGCCGACGGCCGCGAGGGCGAGCGACCAGCCGGGCGCGCTCCCCGCGAGCAGGGCGACGCCGGTCGTGCCCACCGCGTACGTGACCGTGCCGGCGGACCAGCAGCGCAGGGTCGTCACCGCGAAGCGCTTGGCCGACGCGTAGACGGTGAACAGCGCGAGCACCGCGATGCCGAGCGGGGCGAGGGAGACGGTGACGCCGTCGGCGGTGAGCGGCACGCCGTGCCCGAGGAGCCACAGGCCCGCGGCGATCTCGACGGCGGAGCGCACCTGGACGGCGTCGGTGGCGCCGTCGGCGGGCGCGGCCTGGGCCGCCGTCCCGACGAGGTAGGCGACGACGGCGGGGAGCACCACCACCGCGAGGGACAGCACCAGCGCCTGCGCCGACGCGAGGACGCCGGTGACGACCTGCGCGAGGGCTGACGGCCCGGCCGGCGGCGCGGGCTCGTCGACCAGCCGGCTCCGGCGGGCGGTCGGCCTGCTCGCCGGACGACTCGTCCGGGCACCCGGGGCACGAGGGGCGGTGGTCGGTCGGGGTGGTGCGCTCACGCCCTCATCTTCACCCGCTGCCACGTGTCACACGGGGGACCTGCCCCGGCGCGCCCCGGGTGAACCTGCCCGGATATCACGGCCGGGCATGGATCTGACCGGGCGGTCTGAGGTAAAAGCCCGGTTCGCCACGCGACGAGGCCCCTCCCCCGGCACGGCCGGGGCGAGGGGCCTCGTGGTCAGCGAGTCGTCAGAGCGACTGCAGGATCTCGCGCATGAGCGCGGCGGTCTCGGACGGCGTCTTGCCGACCTTGACGCCGACGGCCTCGAGGGCCTCCTTCTTGGCGGCCGCGGTGCCGGACGAGCCGGACACGATCGCGCCCGCGTGGCCCATCGTCTTGCCCTCGGGGGCGGTGAAGCCGGCGACGTAACCGACGACCGGCTTGGTGACGTGCTCCTTGATGTACGCGGCGGCACGCTCCTCGGCGTCGCCGCCGATCTCGCCGATCATCACGATCGCCTTGGTCTCCGGGTCGTTCTCGAAGGCCTCGAGCGCGTCGATGTGCGTGGTGCCGACGATCGGGTCGCCGCCGATGCCGATGGCGGTCGAGAACCCGAAGTCCTTGAGCTCGTACATCATCTGATAGGTCAGCGTGCCCGACTTGGACACGAGGCCGATCGGGCCCTTGCCCGTGATGGTGTGCGGCGTGATGCCGGCCAGCGACTCGCCCGGGGTGATGATGCCGGGGCAGTTCGGGCCGATCATGCGCGTCTGCTTGCCGTCGAGGTAGGACCAGACCTCGGCCGTGTCCTGGACCGGTACGCCCTCGGTGATGACCACGAGCAGGCCGATGCCCGCGTCGATGGCCTCGATGCAGGCGTCCTTCGTGAAGGCCGGGGGCACGAAGACGACGGAGACGTCCGCGCCGGTCTCGGCCATGGCCTCCTTGACGGTGCCGTACACCGGGAGGGTGACGTCGGCGCCCGAGGCGTCCTTGTGGGTGACCGTGGTGCCGGCCTTGCGGGCGTTGACGCCGCCGACGATCTGCGCGCCGGAGTCCAGCATCAGGGCGGTGTGCTTGGCACCCATGCCGCCCGTGATGCCCTGGACGATGATCTTCGAGTCCTTGTTCAGGTAGATCGACATTGTCTTCTGGTCTCTGCTTTCGAAGTCTTCGGCGGGGCGATCAGGCGGCGGCGGCCTTGGCGGCCGCGAGGTCGGCGCCGCCGTCCATGGTGTCGGCGAGGGTGACGAGCGGGTGGTTGCGCTCGTTCAGGATCTGGCGGCCCAGCTCGACGTTGTTGCCGTCGAGGCGCACGACCAGCGGCTTGGAGGCCTCGTCGCCGAGGATGTCCAGCGCGCCCACGATGCCGTTGGCGACCTCGTCGCACGCGGTGATGCCACCGAACACGTTGACGAACACGGACTTGACCTGGTCGTCGTTGAGGATCACGTCGAGGCCGTTCGCCATGACCTGCGCGTTGGCGCCGCCACCGATGTCGAGGAAGTTGGCGGGCTTGACGCCCCCGTGCTTCTCGCCCGCGTAGGCGACGACGTCGAGGGTCGACATGACCAGGCCCGCGCCGTTGCCGATGATGCCGACCTCGCCGTCGAGCTTGACGTAGTTGAGGTCGTTCTCCTTGGCCTTGGCCTCCAGCGGGTCGGCCGCAGCGGAGTCCTCGAGCTCGGCGTGGTCCGCGTGACGGAAGCCCGCGTTCTCGTCGAGCGTGACCTTGCCGTCGAGGGCCACGATGTCGCCGTCCTCGGTGCGGACCAGCGGGTTCACCTCGACCAGCGTGGCGTCCTCGGCCTCGAACACGGTCCAGAGCTGCTGGATGACGGTCGCGACCTTCGCCTTGACGTCGTCGGCGAAGCCCGCCGCGTCCACGATCTCGGCAGCCTTGGCCTCGTCGATGCCGACGGCCGGGTCGACGGCGATGCGGGCCAGCGCCTCGGGACGCTCGACGGCGAGCTGCTCGATCTCCATGCCGCCCTCGACGGAGCACATGGCGAGGTAGTTGCGGTTGGACCGGTCCAGGAGCACGGAGAAGTAGAACTCCTCGGCGATCTTGGCGCCCTGGGCGATCATCACGCGGTGCACCGTGTGGCCCTTGATGTCCATGCCGAGGATCTCGGAGGCCTTCTCTGCGGCCTCTTCCGGCGAGTGGGCCAGCTTCACGCCGCCCGCCTTGCCGCGCCCACCGGTCTTGACCTGGGCCTTCACGACGACAGTTCCGCCGCCCAGCTTCTCGGCGCCTTCGCGTGCCTCCTCGGGGGTCGTCGCGACAACCCCGCCCAGCACGGGCACGCCGTGCTTCTCGAAGATGTCGCGCGCCTGGTATTCGAACAGGTCCACCCTGCTGCGTCCTTCCATCGGGATGCGGCTCGGACGTCGTGTCGCCCTGAGCCCGGCTGAAGCGATGTCTCGACGTCAAGACATCCCGGTACAGCGTAGCCCTGGATCGCTTGTGGTTCCGAACGTAGCGGCGGTATTCCGCGGCTGTTTGCGTGGCGGTCGCCACATCGCTGTCAACCAGGGTTGACATTCGGAACCGCGTCAACCATGGTTGACACATGACCGAGCAAGCACTCGCCGCATCCGCCGCCGGGGACGACCCCGCCGAGGGTCTGCGCGCCGTCCGGGCCCTGCGCGAGCTGGCCGACCGTCTCGAGGTGCTCCAGGTCGAGCGCGCCCGACGGCTCGGCTGGTCGTGGCAGGACGTCGCCGACGCGCTCGGCGTCTCCCGGCAGGCGGTGCACAAGAAGTACAACCGGAGGCTCTGATGTTCGAGAAGTTCACCACCGACGCCCGCACCGCGGTCACCGAGGCACTGCAGGTGGCCATGGAGGCCCACAGCGACCAGATCGACGGGCGTCACCTGCTCGCCGCGCTCGCCGAGCGCCCCGGCCCGGCCCGCGACGCGCTGGCCGGGGCCGGCCTCGACCCGGCCGACGTCGGCGCACGGGCCCGGGCGAGCATCGCGACGGGCGAGGCGCTCGACGCCGACGTGCTGGCCGCCGTCGGCGTCGACCTCGCCGAGGTGGAGCGCCGCACCGAGGCCTCGTTCGGCGAGGGCGCGCTGGCCCGGGCCGGGCGGATGCTGCGGCGGCGGCGCCGGCAGATCCCCTTCCGGCACGACGCCAGGAAGGCGCTCGAGCTCGCGCTCCGCGAGGCCGTACGGCTCGGCTCGCGCGAGATCACGGGCGGGCACGTGCTGCTGGGGCTGACAAGGGACGACTCCCCCGCGCGGCGCCTCCTGCTCCAGGCCGGCGCCGACGTCGACCGGGTGCGCAGGCTCGCGGAGGGCACGCCGGAGGCGGCCTGACTCCGGCGACCCGCCACTCCCGACGGGAACCCGCGAGCGGTACGCCCGGAACGTCCCTTGTGCACCGCTACGATCGTGGGCCATGAAGCACGCCCGCAACGACGGACCCGATCTCGCGTTCCGCCTCGGACGGCGCGTGGTCGCGGCGGTGGTCGACGACATGTCGACGCTGCAGCGCGTCGGGGTCGGTGTCGCCGGAGCCCTCGTCGCCCTCACGCCGTTCGGCGCGTGGAGCGAGGCCCAGGCGCACGCCGACCCGCTCACCCCCGGCACGGCGGTCGAGGTCGGCCCCTTCGAGATGACGGTCGAGAAGGCCGCGGTCGCCGACGAGCTCGGCTGGCTCGTGCCCGAGCCGGGCAACCACATGCTCGCCGTCGTCGTGAACGTGACCAACACCGGCGACGTGCCGGAGTACTCCGCCACGCTCGGCAGCACCGTCCCGGCGCCGCGGGGCGTCGGCATCGTCCCCGAGGAGCCGCTCGGCGGCCTGGGCGAGGACCTCCTGGCCGAGCCCGACGCGTCGATCGGCGAGGAGACCGAGGCCGGACCGGCCGACGACACCACCGACGACAGCGCAGGGACCGAGGACGCCGGCGAGCCCGACCTCCCCTCCCCCACGGTCGTCAACATCGCCGACGGCACGAGCCGCAGCGTCCTCAACCCCGGCGTCCCCTACCGCCTCGCGCTGATCTGGGAGCAGAGCGGAGACTTCGCGGGCGAGAGCATCCCGCTCGAGATCATCGGCCTCGACTGGATCGAGGAGGATCTCACCGGCCTGGACGACGGCCACTGGAGCGTCGGCGAGGTCGCCTTCGCGGGCGACGTCGCCGTCGAGCAGGCACGCGGGACCGACGACGACGCCGACGCCGGGCAGGCGCAGCCATGAGGCACGGGCGCCGCCGGGTCACGTGGCAGGGCACCGCGCTGGTCGTCGGCGCGGTGACGGCGGGGTGCGCGCTGGTGACCGCCCTGCCGCAGGACGAGGGCCTGGACGACCCGATCGTCGTCGAGGGCGCGGTCGGCGAGACGCTCGACCTCGACTACGCCGTGCTCACCGTGACCGACGTGCGTGTCGCGGACACGGTCGCGGGCGTCGCCGAGACCGCCCTGGCCGGCGGCACGTTCGTCGTCGTCGACGTGACGTGGCGCGCCACGCAGCAGGCGACGACCTTCGCCGGGGCCGAGATCAGCGACACCCGGGGTCGGCGGTACTGGCCTGCGGCGCTCGGCGACTGCGCGGGGTCGGCGAGCGCCGAGCCGGGCTACGCCTGGCGCGCCACCTACTGCTTCGACGTGCCGCAGGAGGCCCTGGCGGGGGCGACCGTCCGGCTCGCGCGCGGCAGCCAGAGCGAGGACCACGCGGAGCAGCGGCGGGACGCGGTCGCCGTCGTCGACCTGGGGATCACGGCGGGCGAGGCGCCCGCGCTGTGGGAGGCGGCCGAGACGGTGACGCCCGAGCCGCAGGGCTTCGCCACGCCGGCCGCGACAGCCGAAGGAGGCGAGGGATGACCACGCTGGTGACCCCTGCGGGGCCGGGACCGGGCGGGGAGCAGTACCCGCAAGGACCGGCGCCGGGCCTGCCGCCGGGCGCCCTGCCCGGCTCGTACCCGCCCGGCCCGCCGACGCGCGCCCCGCGCCCGGGCTGGTGGCGCCGCAACGCGGTCTGGCTGCTGCTGCTCCCGGTCGCGGTCGTGGTGGCTGCGGGGGCGTCGTCGTTCCGTGTCTGGGCGTTCTGGTGGCCCACCGGCCTGCACCAGGAGGTCGACCGGGCTGCGCAGGGCGGGGTCGCCCACCTCACGAGCGAGTACCTGGACCTGTGGTCGTCGGTGCCGGGCCGAGCGGGCACGACGGTGGTGCGCGAGGTCGACGTGACGGTGACCGGCGTCGAGCAGGTGACCGCCCTGCCCGCGCCCCTGTACGGCGACCCCACCCCGATCCCCGAGGGCTCCGTCGCGTACGCGGTGGCGCTGCACCTCGCCGCCGAGCCGCAGACCGACCTGCTGGGCTGCCAGGTCGTCCTCGTGGCCGACGACGGCACCCGCTACGGCGAGGACACCTCCGACACGCTCACCGGCTCGCTCAACCGCTGCCTTCCACCCGAGACGGAGGACTCGCTCAGCGTCGAGCCTGCCTGGGACGTCACGTCGTACGTGCTCGTCGACCCGGACGCGACCCTCACCCAGGTGTGGCTCGCGTTCGGCGGGCCCGAGTACGTCACGATCGACCTTCGCTGAGGAGACGCGCCTCCTCCTCCGCCTCCTCCTCCCGGACGGCGAGGCCTCGCTCGACCAGCCGGGCGACGGTCGCCGCCACGAGGGGTGCGGCGAGCGCGAGCGAGAGCGCGAGGCCCGCCGCGTCCTCCATCGGGCTGAACGCGAGCCAGGTGTCGCTGGGCACGGGGCCCGTCACGGTGCGTACGAGCCAGCCGACCGCGTACGGGGCCCGCATGACCACGAGGTAGCCGAGGCAGAACACGAGCATGGGCACCAGACCGCCGACCCAGATCATCCGCAGGCCGTCCCAGAGCGCGGCGAGGCGGGCGCGGACGTCCTCGGTGAGCGACTCCAGCAGAGAGCGCAGCCCGTCGGGGAGCCAGGTCATGCGGTCGAGCCACCGGTGCTCGGTGGACGGCGGCTCCATGAGCCGGTGCCCCAGCACGACGGCGCCGATCGCGAGCCAGGCCAGCGGCGCGACGACGACGACGTCGAGCGAGTCGACCAGGGTGCCCGCGCCGTCGACCACGAGGGCCGCCACCGCGCTCCCCGTCTCCCCGACGGCCTCCTGCGCCGACCCGATGGTGCCGACCGCCGCCGCGACGAGCTGCCTGCGCTCCGCCTCGTACCAGAGGCCCGCCTGGATGGTCTCGATCTGCGTGGCCGCCTGGTTGGTCCAGTAGATCTCGATGAGCGCGCCGAGCACCGCGATGCCGGCGAAGCCCACCCGGCCCTCGAGCCGGCCGAGCCCCCAGCGCAGCACGAACGCGGCGGCGACGACCGCGATCAGCGTCCAGCCGGACACGATGCCGAGGCGGGAGACGAAGTCGACGCCCTCGGCGGTGAAGGTGTCGTTGAACAGCTCGTCGGCGGCGGCCTCGTTGGCGAACCGGGCCTGGTCGGCGTCCATGAGGCCCTCGACCTCGTACACGACGAGGAACGGGACCAGCACGGACAGGGCGATGTCGACCAGGCGCCGCTCCCGCTTCTCCGACGGCATGGTCGGGGGGCGGTGGCCGGTGAGCAGCCCGGGCACGGTGCCGGTCCGGCCCGGCTCGGGGTGCAGCACCGGCAGCGAGGCGCGGCACACCCACAGCATGCCGATCACGGGCAGGAGGTAGCCGAGCGGACTGAGGACGAGCAGGACCTGCGCGGCGAGCGAGTTCCACTGGCTCAGCTCGACCGCACCCCACATCGCGCCGTTGCGCACGGCGACGCCGAGCAGCCCGAGCGTCAGCAGCGCGGGCCAGTGCGCCAGGAACAGGCGGCCGGCGGTGAGCAGGATCCTCATGGCGACACATAGTGGCCCATACCGGACGCAGAGCGCCAAGTGGGCCCGGCGGCCTCACCTCGTCGTCGAGACCGAGACCCCGCGCGGGCCGATGCCCTCCAGGGCGAGGGTGACCAGGCGTTCCGCCTCGGCGGCACCGGCGTCCTGGGCGACCAGCGAGATCGCGTTGACGACGGTCAGCAGGTCGGCCATGGCCACGTCCGCGCGGACCGCGCCGTCGGCCACCGCGCGGCGGAGCAGCGGCTCGCCCGCCGCGGCGAGCATCGTGCTGCAGCCCTCGCTCTCCTCCGGCGGCGCGCTGAGGATCGACGCCGCCAGGCCGCGGGTGGTCGTCGAGTAGACGGCGACCTCGCGGAGCCAGGTGCGCAGCGCCTCCAGGGGGCCCGGCGCCGTGCGCAGCTCCTCGGCCCGGTCGCACAGCCCGCGGACCCGGTCGGTGAAGACGGCCTGCAGCAGCGACCAGCGCGACGGGAAGTGCCGGTGCAGCGTGGCCGACCCGACACCGGCGGCCCGCGCGATCGCCTCGAGGGATGCCTCCGCCCCGTCGCGCGCGACCGCCTCGGAGGCGGCGCGCACGATGCGCTCGTAGTTGCGGCGTGCGTCCGCTCTCATGGCTCCCTCGTCGCCTCCGTCGGGCCCCTTGCACAAATGGGGTGGTCCCCCATATGTTAGCCGGGTCAGCAAAACGGGGGGATACCCCATTTATGCCGGGAGGCACCTCATGACGGTTCTGGTCATCGGAGCGACGGGCAAGCAGGGCGGGGCGACCGCCCGGTCGCTGCTCGCCCGCGGGGTCGCGGTGCGGGCGCTGGTCCGGGACCCGACCTCCGACGCCGCGCAGGACCTGCACCGGCGCGGCGCGGAGCTCGTCACGGGCGACCTGGACGACCGGGCCTCGCTCGTCGCGGCGGCCGAGGGCGCCGACGGCCTGTTCTCCATCCCCTTCCCCGACGTGACGAACCTGACCGGTGACGCGGAGCTGGTCCGGGGCCGCAACGTCGTCGAGGCGGCGCAGCGGGCCGGGGTCACGCACGTCGTGCACAGCAGCGTGTCGGGAGCCGGCGAGTTCCACCGCACCCAGCCCGGCTGGGCGGAGGGACGCTGGGACCGGGACTACTGGGAGAGCAAGGCCGCGATCGACGAGCTGGTCCGCACCGGCGGGTTCGCGCACTGGACCGTGCTCAAGCCCGGGACGTTCATGGAGAACCTGCTCGGCTGGTCCTACCTGTTCGGCGACTGGTCGAGCGGCACGATCGTCACCGGGTTCGCGGCGGGCACCGAGATCCCCTGGATCACCGTCGGCGACATCGGCGAGGCGGCGGCGGTCGCGTTCACCGAGCCGGGCAGGCTCGACGGACTGGACGTCGAGCTGGCCGGCGAGATGCTCACCATGACCCGGACGGCCGAGATCCTCACCGAGGTCACCGGACGCCCGGTGTCCGCGCCCGTGCTCACACCCCAGGAGGCCGTGGAGCGCGGCCTCCTCGAGGCCATGGTCAACGGGGTCGAGCGCATCAACGAGAACGGCAGCCCGGCGCGCCCGGAGATCGCCCGGGCGCTCGGGCTCCCGCTCACCGACTTCCGCACCTGGGCGCGGCGCGCCCTCGCCTGACGCGGCGGGCGGGTTCGCCGGTCAGAGCTTCGTGATCGCCGTGTACTTCAGCGCGATGCGCTTGGTGCCGTTGGTGCCGAAGTCGATCTTCACGACGGCGTTCGCCTCGACGTCCACGACGGTGCCGAGCCCGTAGGAGTCGTGCGTGACGCGGTCCCCGATCTCCAGGCTCGGGATGTCCTTCTGGACCGAGATGCCGCCGAACCCGCCCGACGCGCCCGCCTTGCGCTGCGGGGAGAACGGGTTGGCCTGGCCGCCCGACGACGCCGACCCGCTCCGCGAGCCCTCCGCCGCCCGGCCGGAGCCGCCGCGGCCGGAGCCGTACCCACCCGGTCCTCGACCGGGCCCACGGCCCGAGCCGTACCCGCCCGAACCGTACCCGCCGCCCCAGCCCCCGCGGCCACCGCGGATGGCCGCCGTCGACGACTCGCGCCGCCGCCAGTCCCACAGCTCCTCCGGGATCTCCTGGAGGAACCGGCTCTCGGGGAACTCGTTGGCCATGCCGAACGCCGCGCGGGTCGACGAGCGCGTGATGTAGAGCCGCTCGCGCGCCCGCGTGATGCCCACGTAGGCGAGGCGACGCTCCTCGGCGAGCTCGTCGTCGTCGTGCAGCGAGCGCATGTGCGGGAACGTGCCGTCCTCCATGCCGGTGAGGAAGACGACGGGGAACTCCAGCCCCTTGGCGGTGTGCAGCGTCATCAGCGTGATGACGCCCGGGTCCTCGCGGGGGGCCTCCTCCGCGGCACCGTCGGCGACGTCCTCGTCGGGGATCTGGTCGCTGTCCGCGACGA
>DATGOB010000207.1:0-28417 GCA_036010205.1 Promicromonospora sp. | reverse complement strand
GCGTGGCTCCAGTTGTCGGTGTTGTAGTCGTTGTAGCAGAGCTTGGCGTCCGGGTCGGCCTCGCGGGCCGCGTAGAACGCCGCCTCGATCCAGTCGTTACCGGTGCGCTGCAGGTTCGAGTTGCGCCGGGCGCCCGACGAGCCGTCCTCGAACGCCTCGTTCACCACGTCCCAGGCGTACACCTTGCCGCGGTAGTGGCTGGCGACCTGCGTCACGTGGTTGAGCATGGCGCTGCGCAGCGCACTGCCCTCCATGTTCTGCATCCAGCCCGGCTGCTGCGAGTGCCACGCGAGGGTGTGCCCGCGGAGCCGCTTGCCGTTCTGGAGCGCCCAGTTGGCGATCTGGTCACCGGCCGAGAAGTTGAACTGGTTCTGGTTCGGCTCGGTCGCGTCGAGCTTCATCTCGTTCTCCGCGGTGACCATGTTGAACTCGCGGTTCGCGATGGTCGTGTACTGCGTGTCGCCGAGCTTGCTCCCTGCGATGGCGGTGCCGAAGTACCGGCCGGACTCCGCGGCAGCGTCCTGCAGGGTGCTGCCCGCCGCCTGGGCGGAGGTGGCCGCGATGCCTGTGCTGATCGCGGAGGTGAGCAGCAGTGCTGCTGCGGTACCGAGTGACAGGGCGCGGAGGCGGCGCCTGCGGGGCGGTGACGTGCGAGTCGGGGTCATCATCGATCCTCTCGTTGACGTGCCGTCGTTGGTCCGTCGTGCGTCGAAAAGGATTTCTAACCCGGGCATACCGTGTCAAGAGGTTTCGCTAAACGTTTTCTACCGAACTTTCCACAGGGCACGTCTGGGCGCGCGCCGAAGACCGGCCGGACCGACACTGGGAGCGTGTCCACACCCGAGCCCGTCGACGCACCCGAGAGCGGCCGGATCCTCCTCCTGACCGCCGCGTTCGTCGCCTTCGCGCTCGCCCTCGTCGGGGTGGTCGCCTCGGCCGGTGCCGTGCACCTCGACCGCAAGCGTCTGTACGACGTCGCGGACCTCGCCGCGGCCGACGCCGCCGACGCGATCTCGCCCGACGCCTTCTACGCCGGCACCGGCGCACCCCCGCAGGACGCCCCGCTCGCGCTGTCCGACGCCGCGGTGCGCGCCGCCGTCGAGCACCACCTCGCCGAGCACCCGCCGGGCCTGGCCGTCGCGGTCGCCGAGGCGTCGTCCCCGGACGGCCGCTCCGCGCGCGTGGTCCTGACGGGGGTGTCCCGCCCGCCGCTCCTGCGCTGGTTCACGGACGCGTTCGGCGGGGGAGTACCGCTGACGGCGGTCACGACGGCGCGGGCGTGGTGAGGCCGGCACCCGGACCGTGCGCGTCGCCGGGTCCGGCGCGAGGCCGGGGCCTCGGGGTCGTGCTGTCGGCTCGGGGCGGGTGCGTCAGGCTGACGTCGCGATGTCGGCGAGGGGCCGGCATGCCGGCTGGAGGTCGGCACATCACCTCGAGGTCGTGCTGTCGCCTGTCGGTCGGCACATGCATCGACCGACCTGCAGCTGAAGTGCCGACCTGGCGCAGGACTGCCGACCCGGGCGTCGCTCCGACCTCCGCGAGATCGGTCCTCTGTCCCGCACGGGCCCCCGCGTTCGGTCGCTTGTAACGAGTTCGGTCGTTCGGCGGACCGAAGTCGGCACGACCGACCGAGCACGAACCCGGGATACCGGCGAGGTGCCGACGTCGGTGCGCACCGGCGGAACCCGTTCCAGGGCCGCCGCGCCAACGGCAGGCTGCCGAGACCGCAGCCGGCCCGCGGAGGACATAGGTTGTGACCATGAGCGACAGCACCGATCAGCAGGCCTCCGGCGACCAGGACGGCGTGCGGCTCGAGCCGGAGCAGATCCTCGACCTCGCCCGGCACGGCGCCGACGTGCTGCTGGACCTCGTCGACGCGGGCCTGCCCGTCGACACGGCGGACGACGCGGGCAACACCCTGCTCATGCTTGCCGCCTACCACGGCCACGCGGACCTCACGGCGGGCCTCGCGGAGCGTGGCGCCGACGTGAACCGGCTCAACGCCCGCAACCAGTCCCCGCTCGCGGGGGCGGTCTTCAAGGACGCCGCCGACGTCGTCCGCGCGCTGCTCGACCACGGCGCCGACCCCGACGCCGGCACACCGAGCGCCCGGGCGACGGCAGAGATGTTCGGCCGCACCCTCCCCTGAGCATCCTCGGGGGCCGACTGCAGAGTTTCGACCGGGCAGGTGGTCCGGCGCCGCGACGAACACTGCACTCGCGCACCGTCGCGCGGCGCGGGGCGGTCGCTCACGGCGCCGGGCACCGGGTCGCGCGGGTAACCTTGAGCATCGTGGCAACCAACGACTTCCCCGCAGAGATCAAGGCGCTCCGCGCCACCCTCGAGTCCATCGAGGCCGTGAGCGACCCCACCGCGCTCGAGGCGAAGATCGCCGAGCTGTCGGAGCAGGCGTCCGCGCCTGACCTGTGGGACGACCCCGAGCAGGGCCAGAAGGTCACGTCGGCGCTGTCCGCCGCGCAGGCCGAGCTGAGCCGTGTCGAGAAGCTGGCCGCGCGCATCGACGACGTCGAGACGCTCGTCGAGCTCGGCAACGAGATGGACGACGCCGACTCGCTCGCCGAGGCCGAGGAGGAGGTCGCCAAGATCCGCAAGGACCTCGACGCGCTCGAGGTCCGGACCCTCCTCAACGGCGAGTACGACGCGCGCGAGGCCGTCGTCACGATCCGCGCGGGGGCCGGCGGCGTCGACGCGGCGGACTTCGCGGAGATGCTCATGCGCATGTACCTGCGCTGGGCCGAGCGGCACGGCTACCCGACCAAGGTCGGCGACACCTCGTACGCGGAGGAGGCCGGGCTCAAGTCCGCGACGTTCGAGGTCAACGCCCCGTACGCGTTCGGGACGCTGTCGGTCGAGGCCGGCACGCACCGCCTCGTGCGCATCTCGCCGTTCGACAACCAGGGGCGCAGGCAGACGTCGTTCGCCGCGGTCGAGGTGATCCCGCTCATCGAGCAGACGGACCACATCGACATCCCGGACTCCGAGCTGAAGATCGACGTGTACCGCTCCTCGGGCCCGGGCGGGCAGTCCGTGAACACGACGGACTCCGCCGTCCGCATGACGCACATCCCCACGGGTGTGGTCGTGTCGATGCAGAACGAGAAGTCGCAGATCCAGAACCGCGCCGCCGCCTACCGCGTGCTCCAGTCGCGGCTGCTCCTGCTCCGCCAGGCCGAGGAGGCCGCCAAGAAGAAGGAGATGGCGGGCGACATCAAGGCGAGCTGGGGCGACCAGATGCGCTCGTACGTGCTCCAGCCGTACCAGATGGTCAAGGACCTGCGCACCGAGCACGAGTCGGGCAACCCGCAGGCCGTGTTCGACGGCGCCATCGACGACTTCATCGAGGCGGGCATCCGCTGGCGCCGCGGCGGCGGGCAGAAGTAACCGGTCGGTTTGACCGGGTTAGACCAAGAATCCGCCGATTCTCGAACGCGCCCGTGACGCACCGGGTGAGTTTCATCGGCGTGTCTGCCCGACACGCCACCCGATCCCGCCCCTAGTGTCGGCCACGTGATCAGGTTCGAGAACGTGTCGAAGGTCTACGCGCGCGGCGCACGGCCCGCCCTCGACCAGGTCTCCGTGGACGTCGAGCGTGGCGAGTTCGTGTTCCTCGTGGGGGCCTCGGGCTCGGGGAAGTCGACCTTCCTCTCGCTGGTGCTGCGCGAGCAGCGGCCCACGCGGGGCCGCGTGTACGTGGCGGGCAGGGACGTCGCCAACCTCTCGGGGTGGCGCGTGCCCACGCTGCGCCGCCAGCTCGGCGTCGTGTTCCAGGACTTCCGCCTGCTGCAGAACAAGACCGTCCACGAGAACGTGGCGTTCGCCCTCCAGGTGATCGGCAAGCCGCGGCACGTCATCCGGGACACCGTGCCGGAGGTGCTCGACATGGTCGGCCTCGCGGGCAAGGAGAAGCGCATGCCCACCGAGCTGTCGGGCGGTGAGCAGCAGCGCGCCGCGATCGCGCGGGCCATCGTGAACCGGCCGCAGATCCTGCTCGCGGACGAGCCCACCGGCAACCTCGACCCGACCACCTCGCTCGGCATCATGCGCCTGCTCGACCGCATCAACCGGACCGGCACCACGGTGGTCATGGCCACGCACGACGACGAGATCGTCAACGAGATGCGCCGCCGCGTCGTCGAGCTGTCCGACGGCGTCGTCGTGCGCGACGAGGCGAGCGGCGGCTACGGCGAGCGCGAGGCGATCCTGCCCGACGTCGGGTCGTCGCCCGTGCTCGACGCGCCCGGCACCGGGACCCGCCTGCCTGCCGCCCCGACGGTGCGGGGGTCCTGAGGTGCGCTTCCAGTTCGTGCTCGGCGAGGTCTTCTCCGGCCTGCGCCGCAACACCACGATGGTCGTCGCCGTCGTGCTGGTGACCTTCGTGTCGCTGACGTTCGTCGGCGCAGGCGCGCTGCTCCAGGCGCAGATCGGCAAGCTCAAGGACGACTGGTACGACAAGGTCGAGGTCTCGGTCTTCCTGTGCCCGGAGGGCAAGTCGCCCGCGCCCTCCTGCGCGGGCGGCGAGGCCACCGACCAGCAGGTCGACGCCCTGCGCGAGGTGATCGGCACCGAGCTGTCCGGCGAGGTCAGCAAGGTCTGGTTCGAGTCGAAGGCGCAGGCGTTCGCGGCGTTCGAGGAGCGCTACCCCGACGGCTACCAGGGCACGCAGCTCACCGAGGAGGACATGCAGGCATCCCTCCGCCTCAAGCTGACCGACGCCGAGCAGGTCGCGGTCGTGAGCGACGTGCTCTCGGGCCGCGACGGGGTCGAGGTCGTCGAGGACCAGCGCGCCGTCTTCGAGCCGCTGTTCCGCACGCTCAACGTGGCCACGCTGCTCGCGGCGGGCCTGGCGGGCGTCATGCTCCTCGCGGCGGTGCTGCTCATCACGACGACGATCCGGCTCAGTGCGGTCTCGCGCCGCAAGGAGACGGAGATCATGCGCCTGGTCGGCGCCTCGAACCTGTTCATCCAGCTGCCGTTCCTGCTCGAGGGCGCCCTTGCCGCCGTGTTCGGCTCCCTGCTCGCCGGCGGAGGGCTGTGGCTCGCCGTGCGGTTCATGGTCACGGACTGGCTCGAGCGGTCCGTCGACTGGGTCGCGTACGTGTCCGAGGTCGATGTGCTGCGCATCGCCCCGCTGCTCGTGGTCGTCGCCGTCGCGCTGGCCGCGCTGTCGTCCTTCTTCACCCTCAACCGCTACACGAGGATCTGATGACCGCCGAGCGAAGCTCCCTGTCCTGGGCGCGCGGCCCGCTGGCCGCCGCCGTCGCCGTCGTGCTGCTCGTGAGCGGCTCGGCGGCGGTGCACGCCGACGACCTCGACGACAAGCGCGCCGCCGCCGAGCGTGCGCAGGCCGCCAAGGAGCGCGAGCGCGAGAACCTGGAGTCCGAGCTCGAGCACACGGATGCGCAGCTCGCGGACGCCGTCCTCGAGCTCGACCGGGTCGAGGGCAGGCTGCCCGTCGCGGAGGCCGAGCTCGCCGTCGCGCAGGCCGATCTGGAACGTGCCGAGCGCGAGGCCGCGATCCTCGCCCAGCGGCTCGCGGACGCGCAGGTCGAGGAGGCCAAGGTCAGCAGGCAGCTCGCAGACGGTGCGGGCAAGGTCGACGGTGCGCGCGAGGACATCGCGCAGATGGCGCGCGAGGAGCTGCGCGGCGCGGGCACCGGCTCGACGATCGGCCTGGTCACGGGCGCCGAGAGCACCGAGGAGTTCATCGACGGGTACTCGGTGTCGTCGTCGGCAGCCCGCATCAGGGCACGCACGCTCGCCGAGCTGCAGGACGCCGAGGCCACGGCCCGCAACCTCGAGGCGCGGCTGTCGGCGGTCCGCGAGGCCGTGACCGAGCTCAAGCGGCTCGCCGACGAGAACGTGCGCGCCAAGGAGCAGGCCAAGCAGGCCGCCGTCGAGCGCAAGGCCGAGATCGAGCGCCTCATCGAGGAGCAGGAGCGGCTCACCCGGCGCATCGAGCGGCGCAAGGACGCGGCGCTGGAGGGCATCCGTGACACGGAGCAGGAGCTGAGCTCGATCGAGGCCGACCTCAAGAGCATCATCCGCAAGCAGAAGGAGCGCGACGAGCGCCTGGCCCGCGAGCAGGCGGAGCGCGAGGCGGCGTCGGGCGGATCGTCCGGCGGATCCGGGTCGTCGGGTGGCTCGGGCGGCTCCGGGTCGTCGGGCGGGTCGTCCGGCGGCACCCTCTCGTTCCTCAGCTACCCGACGGCCAACCCGTACATCACCTCGTCGTACGGCATGCGGTTCCACCCCGTGCTCAACTACTCGCGCCTGCACGCCGGCACGGACTTCCGGGCCTACTGCGGCACACCGGTCCTCGCGGCGGCGGACGGCACCGTGCTCTACGCGCGCACCCTCGCCGGGCTGGGCAACCAGGTGCTCATCGACCACGGCCGTACGGCGCGCGGCACGAGCGTGATGACCAGCGCGAACCACCTCACGTCGTTCGCGGTGTCGCCCGGGCAGCGGGTCTCGCGCGGGCAGGTGATCGGCTACTCGGGCACCACCGGCACCTCCACGGCGTGCCACCTCCACTTCGAGGTGTACGTCAACGGGTCGACGGTCGACCCGATGACCTGGCTCTGACGACCTGGCTCTGACCCGGCCGCGAGCCGAGGCCTTCGCCCGCCGCATAAAGCCTGGTCCGTGTGTGCGTGACGCGTAAGATGGAAGGTCGCGCCCCGGACCGGGCGGACGAGCGAACGAGCCCGGGAGGGAGACCATGGCCAAGAAGAAGGTGGACGATCCGCGCCAGGTCGTGGCGAACAACAAGAAGGCCCGCCACGACTACGTGATCGAGGACGTCTTCGAGGCCGGGATCGTGCTCACGGGCACGGAGGTCAAGGCCCTCCGCATGGGCCGTGCGTCGCTCACGGACGGGTACGCGGCCATCGACCGCGGCGAGGCGTGGCTCGAGAACGTGCACATCCCCGCGTACTTCCAGGGCACGTGGAACAACCACGCGCCCCGCCGCAAGCGCAAGCTGCTGCTGCACCGCCACGAGATCGAGCGGCTGGAGTCGAAGGCGCGCGAGAAGGGGCACACGCTCGTGCCGCTGCGCCTGTACTTCCTCGACGGCCGCGCGAAGGTCGAGATCGCGCTCGCCCGCGGCAAGAAGGAGTACGACAAGCGGCAGTCGCTGCGTGAGAAGCAGGACATGCGCGAGGCGCAGCGCGCGATGCGGCACAAGGAGATGCTCGGCTGAGGTGCCGGTGTCGCGGAAATAACGTTCCGGGCGCGGGGGTTGATCCCCTAGACTGGAGGTGTTCGCCCGGGCCGACGGTTCGGGCGGGCGCTGGTTGACAACACCATAGGGGCTGATCGGTTTCGACGGTGGTCGTGCTTCGAGGTGAAGCGGGCCGAGGATGCAGGCTTATCTCGTTAACGATGCCTGTAAACCAATAGTTGCCGATAACTCGCGCAACGACTTCGCCCTCGCCGCCTGAGCGAGCCCGAAGTCCGTGGGCCCGGAGACTGCTTCCGCTCCGGTCACCCGCGTCATCTAGGAAGCCACTGCTCGTAGCCCTCGTCATCGGGGCTGCGGGAACACTCAGGTGACTGGGCCTGTCCGCGAACGTGTCTGCGCGAGCGCGGGGGCCGAGAAAATCCATAGCAGACTGCGCCCGGAGAAGCCCTCGAAAACCGACGCCGGACCCGGGTTCGATTCCCGGCAGCTCCACCCTTCACGCAGCGCCGTGGCCCCTCGGGGTCACGGCGCTGTGCTGTTCCACGGGCCGTGCCACCAGCCATGACACCTGTCACGGTCGGCCGTGCGCTCCTCACGCCGATCGGTGACCGTCGGCACTGGTGGCGGCCTCCTCGTCCACCCGAGGGTGGTGTCATGGACGAAGAACAGATCAGCAGCGCACCGTCGCGACCCCCGCGCCGCCCCGGGGGCAGGCGGCGCGCACCCGGCCGTGCCGTGGCGCTGCTCGCCGTGCTGGGGCTGGCCGGCGCGCTCGCCGTCCCGGCCGCGGCCGGGACGACGACCGCCCGCGCGGTGACGGGTGACACGGTGACGGGCGACCGGTCCCCGGTCGAGTGGGGCGAGTGCCCCGCCGACGTCGTCGCCGAGGCGCTGCCGTACACGCTGGGCTGCGCGACGGTCTCCGTGCCGCTCGACCACGCGGAACCGGACGGGCAGCAGATCGACCTGATGATCTCGCGGCTGGCCGGCACCGACGCCGCCGCACGCCGCGGCATCCTGCTGCTCAACCCCGGGGGTCCCGGCGGCTCGGGGCTGACCCAGCCCACGCTGCTGGCGTCGCAGGGGCTGCCCGACAGCGTGCTGCGGGCGTACGACCTGATCGGCATGGACACGCGCGGCGTCGGTCACTCGACCCGGGTGGACTGCCGGTTCCCGGCGGACAGCGCCTACTACAGCAACGTCCCGCCGTACGCGGCCGACGACGCGGCGGTGCTCGAGCGGGCCGAGGTCGTCCGCGAGACGGCAGAGCAGTGCGCCCGCACCGACGAGGACGGCGGGCTCTACCACCTCTCGACCGCGAGCACGGCCCGCGACCTGGACAGCATCCGGGCCGCCCTCGGGGAGGAGAAGGCCAGCTTCCTGGGCTATTCGTACGGCACCGCGCTCGGCGCGGCCTGGGCGTCACTGTTCCCCGAGACGGTGGACCGCGTGGTGCTGGACAGCAACGTCGGCGACACCCACCTGAACCAGGAGGGCCTGCGGCGGTACGCGCAGGGGATGGAGCAGACGTTCGGCGACTTCGCGCGGTGGGCCGCGCAGCGGGACGCCGCCTACGGCCTGGGCCGCACGCCGGCGCAGGTCCGCGCGACCTACGTCGAGACCGCCGAGCGCCTGGACGCGCACCCCGTCGACGGGGTCGACGGTGCCCTGTTCCGGCAGCTCGTCTTCGGCGGTCTCTACAGCGAGCGCACCTACGGCTCCACGGCGCAGACGTGGCAGTGGCTGCGCAACGGGGGCGGCGACGGCACCGCGGCCCGCGACGTGGCGGCGGCGCAGGCCCTGCCGGCACCGGGCGTCGCCGGGACGGCGGGGGAGGCGGCGGGCGACGCCGTGTCCCCGCAGTCCAACGCGCTGTCGGTGTTCCTCGCCTCGACCTGCAACGACAGCGAGTGGCCCGAGGACGTGGACGCCTACCGTGCGGCGGTGGCCGAGGACAGGGTGCGGTTCCCGATGTTCGGCGCGGCGGCGGCCAACATCGTGCCGTGCGCGTACTGGCCGGAACCGCTCGAGGGCCCGGTGCAGATCAGCGACGAGGGCCCGCGCACCGTGCTGATCCTGCAGAACCGCCGTGACCCGGTCACGCCGTTGGCCGGCGGGCAGCTGCTGCGCAAGAAGCTGGGCGACCGGTCCCGGCTGGTGACGGTCGACGACAGCGGGCACGGTGTCTACGTGCTGGGTGGGAACGCCTGCGCGCTGAACGTCGGCACCGCCTTCCTCGTGGACGGCGAGCTCCCGGCGCGCGACATGACCTGCCGGGCGTCCTGACCGGCACCGGCACGACGGCGGCGACAGCAGCGCAACGACGACGGTCGAGCACGGGGAGGGACGGCATGAGCAGGGGGCACGCGTCCGGTGGACGCCGCACGAGCTGGAGGATGCGGCGCGCCGCCCGGCGGACCAGGCCGGGGGACGGGCGACCGCTCAAGCCGTTCCGCTGGTGGCAGCTCCTGAGCAGGGCGTTGCTCTACCTGCCGCTGACGAGGTCGGACGGCAGCGAGGTCACCTACGCGGTCGACGTGCGCTACCTGCAGGGCCTGACGTCCGACGACGGGGACGGCCGCGCCGACCTGTACCTCGACGGCAGGCACCACGCCGCGTCGCGTCTGCCCGCGGCGTTCCCGGTCGAGGGCGGGACCATCGAGGTGGTCGTGACGCTCTTCGGGCTGCGGCGCTGCCACTACGTGACCGACGCCGGGACCGAGCACCAGCTGGTGCCGGACCCGGCGTCGGGCGAGGGGCGCCGCGCCCGTCTCGAGCGCGAGCGCCCGGCGATCAGCCGCCTGATCGGCGCGTGCTCGGTGGCCGTGCTGGTCGTCTCGGTGCTCCTGCTGGTGCCCCAGCTCGTCCAGGCGGTCACGGAGTTCCCGCCGGTGGCCGACCGGTTCGAGACGTTCTCCTCACCGGTCACGCTGCCTGCCTGGCTCAACATCGGCGTCACGCTGGCAGCGGCGGCGGCCAGCACGGAGCGTGCCCTGCGCCTGCGCTACCACTGGCTGCTCGACGGCATGGGGAACTGAGCCGCGCGACTCCGGACCGCGTCGACACCGGCAGGCGGCGCCCGGCCGTCGCGCTAGTGTGGCAGCCGTGCGTCACCCCCACGGTCCCGGACTCGTCCCTGCACCCGCGACGACGCGGGCCGACGGCGTCCCGGTGCGGCTCGCCGACGGCGCGACCGTGCGCTGCGCCCCTGCGCTGCGTCCGGCCGTCCGCTGGTGGCGGCGCGTCACCGAGGAGGCGTACGGGATCGACCTGGTTCCGGTCACCGACGGGGCGGCCGACGTCGTCGTCGAGCAGGCGGCCGACCTGGCCGCGGGCGCCTACCGTCTCGAGGTGGGCGCGGCCGACGCACCGGGGCGGTCGGTCGTCCGGGTCGAGGCCGCCGACCTCGCCGGCGCGCACGCCGCCGTCCAGGCCCTCCGCCAGCTCGCCGGCCCCGACGCCTACCGCCGGGCTCCCGCTGCCTACGCCGGGGGCACCTCGGCGCCGGTCCTGCCGTCCGTCCGCGTCGACGACCACCCGCGGTTCGCATGGCGCGGCGTGCTGCTCGACGTCGCCCGGCACTTCCTGCCCAAGCACGACGTGCTGCGGTTCGTCGACCTCGCGGCCGCGCACCGGCTCAACGTGCTCCAGCTCCACCTCACCGACGACCAGGGCTGGCGCGTCGAGATCCACCGCTACCCGGAGCTGACCCGGACGGGGGCGTGGCGGCGCGAGTCGACGGTCGGCACGTGGCGGACCGGCACGCGTGACGGCCGCCCGCACGGCGGGTTCTACACGCAGGACGACCTGCGCGAGATCGTCGCCTACGCGCGCGACCGGGGCGTCACCGTCGTGCCGGAGATCGACGTGCCCGGGCACGTCGAGGCCGCCGTCGCCGCCTACCCGGAGCTCGGCACCCGCAAGATGCGCCAGGAGGTCCGCACCACCTGGGGCATCAGCGAGGACGTGCTCGACCCGTCGGAGGGATCGCTCGCCTTCTTCCGGCACGTGCTTGACGAGGTGCTCGAGGTCGTCGACACGCCGTGGATCGGCCTCGGTGGCGACGAGGTGCCGACCACCCTGTGGCGCGAGTCGCCGCAGATCGTCGAGCGGGCCCGCGCTCTCGGCCTGCTCGGTGAGGACGGCGCGCCCGACGTCGGCCTGCTGCACGGCTGGTTCGTCTCCCGGCTCGCGCAGCACGTGTCCGGCGCCGGCCGCCGCGCCGTCGTCTGGGACGAGGCCGTGTCGCCGCTGCTGCCGCGCGACGTCGTGGTGACGTCGTGGCGCGGTCACGCGCAGGGCGCCGCGGCGCTCGCGGCCGGGTACGACGTCGTGATGGCGCCCGAGCAGGCCGTCTACCTCGACCACCGCGCCGGCGACCACCCCGCGGAGCCGATCCCGGTGGGTTTCCTGCGCACGGTCGAGGACGTCTACGCGTTCGACCCCTTCCCTGCCGCACTGGGCGCGGGCCCGCCGCCGTCCGCGACCGCGCGCCCCGGGCGGCTGCTCGGCGTGCAGGCGCAGGTGTGGACCGAGCACCTCGACAGCGCGCGCCGCGTCGACTACGCGACCTTCCCGCGGCTCGCGGCCTTCGCCGAGGTCGCCTGGTCGCCTCCGACCGACCGGTCGCCCGGCACGACCGCCTCGGCGGAGTTCCTCGAGCGGCTCCGGCGCGACCACCTGCCGAGGCTCGACGCGTACGGCGTCGAGTACCGCCCGGCCGACGGCCCCCGACCCTGGCAGACCCGACCCGGCGTCCAGGGCCACCCGCGCGACCTGGCCGCGGAGACGGCGGCCGGCGGCTGGGCGGGCATGGGCGGCTGGCGCGAGGACGGCGGCGTCGAGAACCTGCCCCGCCGGACAGCCCGGGACACCACGGGGGACACCGCGGACGTTCGCGGGCAGGCCGGGTGAGAGGGCAGGATGGGGCCGTGCTGCGCATCGACGACCCCTCGTTCCTCTGGCCGCTGCTGACCCTCGACGAGGCGGCCCTCGAGCACAACGTCACCACCGTGGCGGCAGCGTTCGCGGCGGCGGGCGTCGACCACGCCCCGCACGTCAAGACGCACATGTCCCGCAGCATCTGGGAGCGGCAGTCCGCCGCCGGCGTGTGGGGCGCCACCGTCGCGACGCCGGGCCAGCTCCGTCGCGTGATCGGCTGGGGCGTGCGGCGGGTGTTCCTCGCCAACGAGATCGTCGACCCCCGCGACATCGCCTGGCTCCGGTCGGCGCTCGCGGCGGAGGCCCCCGTGGACGAGGTGTGGGTCTACGTCGACTCCCCGCGCGGCCTCGAGCTGCTCGCCGCCGGTCTCGACGGGGCCGACGCCGCCGTCGTCGCGCGGCTCGGTGTGCTCGTCGAGCTGGGCGTCCCGGGCGGGCGCACGGGCCTGCGCACGCGCGACGAGGTCGTCGCGCTCGCGGGGCGTGTGCACGACGCCGGGCTGCGCGTGGTCGGCGTCGCCGGCTACGAGGGGCCCGTCGCCGGCGGGACGAGCGAGCAGGAGCTGGCCGACGTCGGCGGGTGGTGCGACGAGCTGCGCGCCACGGGCCTCGCCGTCGCGGGTCTCGTGGACGGCCCGCTCGTGCTCAGCGCGGGCGGCAGCGCGTTCGCCGACGTCGTGGCCCGGCACCTCGGTGCGCCCCTGCACGACGCCGGCGGGGCGCAGGTGCCGACCCGGGTCGTGCTGCGCTCCGGCGCCTACGTGACCCACGACCACGGCCACTACCTGCACGCCGACCCGTGGACGCGGATGGGCGCGCAGGCGCTGCTCCCCGCGATCCGGGTGTGGGCGACGGTGCTGTCGGCGCCCGAGCCGGGCCTGGTGATCGTGGCGCTGGGGCGCCGTGACGTCTCCTTCGACATCGACCTGCCGACGCCGCTGGTCGCCCGGACGCCCGGCGCCGACGGCCGCCTCGGCGCGGAGCGCGACCTGACGGGCGTCCGGGTGACCGCGCTGAACGACCAGCACGGGTACCTCGCGCTCGAGCCCGAGGCCGACGGCACGCTCCAGCCCGGCGATGTCGTCGGGTTCGGCATCTCGCACCCGTGCACCACGCTCGACAAGTACCGGACCGCGCTGATCACGCGCGGCGACGACGTCGTCGAGCAGGTCGCCCTCGACTTCTGACCTCGCCCGCGCACCCGGCCCTCACAGCACAAGGAGCACAGATGACCGCCAAGACCGCCATCTCCACCCCGGACGCGCCCGCACCGGCGCACACGTTCCACCAGGGCGTGCGCAAGGGGCCGTTCGTGCAGGTGTCCGGGCAGGGCCCCGTCGACCCGGCGACGGGGGAGTACCTCCACCCCGGCGACGTCGCCGCGCAGACGACCCGCACGCTGGAGAACGTGCGGGCGATCGTCGAGGCGGGCGGCGCGACGTTCGACGACGTCGTGATGCTGCGGGTCTACCTGACGAGGCGTGAGGACTTCGCTGCCATGAACGACGCCTACGGCGAGTTCGTCACCCGGCACTGCCCCGGTGGTGTGCTGCCGAGCCGGACCACGGTGTTCACGGGCCTGCCGCGCGAGGAGATGCTCGTGGAGATCGACGCGCTGGCGATCACGGACTGACGCGGGCCGTCCCGCTCCGCGCCGCGGTCACTCGGCCGGGGCAGGCTCCGGCTCGGCAGCGGCAGGCGGCGCGTCCGGGCGGCGGGACCGCGCGACCTGCCTGCGGATCCCGACCACGACCAGCAGCACCAGCCCGCCCAGCGCGAGCCACGGGACGACCGCACCGAGGATGAGCACCACGACGTTGAAGGTGCTCACGAGTGCGCTCCAGCCGGCGGACAGGCCACCGAGGAACCCGTCGGGGCGCGCCTGCGCCGCCGGCGTGCCCTCCGCGACGATCTCGACGCGCAGCGTGGACATCGCCACCTCGTCGGAGAGGCGGTTGCGCTCGGAGACCGCCGAGTCCAGCTCGGCCTGACGCGTGGAGAGCTCCGACTCGATCTCGATGAGGTCGGCCGTGCGGTCGGCCTCCGCCAGGAGCTCGCGCAGCCGGTCGGTCGACGTGCGCAGCGCCTGGATGCGCGCGTCCAGGTCCTGCGCCGTGCCGGTGACGTCGACGGTCTCGACGTGCCGGTCGCGCACCTCCCCGAGGGCGTCCAGTGCGTCGAGGGTCGCCGAGACCCGGTCGGCGGGGATGCGCAGGGTCATCGAGGCGCTGCCCGGCTCGTCGTCGGTCGCGGCGCGCTCGTCGCGCGCCTCGACGCGGCCGCCCGCGTCCTCGACGAGCCGCGCGATGTCCTCCGCGGCGTCGAACGGGTCCTCCACCGCGAGGGTCGCACTGCCGGTGGTGACGAGCTCGCGGTCGACGGCTTCCTGCCGCGACTCGCCCATCCCGACAGCGCCCGCCGCGGCGTCGGTGACGTCCGGCGCGCCGTCGGGGGAGACGACCTCGCTGCGTGACGCGCCGCCGTCCTGGGCCGCGGAGCCTCCGGAATCGCCGGCGCCCCCGCCCGAGCAGGCCGCGAGCGCGGCCACGAGGAGACCCGTGGCCGCTGTCGCCAGGAGGGTGCGGACAGGTCGGCCTGCGGGCTGGCCCGCCGCCCCCGTGGCGAACCGGATGCGCTTCATGCTGACGAGCGTAAGAGGGCCAAGGGGCTGAAACCGGGCTCACCCGGTAACTGTGATCCCTTTGTGAACTTACAACCCTCCTGACCCGGTGTTTCTGCAGGTTTGCGAGGTCCTTGATCACGGTGCGGTCACGCCGTGCCCTGGGCTGCGGCGTGCGGCAGGCTGATTTCGTCAGGCACGTGAAGTAATCCGGAGTCGACACAGTGTGCTGCCTCCGCCCGGGCAGGCGTGACCCACGTAACAGTCTTGTTACGGGTCGCACCGGGTGATGGACAGCACTCTGTTAAGGAGGTCTACTAACAAACATGGCGACGGCGACTGAACGCAGCGGCACCGGGCGAGGGCTCGGTGCACGGCTGCGCGCGACGTCCAAGGTGCTCCCCGAGCACGCCAGGGCGCACAACCGTTCCCTGGTGCTGCAGCACCTCTTCCACGAGGGGCCCACCTCCCGGGCCGACCTCGCACGAGCCACCTCGCTCACCCGCGTCACCATCTCCGACCTGGTCTCCGTGCTCATCGCGGAGGGCCTCGTCGAGGAGCTCGGCACCCGGCCCGGCCAGCGGGTCGGCAAGCCCGCGATCCTCGTGGGCCTGCGCGCGGACGCCTACCAGATCGTCGCCGTCGACCTCACCGAGCACGGCCGCATGCGCGGCGCGGTGCTGAGCCTCACGGGCGAGATCGTGGTGCGCAGGCAGCTCGACATCGACGGGCGCACGGGTGACGAGCTCGTCGACCTGCTCACCCGGTTCGTCCGGCGGCTCGTGGCCGCAGCCACCCATCCGGTGATCGGCGTCGGCGTCGGCTCGCCCGGCATCATCGACCTCGACGGACGCGTCGTCGAGGCCCCCAACCGCGGCTGGTACGACGTGCCGCTCGCCGAGGTCCTCGGCGAGCGCCTCGGCCTGCCCGTGCACGTCGCCAACGACGCCAACACGGCGGCGCTCGGCGAGTTCACCTACGGCGGGGCCAGCTCCGGCATGCTCGTGGTCACCGTGGGCGCCGGTGTCGGCGCGGGCGTCGTCGTCGACGGCGTGCGGGTGCACGGCCAGGGCGACGCCGCGGGCGAGATCGGGCACGTCACCGTGGTCGACGACGGCGAGCAGTGCGCGTGCGGACGCCGCGGCTGCCTCGAGACGGTCCTGTCCGTGCCGGCGCTGCGGCGCGCGGTCGAGGGCGGGGACAAGAAAGCTTCCGACGCCGCGCTGGCGTCGGCCGGCCGGGTGCTGGGCGTGACCCTCGCCCCGGTCGTCAGCGCGCTCAACCTCGACCAGGTGCTCCTGAGCGGTCCGCGTGACCTGCTCGACGGGCCCCTGAGCGAGGCCGCGCTGGACACCATCCGACAGCGGACCATGCCGGCCATCACCTCGGGCCTGCAGCTGCGGATGGCCGCACTCGGCGAGGACGTCGTGCTGGCGGGCGCCGCCGTCCTCGTGCTTTCCGCCCAGCTGGGGGTCTCGTGAGCATCCGTGCGCACGTGTCGGCGGCAGGCGACCTCACTCACCATGCACCACCGCGACACACCGTCGTATCCCGGGAGGAAGACACTCGTGAACAGAAACCGTCTGGTCGGCGCCGCGGCGTCGGCGATCACCCTGACGCTCGCGCTCAGCGCGTGCGGTAACGCGGGCGACGCGGCGAGCAGCCCTGAGGAGACCGGCCCCGGCGAGGTCCGGGTCTGGCTCGTCGGCTCCGACACGCCGCAGGACGCCCGGGACTACCTCAAGGAGACCTTCGAGGAGGAGAACCCGGGGAGCACGCTGACGATCGAGGAGCAGGCCTGGGACGGCCTCGTCGACAAGTACACGACGGCGCTGTCCGGCTCGGACGCCCCCGACGTCGTCGAGATCGGCAACACGCAGGCCGCTGCGTTCACGTCGTCCGGCTACTTCCGCGAGATCACCGCGGAGGAGTTCGAGACGCTGGGCGGTGACGACCTGCTGCCGGGCTTCGTCGAGGCCGGTGACTGGGAGGGCAAGCACTACGCCCTGCCGTACTACTCGGGCTCGCGCGTCGTGTTCTACTCCGACCAGGTGCTGGGCGACACGCCCGTGCCGACGACCCTCGACGAGTACGTCGAGACCGCCGTCGACCTGCGCACCAAGGACCTGTCCGGCGTCTACTGGCCCGGCCAGGACTGGTACAACGCCCTGCCCTTCATCTGGGAGAACGGCGGCTTCGTCGCCGAGCAGGCCGAGGACGGCACGTGGGAGGCCGGGTTCTCCTCCGAGGGCGGCCTGAAGGGCCTGGAGCAGATCCAGACGATCATGACGGAGGGCAACAACGCCCCGGCCGACACCAACGAGACCGACCTGCAGGTGCCGTTCTGCGAGGGTCAGGTCGCGTTCCTGTCGGCGCCGAGCTGGATCCAGTGGTCCATCAACGCGCCCGAGGAGCCCGAGACGCCGGACGGCGTGCCCGGGTGCGCCTCGACCTACGGCTCGGACCTCGAGGCCTTCGCCCTGCCGGGCAAGGACGGCGGCGCCGCGCAGGTGTTCGCGGGCGGCTCGAACATCGCGGTCGCGCAGAAGTCGGCGCGCCCCGACCTCGCGATGAGCGCGCTGGAGATCCTGCTCAGCGACGAGTACCAGACCATCCTGGCGGAGAACGGCCTGTTCCCGGCCAAGACCTCGCTCTTCGAGGGTGTCGACCAGAGCACCTCGATCGGCGCCGCCGCCGCCGAGGCCGCGGCCAACGCCAAGCTCACGCCGGCGTCCCCGAAGTGGGCCGACGTCGAGTCGCAGATGATCCTGCAGACCGCGTTCTCCAAGATCGCCTCGGGCGAGGACGTCAAGGCCGTCGCCGAGAAGCTCGACGCGGACATCGAGGAGATCCTCAACAGCTGACCCGCGTCGGCACCCCCTCCTCCCGTCCCGCCCGGTGACCTCCACTCCTGGGCGGGGCGGGACTCCACTGCCCCGAGGAGACAGGACATGAGCACCACACTCGTGGATTCACCGGCGCCACCGCGCCAAGAGATCCGGCACAGGCGCCGGCCGCCGTACCTGCCGTGGCTGTTGCTCTCGGCGACGATGATCCTGCTGGGCGTCCTCACCGGTTACCCGGTGCTGCGCCTCGTGGTCATGTCGTTCCAGGAGTACGAGCGCGCCCAGCTCATGGGTCAGCCCGCCGCGTGGGTCGGCCTGGACAACTACGCGGAGGTGCTCACCGACGTCGAGGGCTTCTGGGTCGTGCTCGGGCGCAGCTTCCTGCTCATGGTCTTCCTCGTCGTGACGACGCTCGTGCTCGGCATGCTCGTCGCGCTGCTCATGATGCGCGTGGGCAAGGCGCTGCGGCTGCTCGTGTCGGTGGGCCTGCTGCTCGCCTGGGCCATGCCCGCGCTGTCGGCCACCACGGTGTGGGGCTGGGTGTTCGACACCCAGTACGGCGTGGTCAACAACCTGCTGACCCGGATCACCGGTGACGACTGGTTCGGGCACTCCTGGCTGCTCAACCCGCTCTCGTTCTTCCTCATCCTGTCGTTCATCGTGGTGTGGGGCGCCGTGCCGTTCGTCGCCTTCACGCTCTACGCGGGGCTCACGCAGATCCCCGAGGAGGTGATGGAGGCCGCGCAGCTCGACGGCGCGAGCGCCTTCCAGCGCTTCCGGCTCATCCAGGTGCCGTACGTGCGCAGCATCATCACCGTGCTCGTCGTCCTGTCGATGATCTGGGACCTCAAGCTGTTCACCCAGGTGTTCGTGCTGCAGGACATCGGCGGCGACCGCGAGCTCACCAACACGATCGGCGTGTACATCTACCAGACCGGCATGGCGCAGGGGCACTACGGCCTGGCGAGCGCCGTCGGCGTCATCTTCGTGGCCGTCATGCTGGCCATCGCGTACCCCTACGTGCGGCGCACGCTGCGGGAGGAGGAGCTGTGATCAAGGTCCGCAGGCGTCTCGCCGACACCGGGTTCGGCGCGCTGGCCGTCGCCGTCTTCGTGTTCTCGGCCTTCCCGGTGTACTGGATGGTCAACACGTCGTTCCTGCCCAACAACAAGGTCCGCGGCCGCGACCTCGCGTTCTTCCCGACGCCGGACGTGTTCACGCTGAACAACTACCGGTCGGCGATGTTCAGCGAGGCGCGGGCGCCGTTCCCGCCCGCCGTGCTCAACTCGATCGGTGTCACGTTCCTCACACTGGTGATCGCGCTGCTGGTCGGGTTCGTGGCCGCGCTGGCGCTGACCCGCTTCCAGTTCAAGGGCCGCCGGACGTTCATCGTGCTGATCCTCGTGGTCCAGATGATCCCCGGAGAGGCGATGATCATCTCGGTGTTCCGGATCATCGACGGCTGGCAGCTGCTCAACACGATCATCGGCCTGACGCTCGTGTACGCGGCGGGCGTGCTGCCGTTCACGATCTGGACGCTGCGCGGTTTCGTCAACGGTGTACCCAAGGAGCTGGAGGAGGCGGCGATGATCGACGGGTGTTCCCGGGCCGGCGCGTTCTGGCGGGTGACGTTCCCGCTGCTCGCCCCTGGCCTGGTGGCGACGGGCGTGTTCGCCTTCCTCCAGGCGTGGAACGAGTTCGTCACGGCGCTGGTGGTCATGCAGCGCCCCGAGGCGATGACGCTGCCCCTGTGGCTGCGCACGTTCCTCCAGGCGACGCAGGCGACCAACTGGGGCGCCGTCATGGCGGGGTCGGTGCTGATCGCGATCCCCGCGGTGATCTTCTTCCTGATCGTGCAGGGCCGGATGACCGGTGGTCTGGTGTCCGGCGCGGTGAAGGGCTGATGGGCAAGGACGGGATGGGTTCGTACACGGTCGGGCTCGACATCGGAGGCACCAAGATCCTCGGTGCGCTCCTGGATCCAGCGGGTGAGGTGGTGGCGACGGTGCGTCGGCCCACGGTGCACGGCGCCGAGGGGCTGGTGACGGGTGCGGCCGAGGCGGTGCGCGACGTCGTGGCGTCGGGCGGGGTCTCTGTGCCGGGCCTGGCCGGGGTGGGCCTCGGCATTCCCGGCATCGTCGACCACCACTCCGGCACCGTGCGGCACGCCGTCAACCTCGGCGTGCACGACGACGAGCTGCCGCTCGCGGACCTGCTGTCCGACCGGCTCGGCGGGGTGCCCGTGGTGGTCGAGAACGACCTCAACGTGGCCGCCGTCGGCGCGGCGCACGTGCTCGAGCGGACGGGGCCGGACGGACCGGACGGTGACGGCGGTTCGGGAGCGCACGAGGACCTCGCGTTCCTGGCCCTCGGCACCGGGCTCGCCTCGGGCCTCGTGCTCGACGGCGAGCTGCGCCGGGGCGCGAGCGGCGCGGCGGGGGAGATCGGCCACATCCCGGTCGACCCGCTCGGACCCGACTGCCCGTGCGGGCAGCGGGGCTGCCTCGAGCGGTTCGCCTCGGGCAAGGCGCTCGAGGCGGCGTGGCCGGCGCGGCACGGCAAGCCTGCGCCCGTCGAGCTGTTCGAGGCGGCGCGGGCGGGTGACCAGGAAGCGGTCGCGGTGCGCGACCGGTTCGCCGACGCCGTCGCCTCGGCCGTGCGGCTGCTCGTGCTCACGACCGACGTGCGGCACGTGGTGCTCGGCGGCGGCGTGGCCCAGCTCGGCACCGAGCTGCTCGACGCCGTGCAGGACGCGCTGCGCGAGCAGGCCAAGGTCTCCGCGTTCCTCGGCTCGCTGCGGCTCGCCGAGCGCGTCAGGCTGGCACCGACACACGTTCCTGTCGCCGCGGTGGGCGCTGCGGTGCTGGGGAGGAGGAGCTGATGGAGGTCGTCATCGCACCCGCCGACGAGCTCGCGCGGCTGGCCGCCGGGGCCGTCGAGGACCTGCTGCGGACGAAGCCCGACGCGGTGCTCGGGCTGGCCACCGGCTCGTCGCCGCTCGCCGTCTACGACGAGCTCGCGCGGCGGCACGAGGAGGGCCTGTCGTTCGCGCGGGCGCGCGCGTTCATGCTCGACGAGTACGTCGGCCTGCCGGCCGGCCACCCCGAGCGGTACCGCAACGTCATCGAGAAGGAGATCGCCTCGCGCGTCGACCTCCCGCCCGACGCCGTGCAGGGCCCTGACGGGCTCGCCGACGACCTCCCGGCCGCGTGCGCGGCCTACGAGGAGGCGATCGCCGCGGCCGGTGGCGTGGACCTGCAGATCCTCGGCATCGGCACGGACGGGCACATCGCGTTCAACGAGCCGGGCTCGTCGCTCGCCTCGCGCACGCGCATCAAGACGCTCACCCGGCAGACCCGCGAGGACAACGCGCGGTTCTTCGGCGGGTCCGTCGAGGACGTGCCGCGGCACTGCCTCACCCAGGGGCTGGCGACCATCATGGAGGCCCGCCACCTCGTGCTCCTGGCCACCGGCCGGGCCAAGGCGGAGGCCGTGCACCAGCTCGTGGAGGGGCCCGTCTCGGCGATGTGGCCCGCCACGATCATGCAGCTCCACCCGCACGCGACCGTGCTGGTCGACGACGCGGCGGCCTCGCGCCTGCAGCTCGCCGACTACTACCGCCAGACCTACGCCGACAAGCCCGGGTGGCAGGGCCTGTAGGCGCGGCCGGTGGTGTGGCACGCGTGACGCGGTCGGTGCCCGTGGCGGGCGCTCAGAGGTAGTTGCCCGCCACGGGCGCGGGCTTCCAGCGGCCCGACGTCGCGACGTCGGCGACCCGCTCCGTCGTCAGCTCGTCGGGGCCGTGCTCGAGGATCGCGCGCCGGGCCACCTCCCGCAGGTCGGCTCCCGTCGCGCCGTCGAGGAACGAGGCGACGAGCCCGACGTCCACGGGCGCACCCGGCGGCAGGAAGAGCCGCAGGATCTCGCTGCGGCCCGCGAGGTCCGGCGGCGGCACCTCGACGATCGTGTCGAACCGGCCCGGGCGCTTGACCGCGGGGTCGAGCGCGTCGGGGTCGTTCGTCGTGGCGAGCGTGAGCACGTCGTCGGAGCTGCGCGTGCCGTCGAGCGCGTCCAGGAACTCGGCGAACGACGTGTCGCCGCGCGAGCCCTTGGCGGCGACCGAGTCGATCTCCTCGAGCACCACGAGGCACGGGCCCAGGCCCCTGATCTCGTCGTACAGCTCGGTCATCCACGTGCGCAGCACCTCTGCCGTGACGAGGACGACCGTGAGCGGGCCCGCCAGCTCGGTCGCGATGACGCGCGACAGCTTCGTCTTGCCCACCCCGGGACGCCCGGCCAGCAGCAGCCCGCGCGAGGTGGTGTGCCCCAGCGCCTTGAGCGCGTCCCTGCGCGTGGTCACGCTCGAGCAGAACAGGTCGACCTCGCGCCACAGCTCGGCGGGCAGCACGACGTCCTGGCGGGCCTGCGGCGTGTGCGTCACGGGGACCAGCTCGACCGAGCCGGTCGACGACCGGGCCGACAGGACCCCGCCGCGGTACGGGTGGTCCACCTCGAGCGTCCGGGTCAGGTCGGCCAGCACCCGCTCGGCGACCGCGAGGCCGCCCGGCGGCGTGAACGCCGTGACGGTCGGCGTGCCGTAGCGGTAGGCCAGCTCGACCGCCACCGGCGTGTCGTACGCCGAGCCCGCGGGGAACAGCACCGTCGCGACGGCGGGGACGCTCACCGACGTGCTGTCGCCGAGGTCGAGCGCCGCGCGCTGCGGGGCGCCGCCGGGGCCGAACACCTCGACGGCGTCCGGGTGCCGGTCGATCCACCGCTGGAGGGCGTAGCCGTGCAGGCGCTGGAGGGTGCGCGACATGTCGCGCGACACGTTGACCAGCGCGCTCTCGTCGACCTCCCACCGGCGGCCGAGCCACTCGCCGGACGAGCGCGGCTCGCGCGGTCGCTCGGGGACGGGGCGGCCGAGCATCGCGGCGACGGCCGCGACGGCGCGACGCGCGCACTCGTCGTGGTCGCCGAAGTCGGGCCACTCGGGCGCCGGCAGGTCGGGTGACGGGTCGGCCAGGGCGGCGGCCGTCTCGGGGACGGTCAGGTCGTCGGGCAGGACGGGGCTCCTCTCGAGGCGGGGACGTGACATGCGTCAGTTATAGCGGTGCCCACCGACACGGCCGCAAGGAAATCTCCGCGCAGGGGCCGGTGGGGCAGCCCGCGACGTCAGAGGTCCCGCGTAGACTTCTCGGCATGACCGAACCACTCTCCACACCGCAGGACGACCCCCGTACGCAGGGTGGTACGAGCGTCCTCGAGCGCGAGGAGACCCGGGAGGAGGCCCAGCCCGGGGACCACGAGCGCTTCGCGCACTACGTGCGCAAGGAGAAGATCATGGAGTCCGCCCTGAGCGGCAAGCCCGTGATCGCGCTGTGCGGCAAGGTCTGGGTCCCGGGCAGGGACCCGGGCAAGTTCCCGGTCTGCCCCCGGTGCAAGGAGATCTACGACGGTCTCCGCGACCCGCAGGACGGCGGCGAGGGCGACTCCGGACAGTGACGAGCCAGCCGCAGCAGCTGCCCCACACACCGTCGTCTGCGGCCGCATCGTCGCTCAGCCCTGCCTTTCCGCGTCGTGCCCCCTGGGGGACGGCGTCGAGCCTGCGCGCCTGGCAGGCCGAGGCGCTGGAGCTGTACCGCGACCGCAGCCCGAAGGACTTCCTCGCGGTCGCGACGCCGGGTGCGGGCAAGACGACGTTCGCCCTCCGCATCGCCACCGAGCTTCTGGAGACGGGGGTGGTCCGCCGCGTCACGGTCGTGGCACCGACGGAGCACCTCAAGACCCAGTGGGCCGACGCAGCGGCGCGCGTGGGCATCCGTATCGACCCGAAGTTCAAGAACTCGCAGGGCAGGCACGGCTCGCACTACGACGGCGTCGCGCTGACGTACGCGCAGGTGGCCGCCAAGCCCGCGCTGCACAGGGCGCGCACGGAGGCGGCGCGCACGCTCGTCATCCTCGACGAGGTGCACCACGGAGGCGACGCCCTGAGCTGGGGCGACGCCGTCCGCGAGGCGTTCGAGGGCGCCGAGCGACGGCTCGCGCTCACGGGGACGCCGTTCCGCAGCGACACCTCGGCCATCCCGTTCGTCCAGTACGAGGCCGACGCCGAGGGCGTCCGCCGCTCGAAGGCCGACTACACCTACGGGTACGGCGAGGCGCTGCGCGACCACGTGGTGCGTCCCGTGCTCTTTCTGTCGTACGCCGGAGACATGCGCTGGCGCACCAAGGCGGGCGACGAGGTGAGCGCGCGCCTGGGCGAGGCCATGACCAAGGACATGACCGGCCAGGCGTGGCGCACCGCGCTGGACCCGGAGGGCCAGTGGATCCCGTCGGTGCTCGCCGCGGCCGACAAGCGCCTCACCGAGGTGCGCCGCACCGTGCCGGACGCGGGCGGGCTGGTCATCGCGACCGACCAGGACAACGCCCGCGCGTACGCGGCGCACCTGCACGAGATCACGGGCAGGCGGCCCACCGTCGTGCTCTCGGACGACGAGGGCGCCTCGGGTCGGATCGAGGAGTTCGCGCAGAACGACGACCGCTGGATGGTCGCGGTGCGCATGGTGTCGGAGGGCGTCGACGTGCCGCGCCTCGCCGTCGGCGTGTACGCGACGAGCGCCTCGACGCCGCTGTTCTTCGCGCAGGCGATCGGCCGGTTCGTGCGCGCCCGCAAGCGCGGTGAGACGGCGTCGATCTTCCTGCCGAGCGTCGCGCCGCTGCTGAACCTGGCGAACTCGATGGAGCAGGAGCGCGACCACGCGCTGGACCGGCCGCGCACGGCCGAGGAGCAGGGCATCGAGTACGACCCCGAGGCGGCCCTGGTCGCCGAGGCGAACCGGGAGGAGAAGGCGTCGGGCGAGCTGCTGGGCTCGTTCCAGGCGCTGGACGCCCAGGCGTCGTTCGACCGCGTGCTGTTCGACGGCGGCGAGTTCGGAGCGGGGGCCGACGTCGGCTCGGCCGAGGAGCTGGACTTCCTCGGGCTGCCCGGCCTGCTGGAGCCCGACCAGGTGGCGACGCTGCTGCGTCAGCGCCAGGCCGACCACCTCAAGGCGCGCGGTGGCGCCCCGTCGGCGCGCGAGGCGGAGGCCGAGCGGTCGGAGCAGGAGCACCGGCGGGCCGCCGAGCTGCGCAAGGAGCTCTCCAAGCTGGTCTCGGCGTGGGCCAAGCGCAGCGGGCAGCCGCACGGCGTGATCCACACGCAGCTGCGCCGCACGTGCGGTGGCCCGGAGGTGCCCCTCGCGACGGCCGACCAGCTCGAGGCGCGGGTGGCGCAGGTGCGTCGCTGGTTCGTCGGGCAGAAGTGACCGGGCGCGAGCGGGCGGGCACGGGGGAGGGACAGTGGCGAGCGCCACGATCCGCATGGTGAGACAAGAAGCCGTCACGGGCCTGTTCGCACGACTCGGGCCGCCTCTCTGGCCTACCGTGAGGGCATGACCGGCGAGCTTCGGGGCAGCGGCGCCCCGCTCACAGACTCGTGGCCTGCGATCGACAACGGTGTCGACGAGCCTCGGCCTCTCCCTGCTGCACCCCTCCCGGCGGTGCGCCCCTCTGTCGCGCTCCTGACGGACCGCTACGAGCTGACGATGCTCCAGGCGGCGCTCGCGGACGGGACCGCGCACCGGCACTGCGTGTTCGAGGTGTTCACCCGCCGCCTGCCCGCGGGGCGGCGCTACGGCGTGCTGGCGGGCACAGGTCGTGTCCTGGAAGCGCTGCCACACTTCGTCTTCGAGGACGCGGAGCTGGCCTACCTCGAGGAGAACGGCGTCGTGGACCGGCGCACGCTCGACTACCTGGCCGACTACCGCTTCACCGGGACCATCCAGGGGTACGCCGAGGGTGAGGTGTTCTTCCCCGGTTCGCCCGTGCTGCAGGTCGAGGGCACGTTCGCCGAGTCGGTGCTGCTGGAGACGCTGATCCTGTCGATCCTCAACTACGACTCGGCCGTGGCCTCGGCGGCGTCGCGCATGACGAGCGCAGCGGGCAAGCGGCCGGTGCTGGAGATGGGGTCGCGCCGGGCGAACGAGCAGGCCTCCGTCGCCGCGGCGCGCGCAGCGGTCATCGGCGGGTTCGCCGGCACGTCCAACCTCGAGGCGGGCATGCGGTACGGGCTGGACACCATCGGCACGGCGGCGCACTCGTTCACGCTGCTGCACGACACCGAGCGGGACGCGTTCGCCTCGCAGGTCGCCGCCCTCGGGCCCGGCACGACGCTCCTGGTGGACACCTACGACGTCAAGCAGGGCGTGGCGACCGCCGTCGAGGTGGCGGGCACCGGGCTGGGCGCCGTGCGTCTCGACTCGGGCGACCTCGGTGTCCTCGCGCACGAGGTGCGCAGGCAGCTCGACGAGCTCGGGGCCCGGGACACGAGGATCGTCGTGACCTCCGACCTGGACGAGTACGCGATCGCGTCGCTCGCCGCGGCCCCGGTGGACGTGTACGGCGTCGGCACCTCGGTGGTGACCGGCTCGGGCGCGCCGACGTGCGGCATGGTCTACAAGCTCGTGGCGCGGGCCGACTCGTCGGGCGTGCTGCAGCCGGTCGCCAAGGCGTCGGCGAACAAGGCCTCGCGGGGCGGCCGCAAGGCCGCGGCGCGCCGCTACGGCCGGGACGGGCACGCGGTCGAGGAGGTCATGGTGACCGGCCCCGACACGGCCGTCGCGGAGTGGACGCCGCAGAGCGACGACCTGCGGCCGCTGCTCGCGCCGATGGTGGTGGACGGCGCCGTGGACTCGCGCTGGGTGGGTCCGTACGGCGTGGCGAACGCGGCGATCAACCACGGCATGGTGCGCGCCGAGCTGCCGCGCGGCGCCCGCAGGCTGTCCGCCGGCGACCCCGCCATCCCGACGGTCGACCTCCGCCTCGACGACTCCTGGTGACCTCCTGGGGACCGAGGTCACAGCCCGGCGACAACTTCGCGAAAATTCTGCCCAGGGGTGTCCGGTCCCGGGTGGTGACCGCCTAGAGTGAGGGCGTGACTTCTTCCCCTCCGCCGCTGCTCACACCCCTGGGGTCAGCCGGGACGGCCGTCGAGGAGGACACCGACGCCGACCTCGCGTCGGGGGTTGCCGATCCCTGGGTGACGATCGTCTGGAACGACCCGGTGAACCTCATGTCGTACGTGACGTACGTGTTCGAGAGCTACTTCGGCTACCCGAGGCAGAAGGCCGAGCGCCTCATGACGCAGGTGCACAGGGACGGCCGCGCCGTCGTCTCGAGCGGCGGGCGTGAGCGCATGGAGATGGACGTCCAGGCGATGCACGGCTTCGGGCTGTGGGCGACGTTGCAGGAGTCCGGCGCCCGGGGAGCCGCATGACACCGTTCCGCGCCATGCGGCGGGGTTACGAGGCCAGGTTCGAGCCCGTGGAGCGCGTCATCCTGGCCCGTGTGGCTCGCGACGTCGCCGACATGCTCCGCGAGGAGGCGGGCCTCGACCTGCTCGACGACACCGGCGTGCCGGGGCCGTCCGCACACCCCGGCCCGGGCAAGGGCCAGGCGTGGGCGAACGGTCTGCTCGCGCCCGACGAGCTGACCGACGCCGACCTCGCGCGGCTCACGGGCGTGACGGGCGTGAGCCGCCTGCCCACGGACCCGGCCGCGCAGCGCCTGCTGCCGACGGCGAGCAAGGACGACGAGAACCTCGCCGACGAGTTTCGCCGGCTCACGCAGAACGACGTCGCGCGCGCCAAGGTGGAGCGCCTCGAGGCGTTCGCCGCGCTGCTCGACCTGCCGACGGGCGACGACGCCCCGTCGACGCTCGGCAGGCACGGTGCGCCCCCGCCCGTGCGGGTGCCGCGGGAGGAGGCCGAACGGTTCGCCGGCGCGCTCACCGACGTGCGGCTGGTCATCGCCGAGCGGCTCGGCCTGCGCACCGACGAGCAGGTCACGCAGCTCACCGACGAGATCATGTGGGACCGGCAGGCCGGCCGCGAGATCCCCGTCGCCACCGACGGCCGGGCGGCCCGCCGGTTCTGGTCGGGCGTGTTCGTGGCGGCAGGCTACGCGCAGGAGACGCTCATGGACGTCATGCTCGCGGAGCTGCGCGGGCGCCGTCCGCTGAGCTGAACCGGGGCTGACCCCGGGGCTGACCCCGGTGCTGACTGCGGTCAGACCTCGTAGACCGTGCCCGGCCGCGCGAGGTCGACGGGGCCCGCGTAGGAGCCGCGCGCCTCGGCCAGGGACACCGCGGGGTCGTTCCACACCGGCAGGTGCGTGAGCAGCAGGCGACCCACGCCGGCCTCCGTGGCCAGCTCGCCCGCGCGGCGGCCCGTGAGGTGGATGCCGGGCTCGACCACGTCGTCCCGGCCCTCGACGAACGCAGCCTCGCTCAGCAGCAGGTCCGCTCCGCGCGCGAGCTCGACGACCGACTCGCACGCGTCGGTGTCGCCCGTGTAGGCGAGCGTCGCCGTGCCGCCCGCCGCCGACGGGCCTGTCACGCGCACGCCGTACGTCTCGACCGGGTGGAAGACCCGGTGCGGCTCGAGCACCAGCGGCCCGACCTGCACCTTCGGGTGCTCCGGCCACGAGAGGAACTCGAGGTCGTGGCACATCGACTCGCCCTCGCTCAGCCCGTAGGCCTGGGCGACGTGCCGCTCGGCGGTCGACGGGCCGTAGACGGGCAGGGGGGCGCCGCGGCCGCCGTCGCGCAGCGAGCCGCGCACCGGGTGGTAGCGCAGGTAGACGTACAGGCCCGCGAGGTCGGCGCAGTGGTCGGGGTGCAGGTGCGAGATCGACACGGCGTCGAGCGCCAGCGGGTCGAGGTGCTTCTGCAGGGCGCCGAACGCGCCGTTGCCGAGGTCGAGC
>DATGOB010000206.1:0-7898 GCA_036010205.1 Promicromonospora sp. | reverse complement strand
CGGATCGCCATCGGGTCGTGCCCGGCCTCGCGCAGGCGGGAGACCAGCACGAGGTTGCCGAGCGACTTGCTCATCTTCTCGCCCTGATAGGCCACCAGGCCCGCGTGCACGTGCGTCCGTGCCGCGACAGGCCGTGCCCCGTCCCCCGCCGTGAGCAGGCGCAGGTGGGACGTCGACATCTCGTGGTGCGGGAACAGCAGGTCGCACCCGCCGCCCTGCACGTCGAACCCCGCACCGGCGTCCGCCTGGTCGGCGCCGCCCAGCCCGAGGCCGTCGCGCGCGATCACGGCGCACTCGATGTGCCAGCCGGGCCTGCCGGTGCCGAGCGCTCCCCCGTCCCACGCGGGCTCGCCCGGGCGCTCGCGCCGCCACAGCAGCGGGTCGAGGGCGTCCTTCTTGCCGTCACGGTCCGGGTCGCCGCCGCGCTCGGCGAACGTGACCAGCGCCTGCGCGCGGTCCAGCCCGGCGACGGAGCCGAAGCCGGGGTCGGCCGTGAGGTCGGCGTAGACGTCCCCCAGGTCGGGGGCGTCGCCGCCGGCGCCGGCCTCGAGAGGCACCCGGTACGCGGCGCCGGACTCGAGGAGGGCGGCGACGGCGCGCGCGACGTCCGGCACCGACTCGACGGCGCCGGTCCAGGTGCGCGGCGGCACGACGCCCAGCGCCGTCATGTCCTCGCGGAACAGGGCGACCTGCGACGCGGCCAGCTCGCGCCAGTCCACGCCGGTCTCCCGCGCGCGCTCGAGCAGCGGGTCGTCGACGTCGGTCACGTTCGAGGCGTAGACGACCTCCTTGCCCGCGTCGATCCAGGCGCGCACGAGCAGGTCGAAGGCGACGTAGGTGGCGGCGTGCCCGATGTGGGTCGCGTCGTACGGCGTGATGCCGCACGCGTACAGGCGGGCCTGCGGCCCGGGTGCCGCCTCCACGAGCTCACTGGTCGACGAGTCGTGGACCCGGATCGGCCCCGCCGACGGGGAGCCGGGGAGCTGCGGGACTTGGGGGGCGGGCCAGGCGTGCACGGCCCCAACGATAACCGGCGCCACCGACAGCTCGTGACCGTCCAGGGCCTCCGCCGCCACCCCGGGGGTGTGGTCTACGCGACCCCGCCGTGCGGGTCGATCGTGCCGGAGGCGAGCAGCCACACGACCACGCCCGCGAGCGCGAAGCGGTAGAACACGAACGGCTTGTACGAGTAGTTCCCGATGATCTTGAGGAACCCGATGATGACGGCGTAGCCGACGCCGAACGCGACGAGCGTGGCGATCGCGGTGGCTCCCCAGCCGGGCGCCTCGGCGGGCAGCGGCTCGCCGAGCGTCTTGAACAGCTGGTAGAAGCCGGAGCCGAGCACGGCGGGCAGCGCGAGCAGGAACGAGTAGTCCGCCGCGGCCTTGCGGCTGAAGCCCATGGTGAGGCCCGCGGTGATGGTGCCGCCCGACCGGGACACGCCCGGCACGAGCGCGAGCGCCTGCGCGAGGCCGAAGAAGAGGGCGCTGCGCCCGGTCAGCGACGTCAGCTCGCGCTCCTGGCGGCCGAACACGTCGGCCAGGAGCAGCAGCAGGCCGAAGAACGCGAGCGTGACCACGGTGAGCCAGAGGTTGCGCAGCGTGGTCTCGATGTAGTCCTCGAACAGCAGGCCGAGGACCACGATCGGGATGGAGCCGAGGATGATGTACCAGCCCATCGCGGCGTCGTGGTCCGCGACCACCCCCGGGCGGCCGTGCCGTACGTCGACGGAGCCGGGCCGCGGGCCCAGGCCTGTCCTGGCGCGCCAGCCCGGACCGTTCCCGCCGGTCAGCGCCCGGAACCAGGCCACGAGGATCGCGCCGATCTTCTTCCGGTAGTAGATGATGACGGCCGCCTCGGTGCCGATCTGCGTGATCGCGGTGAACGCGGCCCCCGGATCGTTGGACCCGATCAGCTCACCGACGATGCGCAGGTGCGCAGAGGAGGAGATCGGGAGGAACTCGGTCAGGCCCTGCACCAGGCCAAGAAGGATCGCTTCCCACGCAGTCACGGGCCGTGACACTACCCCAACGGCGCGCCTCCGGATGCACCGGCGAGGCCCGCGGGTAGCCTGCCGTCCATGGAACGACGTCGCGTGGGCGCCTCCGGCCTACGGGTCTCCGAGCTCGGGCTCGGAACCATGACATGGGGCCGCGACACCGACGAGATCGACGCGGCCGAGCAGGTGCGGGACTTCCTCGACGCGGGCGGCAGCCTGCTCGACACCGCGGCCAGCTACGCCGACGGCGACGCGGAGCGCGTCATCGGCACCCTGCTGTCCGGCAAGGTGGACCGTCGCGAGCTCGTCCTGACCACGAAGGCGGGGATCCGCACCGAGGCCCGTGCCGACGGCCCCGGCCGCGTCGTGGACGCCTCGCGCGGGGCGCTGCTGGACAGCCTGGACGAGTCGCTGGCCCGCATGGGCACCGACCACGTCGATCTCTTCCTCGTCGCCTGCCCCGACCCGCACACCTCGCTCGAGGAGACGGCCGGCGCGCTGCGCATCGCCGTCACGAGCGGACGCGCCCGCTACGTCGGCCTGAGCAACCACCCCGGGTGGGCGACGGCGCGCGCGGCAGGCTTCCTCGATCCCGACGTCGGTCTCACGGCGGTCGAGCTCGAGTACTCGCTGCTGCAGCGCGGCGTCGAGCGCGACGTGCTCCCGGCCGCCGACGCCGTCGGGGCAGGCCTGCTCGCGTGGTCTCCGCTGGGCCGCGGCGTGCTCACGGGCAAGTACCGGCGCGCGATCCCGGCGGACTCGCGCGCGGCGGGGGCGCTCGCCGGCTTCGTGCAGCCCTACCTCGAGGAGTCGGCGTCCGCCGTCGTCGAGGCCGTCGCGACCGCCGCGGAGGGGCTCGGCCGCACGCCCGGCGAGGTCGCGCTCGCGTGGCTGCTCGAGCGCGAGGGTGTCGCCTCGGCGATCGTGGGCGCGCGGACGCCGGCCCAGCTGCGCTCCTCGCTGCAGGCCGCGTCCCTCGAGCTGCCCTACGAGGTGCACGCGGCGCTCGACGACGTGTCGGCCCCCGTCATCGGCTATCCCGAACGATGGTGACCCTGACGCCGGGCGCCGGTCGGGGCGCCGGTCAGCGCTGCCGGACGGGCTGCGGCTGGTCGGCTGCGCTCCCGTCGGCGGCGTCGTCGTCGAGGTCGTCGTCGAAGTCGATGTCGTCGAGATCGTCGTCCTCGTCGTCCTCGTCGTCGTCCACCTCGTCCGCGAGGTAGAACGGCGTCACCTCGCCGTAGACCGTCGCCAGGGACTCCTCGTACACCTCGTAGGCGTCGGCGAGCACGTCGTAGGCGTCGTCGACGGCGGGGTCGTCGTCACTCCGCCGGGTCACGACCGCGTGATGGTGGGCCTCGAGAGCGGCGATCAAGCGGTCGAGCGCGGCACGCGGTTCAACGGTCATGCCTTGAAGGTAGCGCCCCCGGGAGCACAATGGGCACACGAAATCGGAGCCCGTCGTCACTCTGCCACGAAAACGGCATAAACTGGCCCCACCCGCGACCTGAGGACGGTGCACATGGCGAGAGACGGATCCCTGTTCCGCAAGCACAGCCAGTACGAGTACCGCGTCATGACGTTCGACCCGGGCACCACGGTGCCGGACGCCCGCCGGGCGCTCACCGAGCAGGCCGAGTACGGGCACTGGGAGCTGGCGAGAACCCGTCTCTACATCGGCGGCCGGCGCAAGGTGTGGCTGCGCCGCAAGATCATCAAGGTCGACTCGACCCTCTGACCGTCGCCCGGGGCGCGGGCGGCCGTCCGGCGGCCCGCGCCCCGGCCGTTGCGCTCAGCAGGTCGCCAGCAGACGGTCCAGCACGCGCGTGCCGAACCTCAGGGCCTCGGTGGGCACGCGCTCGTCGACGCCGTGGAACATGCCCGCGAAGTCGAGGTCACCGGTGAGCTGCAGCGGCGCGAAACCGTAGCCGGTGATGCCGAGCCGGTGCAGCGACTTGTTGTCCGTGCCGCCGGAGAGCGTGTACGGCAGCACCGTCGCCCCCGGGTCCTCCGCGTCGATCGCTGCCACCATCGCGTCGACGAGCGACCCGCTGAACGGCACCTCGAGCGCCGTGTCCAGATGGATCGGCTCGATCCGCACGCGCGGTCCTGCGAGCTCCCGGAGCGTCGCCATGCCCGCCTCCTCCTGGCCCGGCAGGAGCCTGACGTCGATCGTCGCCTCCGCGCGGCCCGGGATGACGTTCGCCTTGTAGCCGGCCCCGAGCTGGGTCGGGTTGGACGTGTTGCGCACGGTCGCGCCCACGAACTTCGCCACGGGTCCCAGTGCGGCGACCAGCTCGTCCACCGACGCCGGGTCCGCCAGGTCGACCGGCCGCCCGGTGAGGTCGGCGACCCCGCGCAGGAGCGCCTCGACCGTCGGCGTGATCGTGTACGGCCAGGCATGCTGCCCGATCCGCGCCACGGCGGCCGCCAGCTCCGCGACGGCGTTGTCCTCATTGACCTGGGAGCCGTGCCCCGCGCGCCCCTCGGCGACCAGCCGGAGCCACGCGATGCCCTTCTCCGCCGTCTGCAGCAGGTAGGCACGCTTGCCGCCCACCTCGACCGAGTAGCCGCCCACCTCGGAGATCGCCTCCGTTGCGCCCTCGAACAGGTCCGGGCGGTTGTCCACGGCCCAGCGGGCACCGTGCACGCCGCCCGCCTCCTCGTCGGCGAAGAACGCCACCACGACGTCGCGCGCCGGCTTGCGGCCCTCGCGCGCCATCTGGCGCACGACCGCGAGGATCATCGCGTCCATGTCCTTCATGTCGACGGCGCCGCGCCCCCACAGGAGGCCGTCCGTCTCCTCGCCGCCGAACGGGTCGACCGACCAGTCGTCCTTCGCGGCGGGCACGACGTCGAGGTGCCCGTGCAGCACGAGCGCCGGCCGGGACGGGTCCTGCCCCTCGAGCCGGACGACGACGGACGCGCGGCCCGGGCGGGACTCGAACAGCTCGGGCTCGAGACCGACCTCGTGCAGCAGCTCCATCACGTACTCGGCGGCGGCCCGCTCCCCCGGGCCCTCGTCGGTGCCGTAGTTCGACGTGTCGAACCGGATCAGCTCCTGACAGATGCGGACGACCTCGTCGGCGGCGGTCGGGACGGCGCGGGCGGGGTCAGGTGCGGTCGAAGTCACGCCGCCACCGTACCTGCTGCCCCGTCCGCGCCGTCCTGTCCGCGCCGTCCTGTCGCGCGCGTCCCGACCGCCGCCGTCCGCTCGGCTCAGGCGAGGCCGCGGCGCGCGAGGAGCGGCGCGATGTCCGCCGCGCGACCCCGCAGGTCCTCGAACGAGGCGAGCGGGTCCTGCGACCCACCGCGGGCCAGCAGCCGGCGCCGGAAGGTCTCGCCGTTCTCCCGCGTCAGGCCGCCGTTCTCCCGGTACCACTCCACGGTGTCGGCGTCGAGCACCTCGGACCAGATGTACGAGTAGTACCCGGCCGAGTACCCGCCGCCGAAGATGTGGTTGAAGTACGTCGTGCGGTAGCGCGGCGGCACGGCCGCGACGTCGACACCCGCCTCCGCGAGCGCCGCGGCCTCGAACGGCAGCACGTCGTCGGCGGACGCGGGGACCTGCTCGGGCGTGAGGCGGTGCCACGCCTGGTCGAGCAGGGCCGCCGCGAGGTACTCCGTGGTCGCGAAGCCCTCGCCCCACGTGCGCGAGGCGAGCATGGTCTCGACCCACTGCGCGGGCATCGGCTCGCCGGTCTCGTGGTGCACGGCGAAGGCGGCGAGGACCTGCGGCTCCCAGGCCCACATCTCGTTGACCTGGGACGGGTACTCCACGAAGTCGCGCGGCACCGCCGTGCCCGACTGGGACGGGTAGCGCACGTCGCTGAGCAGGCCGTGCAGCGCGTGCCCGAACTCGTGGAACAGCGTGGTGACCTCGTCCCACACGAGCAGGGTGGGCTCGCCGGCCGGCGGCTTGACGATGTTGAGGTTGTTGATGACGACGGGCCGCTCGCCGAGCAGCGTGCTCTGCCGCACCAGGCTGTTCATCCACGCGCCGCCGCGCTTCGACTCGCGCGTGTACCAGTCGCCGAGGAACAGGCCCATGCCGGTGTCCGGCTCCCCCGGCTCCGGCGTGTCGAACACCTCGAACACGCGCACGTCGGGGTGGTAGCCCGCGAGGTCGGTCCGCTCGGTGAACGAGAGCCCGAAGAGCAGGGTGGCGGCCTTGAAGACGCCGTCGTGCACGACGCGGTCGAGCTCCAGGTAGGGGCGCAGCGCGGCGTCGTCCAGGTCGAACCGCTCCTTGCGCACCTTCTCGCTGAGGAAGGACCAGTCGGCGGCCCGCACGCCGCCGGCGGGCGCGCCGTCCACCGTCGCGAGCGCCTCGGCCTCGCGGCGTGCGTTCGCGACGGCGGCCGGGGCGAGCCGGCCGAGCATCTCGGCGACCGCCTCGGCGCTGCCCGCCGTGGTGTCGGCGGCGACGTAGGCGGCGTGGTGCTCGTAGCCGAGCAGGCGGGCGCGCTCGGCGCGCAGACGGACGATCTCGAGCAGCACGTCGCGCGTGTCGGTGTCGCCGCCCGCGGCGCCGCGCGCCATGGAGGCCGCCTGCACGCGCTCGCGGAGGTCGGCGTCCTCGAGCGAGGCGAGGACGTTCTGGTGCGTGAAGAGCTGCATCTCGAGCAGCCAGCCGTCCTGCCCGCGGGCCTCGGCCGCGGCACGGGCGCCTGCGCGCGCGTCGGCGGACAGTCCGACGAGCTGCGCCTCGTCGGTCACGAGCACAGCAGCCTCGTTCGCACCGGCCAGGAGCTTGCGGCCGAACGACGCCTGAAGGGTGGTGAGGCGCGCGTTGAGCTCGCGCAGGCGTGCCTGGTCCTCCTCGGGCAGCGCGATGCCTGCGCGCTCGAACCGGGTGACCCGGCGCTGCAGCAGGTAGGCGGTGTCGGGCTCGAGGGTGAGGGTGCCCGCCTCGGCCGCGTCGGCGAGCGCCTTGACCCGCGCGTAGAGGCGGGCGTCGAGGTCGACGGCGTCCTCGTGCGCGGCGAGCAGGGGCGCGAGCCGCTCCTGGATGTCCTCGAGCCCTGGGGTGGAGTCCGCGGACAGGACGCTGTGGAACGCCGTCAGCACACGGTCGAGCAGGAGGCCGGAGCGCTCGAGGGCCTCGAGCGTGTTCTCGACGGTCGGCGGCTCCGGGTTCGTCGCGATCGCCTCGACCTCGGCGCGGTGGGCGGCCATGCCCGCGAGCGCAGCGGGCTCGTAGTGCTCCTCGCGGATCGCGGCGAAGTCGGGCAGCCCGTACGGCAGGTCCCAGGGAGTGGCGAAGGGGTTGGCGGGGTCGAGACCGGTGTCGCCGGTCCGGCCGGTCGGCTCTGTCGTCTGCTCTGTCGACGTCATGGGGTCCATCCTGGACCATCCGTCGGCGTGCTCGGGGTGCGCGGGGTGCGGGGCGTGCGCAGGGAGGCCGCGTAGGATCGGCGCCGTGAGTCCTCTCCGGCTGGTCGGCACCTGGGACCTCGACCGGGAGGTCGTGCACGCCGACGGCGCCCGGTACACCGTCAGCGGTCGGGCGACGCTGCGCCGCGAGGACGACGACCGTGTCCGCTGGGACGAGCGCGGCACGATGCGGTGGGAGGCGGGCAGCGCGCCGGTGTCGCGGACGCTGTTCCTGGTCCGTGCGCCGGGCGCGGCGTCGTGGCGGGTCGTGTTCGAGGACGGTCGCGACTTCCACCCGTGGACGCCCGGCCGGGTCGAGCACGCGTGCGGCCGCGATCTGTACCGCGGCGACGTCGACGTGCCGGACGGCCCCACGACGTCGTGGGAGCTGACCTGGCACGTGACCGGCCCGGAGAAGGACTACGACATGCACACCCGCTACACGCCGCCGAGGTAGTCAGTTAGCGAGGTAGTCAGTTGGCGAGGTAGTTAGTTGGCGAGGTAGTCACTCAGCACGAGCCAG
>DATGOB010000205.1:0-3452 GCA_036010205.1 Promicromonospora sp. | reverse complement strand
GCCGTGCGGCGGGGCGGGCGCGGGCTCGGCGGCGACGGCGCGCAGCGCGGCGTCGCCGCCCACGGCCGCGGCCGCGCCGACACCGGCGACAGCTCCTCCGAGGAGGAACTGCCGCCGGGTCGACCCCGACCGTCCGGTGCGGCGGTCAGGTGCGGGCATCAGCCGTCCGTCCCCGTGCCGTGGTCGTCGCCGCCCACGTAGTTCTCGTTCGCGCCCGAGTAGTCCTTGACGGGAGCCGTGAACTCGGAGGTGGAGCCGTCGGCGAAGGTGAGCGTGAACGTGACCTCGTCCCCCGCCTCCAGCGGCTCGACGAGGTCCATCAGCATGATGTGGTCGCCGCCCGGCTCGAGGTCGCGCGACCCGCCCGCCGGGACGACGAACCCGCCGTCGACCTCACGCATGACCATCTCGCCGGTCTCGTTCGCGACCGTCTCGTGGAGCTCGAGCTCCGTGGACGCCGCCGTGGACGCCGAGACCACCGTGGCGTCCTCGCCGCCCTCGTTGGTCAGCCGGCCGAAGGCCGCGGACATGCCGGAGTCGGCCGCCTTGACCCAGCCGTCGGCCAGGGTGACGGACTCGCCGACCGGTGCGGCGTCGGTCGCACCGGCCGTGGTGCCGCAGCCCGTCAGGGCGAACGACGCCGCGACCAGCAGCCCGGTTGCGGCGGTGGCCTTCCGGGTGCTCTGCCGGGTGCTCTGCGGGGTGTTCTGCCGGGTGTTCTTCGGGGTGTTCACAGGTGTACCTCTCACGCGTCTGCGCCGTCCGCGGTCGTGCGGCGGCGGAGGAACCGGACGAGCGCGAGGAGCGCCACCGCGACGGCGGCGCCCCCCACGCCGACGAGGACGACCCGCCAGGGCGCCCCGTCCTCCTGCGCGATCTGACTGCTCTCCTGTGCGTCCTGCCGCCCCGGAGCGGCCACGGCGGCGGACGACGGCGCGGCCGTGGCCGCACCGCCGCCGTCTCCGTCGCCATCGCTGTCACCCACCGTGAACGGCACCACCCCGGTGATGGGGTGGCCGTCCTCGGAGACGACGCGCCACCGGATCTCGTAGGCGGCGTCGGGCAGGCCCGCGTCGAGCTCTGCCGTGACCGTCGGGCCGTCGATCACGGGCGCGGTCGACACCCAGTCGGTGCCGTCGTCGCCGGTCACGACGACGGCGGCACCCATGTCCAGGATGTCGGCCGAGTACGTCAGCGACACCGTGACCGGTGCCTGGTCCAGCACCTGGCCGGGGGCCGGGTCGCTGGAGACCAGCTTGTCGTGGGCGGACGCGGGGACGGCCGTCGCGAGCAGCACGACGACAGCCCCCGTCAGCCCGGCCACGAGGGGTCGGGTTCGGGGCATGGCACAACCTCTCTCCCGACGTCGCGGGGACGTCGGTACGCACAGGGAAAGGGTCAGGTCGCGTGCTGTGCGGGAGGTCCCCTGCGGAGCACAGGGGTGAGGCGCGGCCCCGGGCGCAGGGGCCGGAAGACGGAGGCGGCGACGGTGCGCAGCGCGGGTCGCACGACGGGCACGGCGTGCTCGACGACGGCCCGCCCGTGCAGCAGCCAGGACGCCGCACGGACCGCGAGCTCTCGCAGCCGGTTCAGCAGCAGCTCGCCGCGGTGCAGGACGACGACGGTGACCGCAGCGGCGAGGCCGTGCCAGAGCCACATGGTGGCGTCGGCGTGCGCGGCGGCGGGCATCGGCACGACGGTGGGCACCGGATGGTGCCCGGCGTGCTCCTGCACCAGCCCCTGGGACGGCGTGCCCAGGAGGAACAGGACGTGGAAGAAGAGCTGGCTCGCGGCGACCGACGCCGACAGACCGAGCAGCGAGAGGCGGCGCCCTGCCCACGCGATGCTGAGCGGCAGCGAGAGCGCCAGCGGGACGACGACACCGAGGACGTCCGGCACCGGTCCGCCCGCCGCGAGGTGGGAGGCGAGTGCGACGAGGGTCGCCGACGTCGCGGCCAGTCCGCCGCGGACGGCGCGCGCGAGCCCTGCGCGGTCGTCGCGTGGGCTCATCGTTCTCCGTCCCCGTGCCGGTGTGCGCGAGATGCTGCCATATTAGCCCCATGATCAGCCCCGTCTGCCGGACGATCTCCGCCCTGGTCACCGCCCTCGTCGCCGGGGTGGTGAGCGGGTGCGGGCCGGGGCCGGCGGGCCAGGGCCCGGCGAGCCAGGCGCCGACGCGGACCGCCGGGGCCGCTGCCGACCCGGCGCCCGAGATCGTCGCCTCCGGCCTGGACGTGCCCTGGTCCGTCGCGTTCCTCGACGGCACCGCCCTGATCAGCCAGCGCGGCACGGGCGAGATCCTCGAGCTGCTCGACGACGGCACCACGCGCGCGATCGGCGTCGTCGAGGGGGTCAGCGCGGTCGGGGAGGCCGGGCTGCTCGGCCTCGCCGTCGACGACGAGGACCGCCTCTACGCCTACTCGACCGCGCGGGACGGCAACCGCGTGCAGCGGGTCGAGGTCGACGGCGAACCCGGCGCGCTGCGGCTCGGCGTGGCCGAGACGGTCATCGACGGCCTGCCCGCCGCGGCCAACCACGACGGCGGCCGCATCGCGTTCGGCCCGGACGGCATGCTGTACGCCACCGTCGGCGACGCGAGCGACCCCGACGCGGCCCAGGACCCCGGCTCGTTCGCCGGGAAGATCCTGCGCCTGACGCCCGACGGCCAGGTGCCCGACGACAACCCGTTCCCCGGCTCCCCCGTGTGGAGCCTGGGGCACCGCAACCCGCAGGGCATCGCCTGGGCGGCCGACGGCACGATGTTCGCCGCGGAGCTCGGCCAGGACACGTGGGACGAGCTCAACGTCGTGGAGCCCGGCGGCAACTACGGCTGGCCGGTCGTCGAGGGGATCGCGGGCGACGACCGCTTCGTCGACCCCGTCCAGCAGTGGAGCCCCGACGAGGCGAGCCCGAGCGGCATCACCGTCGTGGACGGCACGATCGTGGTGGCGAACCTGCGGGGCGCCGTGCTGCGCACCGTGCCCGTGGCCGACCCGGCGACGTCGGCCGAGCACTACCCCGGCACGTACGGGCGGCTGCGCGACGTGGTCGTCTCCCCCCACGGGGACCTGTGGTTCCTCACGACCAACACCGACGGCCGCGGCAGCCCGGGTCCCGACGACGACCTGCTGCTCGCCGTCGGGTCCCTCGGGGACTGACCCCGCGGCTCAGTGCTGGTGGTCGGACGCTCCGGAGAGCTTGAAGCCCAGCCGGCCGTGCGCGTAGCCGCCGCCCGCGCGGATGGCGGTGGCCACCCACGCGGTCTCGGCGAGCTCCGCCTCGGTGGCGCCGGCCGCGACCGCCCGCCGGGAGTGCCCGTCGATGCAGTACACGCACTGCGTCGTGAGACCGACCGCGAGGGCGATGAGCTCGCGGTACTTCAGCGGGATCTCGCGGCCCTCCGTGGCGAAGACCGCCTGGTCGAACTCGGAGAACGCCTTGAGGATGTCGGG
>DATGOB010000204.1:0-25164 GCA_036010205.1 Promicromonospora sp. | reverse complement strand
GTGCGAGGGCAGGCTCCGGAAGGTCTTCAGCTCCGTGGGCGTCACGTTCAAGGGTTCCGGGTTCTACCGCACCGACTCGCGCAGCACCTCGACCAGCAGCACGGTGAAGGCGGGCAGCTCGGACTCCGGTTCGTCGTCCTCGTCGACCAGCTCGTCGAGCTCGACGAGCTCGTCGTCGGGCAGCGACTCCAAGGCCGCCTCGGCCTGACCCCTGTGGGCTGACGCCCACCCGGCCCCGGCCCTGGCTCCCGCCCCGAGGTGAGTTCGGTCGCTCGTCATGAGATCGGTCTTCTGACGGACCGATCTCGCGACAACCGACCGAAGAATCGGATCGGGCGTCCCGAGATGCGGGCATCGAGCGCATCCGGCCAGTCGCGCGGAGGGTCGGAGACCGTCCTCGCAGGCCCGACACGCTCCGAGTCCAACAACAGGCCGCCTCGTGCCGCGGTTGTGCACAGGCTGCCCGAAGGCGCCGACGGCGGGCGCTCCCGCCGACCTAGCGTCGTCGGCATGGGACTTCTCGACACCCTCGAACCGACAGGCCGGAACGGCTCCTCCGGCTCCGTGGCGGCGGACACCTTCGCGCCCCCTTCCTCCGGCGCCGAGGAGACGAGCGCGTGGGCCCGGGCGAGCGGCACCGCCGAGCCGGTCTCCCGGGGGAGAACGGACGACGACCCGTTGGCGCGGCCCGGCCGCCCCACGCGCAACGAGGTCCCGGGACCCACGCTGCCCTGGGCCGACCGGGGCGCACCCGGTACGCCCGTGCGGAGCGCGACGGCCCGCCCGACGCTCCGCCACCGGCTGACCGGTCTCCGCACCCGTCCCCTCCCGCCCACGGCCCGGCGCGCGCGGATCCTTCTGTGGCGTCGTCGTCACCTCCTTGCCGCGCTCTTGCTCGGCCTCGCCGCCACGCTGGCCGTGCAGCTCCTCCGACCGCCGCCCCCGCCCTCCGTCGACATCGTCGTCACGGCCCGTCCTGTGGCGGCCGGAACCCAGCTGACCAGGGAAGACGTCGCCCTGCGCACGATTGCCGCCGACCTGGCACCCCCTGGCGCCGCTCGCAGCACACGCGCCCTGCTCGGCCGTGCCGCCGTGGTCGGCCTCCCCGCGGGTGCGCCGCTGCACGCCGCCCTCGTCTCCGACGACGGCGTCTCCGCCGCAGCCCCGCGCGGCACCGTCGTGGTCCCGGTCCGCCTGTCCGACGACGCCGTCGCTGCCCTCCTACGCCCAGGCGACCGCGTGGACCTGCTCGCGGGCACGACGTCGGGCGTCGACCCGGCGACCGACCCGCAGTACCTGGCGCGCGCCGCTCTCGTGCTCCCTGTGCCGGCCGGGCGCGCCCCGGGGACGCCGGGCGGGTTGCTGGGTCCCGCCGCCGAGGCGGACCGCCCGGTCACGCTGGTCGCGGTCGCCCCCGACGAGGCGCCGGGGCTGTCGGCGGTCTCGGGCTGGGGCTCGGTCGCGGCGGTGCTCGTCCCCTGAGCCGCAACCCGCGACAATCGCGACCCCGCGGTGCATAGTGGCCACAAAGACTCGACAATTCTGCGGAATGTCCCGTTCGAGATGCGGCGCCTTCCAACGAACCGGAGAATCCATGACCGGGCCGGTCCCGGCGGCTCGGACCACTCGCGAACTAGGCAGGGGAAAACACCATGCTTCAGGGCTTCAAGGAATTCATCACCCGCGGGAACGTGCTCGATCTGGCGGTCGCCGTCGTCATCGGCGGTGCATTCTCCGCGGTGGTCAGCGGCCTCGTCGACGGCTTCATCATGCCGCTCATCAGCTGGCTCATCGGCTCGCCCGACTTCTCGGGTCTCTCGTTCGAGGTGCCGAACTGGCAGGGCAAGACGACGGTCTTCCCGTACGGCCTCCTCGTCCAGGCCGTCATCATGTTCCTCCTGATCGCGGCCGCCATCTACTTCTTCGTGATCGTGCCGATCAACAAGCTCCAGTCGCTGCGCAAGAAGCCCGAGGAGGTCGTGGAGGAGGCTGCCGCCGAGGAGGTCGTGCTGCTCACCGAGATCCGCGACCTGCTGCGTGCCCAGAACACCGGCACCACGCCTCCGCCGGTGCGCTGAGCCGCTGACCTGTGGCCCGCCCTCAGCGTCGAGGGCGGGCACACCGCGCCGTCAGCCCCAGTGCGGAGGCACGTCCCGCCGCAGCTGCTCGTCGTTGGACCCGTGCCCGCCGTCCACGGTCGGCGTCCCTTCGAGCCCCTCGCCCCAGCCGGTCGGGCGCTCGTCGGCGCTCACGCCGAGCACGCTCTCGCGCTCCGTACCGCGCCGCACGACCCGCCGGTGCTTCCGCCGCCGGGGCGCCGCCCCGCCGTCGTGCGGGGCGTCCTGATCGGCCGGGCCGCCGGTCGTCTCGCCCCGATCCGGTCCGGCCTTCCGCTCGTCACTCACGTTCCCATTGTCCCGCGCACGCCGGAGTGCGCCGCGCGCGCGATCGGCACGTCCGCGGCATCCCCTGCGTGACTACCTCGCCACGTGACTACCTCGCCACATGACTACCTCGCCAGGTGACTACCTCGGCGGGGGCGGGTTAGTCGTCGAGGACCTGGGGGATCACCGGGTCCGCAGCCGGGGGCACCCCGCCGGTCTGGCCCACGCGGGCGTCGCGGACCGCGAGCACCACGCGTCGCACGCGCTCGGCCTCGGCGTCGGGGTCGAGGAACGCCGCCGCCGACCAGACCTGCGCCACGACCCAGCCGAGCCGTTCGAGGCGCTCGGCGAGCTGGCGGTCACGCACGCGGATCGACGGCTCCGCGACGTACGCGGCGTCGTCGGTGAGCACGGCGACGAGGAGCTCACCGGGCAGATCGGGGTGTCCCACGGCGAGCGGGATGCGGTCGCCGCCGGGCAGGCCGTAGTCGGTCTCGACCACGAGGCCCGAGCGCCACAGCCGCTCACCGAGGTCCACGACGAGGCGGTCGACCGACCGCGCGACGTCCACGCCGTTGCCGATCTCCACCTGGTCCGCGAGCCCTGACCGCTCCTCGGCGAACGACAGCACGCTCGCCAGCAGCTTCGGGCCCGGGCCGCGCAGGCGCTCGGGGTCCAGGTCCGACGCGGGGAAGCAGGACACGACGTGCAGCCGCTTGCGGGCGGCCCCGAGGGCGCCGAGCAGCATCGCGTCGCCGCCCGCCTCGCCGAGCACGCCGAACCGGTGCAGCACCCGGCCGTGCGGCGTGCGACCGAAGCCGAGCGTCAGCACGATCGTGTCGCGGCCGAGCCCTGCCACGCCCGTGACGTCGGCGACGACGACGGGCTCCGGCCGCGACCCCGCGAAGAACGGGGCGAGCGCCGGGTTGGCGCGCACCTCGGCGAGCAGCCGCTCCCGGATCCGGTCCGCGTGGGCCGCCGTGACGGTCACGATGCCGAAGGTCTCCTCCGGCCGGGTCATCGCGTGCTCGATCGCGAGGTCGACGACCCGCTCGACCTCTGCCGTCGTCGACTCGACGGTGCCGGAGACCGGGTCGGGCATGCCCGAGCCGTCCACCAGCGAGAAGTGCACGAGCGCCTCCGTGCGCGGCAGCGGCGCGGGGCGCAGGATGCCCTCGTAGCCGTGCTCCGCGAGCAGGGCCGTGAGCTGCGGGTCCCGGCGGGCGGGCTCGGGCTGGAGCGTCACCCGCGGCAGCAGCCGCGCGATCTCCCGCACCGCCGTGCCCGACGCCGAGCGCGGGTCGCCCACCACCACGATCTGCCGGCCACGGGCCAGCGCGGGCACGACCACCTCGAGGGGCACGTGCTGCACCGCGTCGAGGATCACGAGGTCGGCGCTCGGCTCGGGCGGCAGCAGGTGCGGCACCATCGTCGGCGTGGAGACCCAGGTGGGCCGCAGCCGGCGCACGGTCGAGCGGTGCCTGGTCACCAGGTCGCGCATCGAGGAGATGTCGGCCTCGACGAGCTCGGCGTACAGGGCCTCGGCGTCGTCCCGCTCCTCGCGCATGGCCGCGCCGAGGTGCGCCCGCACCGCGGCCCGCACCGGGGCGGACAACGAGGCGACGTGCCGCCGGTCGAGCTCGCGGAACCGCCCGGCGAGGGCGTCGAGGCCTGCGCCGTCCTGCCCGGCGAGGTCCGGCTCGGTGGCGAGGATCTGCTCGAACACCGACGACCACCAGGCGAGCTCCAGCTCGGGCCCGACGAGGTCCTCCTCGACGCGACGCGCCTCGAGGTCGTCCACGAGCGGGCCGAGCCCGGTCGCACGGAGGCGACGCAGCAGAGCGGTTCGCTCGGGCAGCTGCGTCAGGGCCTCGCGCGTCTCGGAGAGCGAGGCGAACCGCTGGACCATCGCGAACAGGTCGAGGTCCAGCAGGTCGCCGCCCGCCTGCGACCCGTGCAGCACCGGCTCCAGCGCCTCGAGGTCGATGCGCACGGCCTCGTAGGTCTCCTCGACGGCCGCGAGGCCCTCGGGCAGCGTCGGCCAGCCGCCGCGCGGGCACTGCTCCTGCCACACCTCGCGCTGGCGCTGCACCTCGACGAGCGCCGCGTGCATGTCCGGCACGCGCACCCCCGGCCGCACCATCTCGCGCGCCCGTCGCTTCAGCCGGCGCCGGGTCAGCCACCCCATCTCGACGCCCTGCTCGGCGCGCTGCCTGCGGGACGCCGTTGCCTGCACCATGTCCGCCGCGGTGCGCTCGAACACCATCGGCTGGAAGACGTCGAGCGTGCCCCGCATGCCGCCGAGCATCGCGAGCTGCTCGCCCCACTGCCGCGCCGTCGTCGCCTGGACCAGACCCGTCACGCGCGCGACGTACTCGATCTGCTCGCGCAGCTTCGGCAGCGTGTGCTCGGCGAGCCGGGTCACACGGGCCAGGGTGGCACGGGCGTCGTCGTCGGTGAGGATGTGCGCACCGAACCACGGGCTGGACGACGCCGTGAGGGTGAACGCCCCGAGCTCGGCCGCGCGCCGCAGGTCGGCAGCGACCTGCGCCCGGCGCTCGGCGTCGAGGGCCAGCACCTCCTCGGCGCCCAGCCGCACCCGCGTGGCGGGGGCGGGGCGCTCGGACGTGAGCCGCGCGAGGGCCTGCAGGGCGTCGTACGCGGACACGCCCCACGGCGCGCGCACGCGGTGCAGCGCCTCGATGTATCCCGCGAGCTGGGCGCGCGACCCGATGAGCGCGTCGCGCACGCGCGCCACCTCGTCGACGTCGATCCGCTCCTGCGTCGGCGCCATCGCCTCGAGCAGGCGGCGGGCCGTGAGGGTTCGCCAGGCCGGGACGGGCGCGATGTCGAGCAGCAGGCCGCCCAGTCCGAGCGACTCCAGCCGCGCGGCCAGCGCGTCGGCGGCACGGCGGTGCCCCGGCACGTACAGCACGGACCGCCCGCTCGCGTTCGCCTCGGCGACGACGGCGGCCAGCGTCCCCGCGACGTCCGACCCGACCGGCGCGTCCACGAAGAGGTGGCTGCCGGTCGTCAGCGCGTCGACGACGCGCCGCTGGTGCGGGTCCAGGTCACCGACGCCGCGCTCGTGCGCCGGGTCCGCGTCGCCGACCCGCGGCTCGGGCAGCCCGGCGGCGTCGAGCGCGCGCACCGACTCGTCGACGCCGGCGAGCGCGGCGACCACCTCGTGGCCCCCGAGCGTGGGAGCGAGCTCGTCGAGGTCGTCGACGAGGACCTGGCCCGGGTGCACGAACGTGCCGACGAGCACGCTGCGGTCGAGCTGGAAGTCGCCGAGCACGGCCGACCCGAGGCTCGCGACACGCTCGAGGACGTCGGTCGGGTTGAAGCCCGCGAGCGTGAACGTCGCCTTGGCCAGCGCCGTCGCGTCGAGCAGGGCGCCGTTGTCGCGGAGCGTTCGCGCGACGACCGGGTTGATCTCGGCGGCGGTGTCGAGCGTGATGTCGAAGTCCGCCTCGCCGTCGTTGCGGGGCGTGAGCGTGACGGGCCGCAGGATGACGGGCGCGCGGACGACGCGGGGACCGGCGTCCTCGCCGTCGTCCTGCGCCGCGGGCCGCCCGGACGGCGTCGTGAGCGTGACGACGGGCACCGACCCGGTGAGCGCGGGCGCGTCGTCGGGGCTGTCCGCCGAGCCCTGGTCGTGCCGCGGTGCGCTCGCCGGGCCGAGAGCCCGTGTGAGGGCCTCCATGTCGTCGGACCCGCCGGCGGCGCCGCCGGGGCGCTCGGTCCAGGTCGCGACGCCGATCGCGAGGTACGTCGGCGAGAGGCCGTAGCGCTGCGCGTGCTCCGCGGAGCGCGCCGCGACGGCGCGGGCCCTGCGGCGCGCGGCCGGCAGCGCACCGGCCTCGCGGACGAGGTTGGACAGCCGGGTCGGCCGCCCCGCGAAGAGCTGGGCGATACCGGACGGGTGCGCGGAGGACAGGTCGATGACCGCCTCGCCGAGCAGCCCGACGTCCGCCAGCGACGACCCTCCGGCAAGCTGGACGAGTCCGGCGCGCCAGCGCGCGACGGACTCGGACACGGGGTCACCGGGGCCCTGTGGCGTGGACCCCGGAGCCTCCGACGCGGCCGGCGCGGGGGCCGGGTCCACGTTCTCGTCCTGCAGCGCGGCCGAGAGCTCCTCGGACAGGTCTGCCGAGGCCTCGGGAGCGGCTGCGGTCTGGCGGCGTGCAGCGTTCACCCCAGCACGCTAACCGCGCGGTGTGGACGAACTCCGGACGCCACGCCGCGCGCCGCGCCGGACCTCGCGGGGCACGGTGGCCCCGGGCCGGTGCCGGGCGGAGAGCGCGACGGAATGCAAGAGCCCCTCCGGCAGGGGGTCCGAAGGGGCTTCGCAGACGGGCCTGAGCCCGACGGGGTGATGACGATGCGCACCGCGCAGGGGGCGGGCGATGCGCACCGTCTCGTGAGAGTCTGCACCTGTTCCAGGCCGACGTCAACACCAACTCGGACGTTTGTCCAACTCGTGTCGGCGCTGTCTGGAAAACGTTGTCGATATCACGCGCGCGGGGCATGGGCGCGGGAGACATTCCCCGTCGTTCCGCCGTTCCGCCGGAGCGCCCCGAGGTCTCCTCCGACTCCGTCGGCGCCCTGCCCGCCCCGCACGCGGGACGGCCGCCACGCCGTGATATCACCCTCCGGAAAATCGGCCGCGTGCACGGCGTGGCGGTCGCCGGAAAAAGGCTCGACACGCCCTCCTAGACTCGACCGTTCGTGAGCGCCCTCGTCGAGATCGTCTTCCCGCACCGGCTGGGCCGGCCGTTCCGCCGGCTCGTCTCGGCGTCGTGGACGAGCAACATCGGCGACGGCATCGCGATCGCCGCCGGCCCGCTCCTCGTCGCCTCGCAGACGGACAGCGCCTTCCTCGTCGCCCTCGCCGCGATGCTCGAACGCCTGCCGTGGCTCGTGTTCGGCCTCTGGGCCGGCGTGCTGGCCGACCGGCTGGACCGCCGCGCGGTCGTCGTCGTCGCCAACCTCGTCCGCGCGGGCGTCATCGCGCTGCTGGTCGGGTTCATCGCCACGGGGTCCGTGTCCATCGCCGTCGTGCTCGTCGCGATGTTCCTCTGGGGCACGGCCGAGGTGTTCGCCGACACCACCCAGCAGACCCTCCTGCCCATGCTCGTCGAGCCGAAGGACCTCGGCACGGGCAACCAGCGCCTCCAGGCCGGGTTCCTCACGGCGAACCAGTTCGTGGGCCCGCCCGTCGGCGCGTTCCTCTTCGCCGCGGGCATGGTGTGGCCCTTCGTCGTCCAGGTGGTCTCCGTCGCCCTCGCCGTCGTGCTGGTCTCGCGCGTGCGCCTGCCCGACGTCGAGCCCCGCGCCGGGCGCACGCACGTGCGCCAGGACATGGCAGAGGGCTTCCGCTGGATCTGGCACCACAAGCCCGTGCGCACGCTGGCGCTCGTCATCCTCACGTTCAACGTCACGTGGGCGGCGCCCGGCGCGATCCTGGTCAAGTACGCCCTCGACCACCTGCACATGAGCGAGGTCGAGTACGGCCTGCTCACCACGGCGGGCGCGGTCGGCGGGATCATCGGCACCGTCGCGTACGGCTGGCTCGAGCGGCACGTCGCCCTCGCCACCCTCATGCGCGTCTGCCTCACGCTCGAGGTGCTCTACCACGCGGCCTTCGCCCTGGCGTCGACGGCGTGGGTCGCGCTGCTGATCATGGGCGTCTTCGGGGTGTATGCGTTCGTGTGGGGCACGCTCTCGACGACCGTGCGCCAGCGCGCGGTGCCCCGCGAGTTCCAGGGGCGGGTCGGCTCGATCTACATGATCTGCGTGTTCGGCGGCATCGCGCTCGGGCAGCTGCTCGGCGGGGTGATCGCGGAGCACTGGGGGCTCGTGGCGCCCTGGTGGTTCGCGTGCGCGGGCGCAGGCGTCACGCTGGCGCTCGTCTGGCGGTCGCTCACGAACATCGCCCACGCGGGCGCGGTCCGCGACTCCTGACCTCGGCATCCTGCCCGACGCCGCGCCCGGCCTCGGTCCCCTGTCACGAGATCGGTCGGTCGACGGACCGATCTCGTGACACGGGACCGAACACCTGGAGCCGGGCGCCCCTCAGCGGCGCGCGACGATCGGGATCGAGCCCGTCTCGGTGAACTCCCGCATGCGCTTGCGGACCGTCGACTCGCTGACGCCGACCTCCTCCGCGATCTGCCGGTAGGTGCGGCCCTTCGCACGCAGGTCGATCATGCGCTCCGCCGCCCGGGTACCGAGCTGGGTGTCGCGGCGCGGGGCGCGGCGAGGCGGGATCGACTCGCGGACGTTGGCGGTGGCGCGGTCGGCCGCCTCGACCGGGTCGGCGGGCCGGCCGTTCCCGGCGGACCGCGGCGCCCGTCCGGTCACTCGCTCGCGCGGTGCGTCGAGCGCCGCGCTGCGTCGGCCGCTGCCCCGCGGCTGCTCGGCCTGCCCGTCGAACACGGCCGCCCCGTCGGACGTCGCCGCCCTGTCCGACGTCGTCTGCCCGTCGGGCACCGGCCGGCCGTCGGCGTCAGCCGGTCCCCTGTCACCGGACGGCCGGCCCTCGCCGGACGGTCCGCCCTCGCCGAACCGTTCACCGTCAGTCACCCGTTCGCCGTCAGCCGCCCGCCCGCCGCCGGGTCCGCTCGGGACCGCACCACTGTCCGCCACGGCGCGGACCCGGCCGGGCCCGCGCTCGAGCCGTACGCCGACCTCACCGGCGACGGCCTCGACGGCGCGCCACTCGTGCTCGGGCGCCCCGACGGCGACGTCGGCAGCCTCCCCCGTGAGGATCCCGGTCAGCCGCTGCCGGTCGGCCAGGTGCAGGCGTGCGACGTCGGCGGTCCCGTCCCCGACGGCCGCGAGCGCCTCGCACCAGGCGGCGACCTGGGCGCGCATCTCGGTGGGCGGCACGGTGCGCAGGGCGACGGAGCGTGCCCGGCGGCGTCGGGCCTCGGCCTTCGCGAGCCGGCGGCGCGCGGCGCGTGAGCCGTCGTGGAGGCTCTGGGCACGGAAGAGGTCCTCCGTGGTGAGGAACAGGGCGTGCATGCGCGCGGACTGGCGCAGCGCGGACCACGAGGTGCCGGTCGCGAGGTGGCGGTCGCCGATGAGGGCGAGGTGCCACATGAGGGCGGCGAGCAGGGGCACGACGAACCGGAACAGCACGGCGCCGAGCGGGTGCGCGACGTAGGCCTCGTGCCAGGCGGCGAACACGCCGGAGGCGGAGGAGAGCAGCCAGGTCAGGGCGAGGAGGGTGCCGCCGGGCCGGTTGTCGCGGGCGGCCTCGCGCGCGAGGAGGGCGACCGTGACGAGCGAGAGCTCGAAGACGCCTGCGGTGGCGTAGGCGGTGCTCTGGCTCATGGCGAGCACGTCGACGCCGAACTGGACCATCGCGAGGTAGGCGGACCCCGTGGAGATGAGGGCGACGGAGACGGCGCCCGTGAGCACGAGGTTGCGGGAACGGCGCGTCGGGACGGTCGTGGTCGGGAACGTCCGGTCGGCGGTGGCCACGGATCTCTCCTCGGTCGGTGACGGGGTGAAGAGTACAGGTCGGGCTTACGGAAGATATCGGACGCAGGTTGCCTCCCGGTATCGTCGGAGGATGGCTGAGACGCCCCGGCACGCCCCGGTCCGCACGTCCCGCCTCTGGGCCTGGGTCGCGGCCGTCGTGCTGCTGGTCGCCCTCGCGGCGACGGCATGGCTCGTGTTCCGGCCCGGCGCGGACGGCGTCGCCGCCGCACCGGCCACGGGCGTCCCGTCGCCGACCCCGACGCCCACGCCGTCGCCCTCCCCGACGGAGTCGGAGCCGAGCCCCGCGGCCTTCGCGGTGGCCGACCTGCCCACGCCGAGCATCGACGGGCTGCTGCCCGGTGAGCTGCCGCAGGTGGACGCCGTGCGGCTGGGTGACCTGCCGGACGCCGTGGCGCAGCCGAGGTCCGAGCGCACGCCGGCCTGGGCGCGGCCCGACGTCACCGAGCCGCCGGTCCTGGCACTCGAGAACGAGTACTACGACGCGCAGGCGCGCTGGCTCGTGGTCGAGCGCCGCGAGGACTGGGTGCGGGTGCTCGTCCCCTACGGCCGCGGGGCGCTGCCGTCGCAGGACCCGGAGCGCGTGAACGGCGCGTCGGCGTGGCTGCGCGCCGAGGACGTGGTGCTGCGCACCGAGCGCCGGGCGGTCCTGGTCGACGTGTCCGACCGGACGGTGACCCTGCACCGGGCCGACGGCACGCGCGCGCACCTCCCCGTCGCCGTCGGCGCCCCCGAGACGCCGACGCCGCTCGGTCTCACCCAGGTCTTCACGGTCACCGAGGCCGTCAACACCGGGCTCAGCGTGTTCCTGTCGATGCAGAGCGAGGCGCTCGACGGGTTCTACGGCACCGCCTACGCGGCGACGGCCCTGCACGCGGGCGAGGGCCAGGGCCAGGCGGTGAGCAACGGCTGCCTCCGGCTCACGCCGGAGGACCTCGCCCTGCTCACCGACCTGGACCCCGGCGTCCCCGTCCTGATCCAGGAGTAGCGGACCGCCGTCAGCCCGCCGGGCAGTCGTCGTCCGCGGCCAGGCGGAAGCAGCCCACGAAGTGCCCGGGCGAGTGCTCCACGAGGCCGACGCCGTCGGGCACGCCCCCCGCCTCCTCCCCGAGCGCACGCCCCTGCGCCGCGAGCGCCTCGTGGTACAGGCAGCGCCCGGCCAGGCTCGCCGACCGCTCGGTCTCCTCGGCCTCGACGTCCTCCCACGTGCGGTCGAGGTGCGGCACGGAGGCCAGGAGGTCGCGCGTGTAGGGGTGCAGCGGGTCGTCGAAGACGGCGCCGGTGACGCCCCGCTCGACGACGCGGCCCTTGTAGAGGATGACGACCCGGTCGGAGACGTAGTTGCCGAGCGAGAGGTCGTGCGTCACGAACAGGATGCCCAGGCCGCGCGACTTGAGCTCCACCAGGAGGTTGAGCACGTCGATGCGGGTCGAGGCGTCGAGCATGGAGATGATCTCGTCGGCCACGAGCAGGTCGATGTCGAGCAGCAGGGCCCGCGCGACGAGCAGGCGCTGGAGCTGGCCGCCGGAGAGCTGGTGCGGGAACTTGCCGAGGATGTCCTCGGGCTGGAGGCTGACCGAGCCCAGCGCCTCCTCGAGCCGCTCCCGCCAGTCGGCCGGCGGGACGCGCGGGAAGTAGGACCGCCGGAGCGTCTCGAACGTCCTGTCCACCTTGAAGATGGGGTTGAACGAGCTGAACGGGTCCTGGAACACGCCCTGGACCCGACGGTAGTACTCCCGCCGCTCGCGGAAGGTGAGGGACGTGACGTCGCGCCCGTCGAACGTCATGGTGCCGCCCGACGAGTCGAGCAGGTGGAGCACCATCTTGCCGATGGTCGACTTGCCGCTGCCGGACTCCCCGATCAGGGACACGACCTCGCCGCGCTGCACGTCGAGACTGACCTGGCGCACGGCGTGCAGGTCGGCGGTGCCGAAGGTGCCGGTCTTGTAGACCTTGTCGAGGCGGTCGAGCGTCAGCATCAGCTCACCGCCCAGCAGGCGACCTGGTGGCCCTCGGCGACCTCACGGAACGGCGGCGCCTCGGCGCACCGGTCGTGCGCCAGGGGGCAGCGGTCCCGGAACCGGCAGCCCGTCGGCGGGTTCAGGAGCGACGGCGGCCGCCCCTCGATGCCGCTGAGCTGTTGTTCGTCGTACCGGTCGCCCACCTGCGGCAGCGCCCCGATGAGCATCTTCGTGTACGGGTGCAGGGGCGCGTCGATGATCGTCCGGGCCGGTGCCTTCTCGGCGAGGTGGCCCGCGTACATGACGAGGATCGTGTCGGCGACCTGGAAGAGGACGGAGATGTCGTGGGTGATCACGATCATCGACCGGACGAAGCCGCGGTCGCGGAACTCGACGAGCGCCCGGGCGACGGCCTTCTGCGAGGAGACGTCGAGCGCCGAGGTCACCTCGTCGCCGATGAGCAGCGACGGGTCGAGCAGCGTGGACAGCACGAGCACGACGCGCTGCTTCATGCCGCCGGACAGCTCGATCGGGTACCGCTTCAGCACCTCGGCGTCGAGCCCCACCAGCCCGAGCCGCCGTTCGAGCTCCGGCAGCACCTCCGCGTACCGCACGCCGTGCGCCGCGAGCAGGTCGCGGATCATCTTGCCGATCTTCCGCGTCGGGTTCATGGCGGACATGGCGTACTGCGGGATGAGCGACACCTCGCGGTACCGGTACCGCCGCATGGCGGCGTCGTCGGCGATCGGGAGCTTGTCGCCGTCGAGGGCGACGGTGCCGCCCGCGTGGCGCATGCGGGTGTCGAGGCGGATGAGCGCCTTGCCGAGCGTCGTCTTGCCGCAGCCGGACTCGCCGGCGATGCCCATGATCTCGCCGTCGGCCACGTCGAACGTGACGCCGTCGAGGGCTTTCACGTCTCCCTTGAGGGTGCGGTACCACACCCGGAGGTCGGTCACGGAAAGTGCCATCACGTCTCCCGCAGCTTGGGGTTGAAGACCTCGTCCAACCCGACGTTCATGATGTACAGCGAGCCCACGACGAGCGTGATGCCGAGCCCCGGCGGCACGAACCACCACCACAGGCCGAGGTGGAGCGCGCTCCACTGCACGGCCTGGTTCATCATGAGGCCGAGCGACATGGCGTTCGTCGGCCCGAGCCCGATGAAGTCGAGCGACGCCGCCGTGAGGATCGAGCCGCCGAACAGCAGCACGAACGTCATGAAGAGGTACGAGTACATGTTCGGCGCGACCTCGCGCCGCAGGATCGTGCCGACGCCGACCCCGGACAGCCGCGCCAGGTCGATGAAGTCCCGCGAGCGCAGCGACAGGGTCTGCGAGCGCACGGCGCGCGCGACCCAGGGCCAGCTGAACACGCCGATGTACAGCGCCTGCATCGGCACGCTGCGCACGCCCAGGTAGGCGTTGATGATGACGAGGACGACGAACCCCGGGATGACGAGAACGACGTTCGTCAGCATGTTGAGCAGCTCGTCGATCAGGCCGCCGCGGTAGCCCGCGACGAACCCGATCGTCATGCCGATGACGCCCGCCACCGCTGCGCCCAGCGCGCCCACGAGGAACGTGGACCGCAGCCCGGCGACGAACTGCGCGAACACGTCCTGGCCGAACGTCGTGGTGCCGAGCGGGAAGTCGGCCGACGGCGGTGCCATGGGCGGTCCCGCGTAGTCCATCGGCGCGTACCTGAGGAAGCCGGGCCCGACGAGGCCCAGCACCAGGAAGCCGAGCACCACGACCCCGCCCACCAGCACCTTCGGGTTGCGCAGCGCGAAGTACAGGGTCTCGCGCAGGTCGCCGCCCGCGCGCCCGCCCGGCGTCGCCCCCGCGACCGACGCCTGGTCGGCCGTCTCGGTGCCCGGGCCGGTGGTCGGTTGTGTCGCCGTCATGCCGTCGCCCCCGTCAGGCCGGTCCGCGTGCGGGGGTCCACCAGCACGTAGACGATGTCGATCACGAAGTTGGCGACCAGCACGCCGATCACCACGAACAGCAGGGTGCCCTGCAGCAGGAAGAAGTCCTGGTTCTGGATGGCGGACAGCACGAGCTTGCCCAGCCCCGGGTACCCGAACACGATCTCGGTGACCAGGGCGCCGCCGAGCACGGTGCCCAGCTGGAGGGCCAGGCCCGTGATCTGCGGCAGCATCGCGTTGCGGAACGCGTACCGGCGCACCAGCCGGCGCGGCGCGCCGAGCGCGGACAGGTAGTTCGCGTAGTCCGACTCCAGCTCGTAGATGATCAGGTTGCGCATGCCGATCGCCCAGCCGCCCAGCGCGACCAGGAACAGCGACAGGAACGGCAGCACCCAGTGGTGCAGCAGGTCGGCGACGAACGTCCACGACCACTGCGGCACCAGCCCGAAGTCGTACCCGCCCGCGACGGGGAACCAGCCCAGCGCGACGCCGAGTCCCCACGCGAGCAGGATCGCGAGCCACATGTACGGCATGGCTGTGATCAGGTACCCCACGGGCAGGGCCACGTTGTCGAGCCAGCGGCTGCGCGCCGCCATCGCGCCGACGGTGTTGCCGACCACGAAGCTCAGCACGATCGCGGGGATCATGATGCCGAGCGTGTACGGCACGGCCTCGAGGACCACCTGGCTCACGGGCGTGGGGAACAGCCACACGCTCGTGCCCAGGTCACCGCGGAACAGCGCGGCCCAGTAGTTGAGGTACTGCTGCCAGACCGGCAGGTCGAGGCCGAAGGTCCGCTCGTAGTACGCGGCCATGGAGGCGATGGTCTCCGGGTGCTGGACGGCCGCCCGGGCGACCATGCGCTGGACCGGATCCCCCGGCATGAGCCGGGGGATCAGCCAGTTCAGCGTGACCGCGACGACGAACGTGAGCCCGTACACCAGGGTCTTGCGGGCGAGGTAGCCGCGCATGCGTCAGGAGGCGGGCTCGAGGGCGAGCAGCGTGTTCAGGCCGCCCATCTGGACGTACCCGTTCCACAGCACCGGGAAGTAGGCGTCCTGGCGCCCCTCCTTCGGCCAGTTGGTCCACTGCGACTCGTTGTACTGGGCCCAGGCGCCGTTGTACCAGAGCGGGATCATCGGCAGGTCGGTCATGAACTTCTCCTGGACCGCCGACAGCGCCTCGGTGAACTCGGGCGTGCCGTTCTCGGTGCGCGACAGCGTCTGCACCAGCTCCCACGCCTCCTTGTCCTCGTAGCGACCGAAGTTGCCCGCGAGCATCTGCTCCTGGATCGGCTGGTAGAACGCGTAGTTGTAGTACGTCCACGGGGTGTTGCTCACGCCGGCGTTGCCGTTGATGAGCAGGTCGAAGTCGCCCGTGGCGCGGGCGTCGTCCAGCGCACCGGCGTCGGGGAAGTCGGCGGTGACCTTGATGCCTGCGGCCGAGGCGTCCTCCGCGATGACGCGCGCGGCCTCCATCCAGTCGGTCCAGCCGGCCGGGACGATGAGCTTGAGGTCGATGGCCTCGCCGTCGGGCGTCTCGACGAACCCGTCGCCGTCCGTGTCCTCGTAGCCGGCGTCCGCCAGGATCGAGGCCGCCTCGTCGGCGTCGAAGGTCCAGCCGTGCTCGGCCGCGACGCCCTCGTCGTAGTACTCCTCGAACGCGGGCACCAGGCCGGACGGGTGTGCCTTCTGCACGAGGCCGCCGTACGCGTTCGTCACGATCTTCTCGACGTCGATGGACCGGGCCAGCGCCTGACGGAACTCGACGTCGTCCATCGGGGCCCGCGTGTGGTTCGGGACGAGGTTGGCCGACGCCGCCGCCAGCATGTACGGCTCGCCGTCGTAGTAGGTGGTGACCTGGCCGGTGTCGACGAGCTGGTTCACGCCGGGCAGGAAGTTGTTGCTCAGGTCCAGGCCGCCGGACAGCATGAGGCCGAGCGCCACCTCGTTGGAGGTGTTGACGACGTCGACGATGTACTTCATCGGCATCTCGAGGCCGAGCTCGCTCCTGGCCCACCAGTCGTCGTTGCGCTCCCAGACCATGCGGTCCTGGCCGACGGCGGAGAACTTGAAGGCACCGGAGCCGACCGGGTCCTCGTTCGGGTTGGACAGCAGCTCGTCGTCCGACCAGTCACCCATGACGTGCTCCGGCACGATCATGGTGGTGTAGAGCCAGTTGTCCCACTCCTGGTAGCGCGGGTCGGAGAAGGTGAACGTCACCGTCGTGTCGTCCGTCGCCTCGACCGAGTCGAGCCAGGTCCACAGGTTGCTCCACGGCACGGCGTCGACCTGGCCGAGCTCCGCGGTGAAGACGACGTCGTCGGCGTCGAGCGTCTCCCCGTCCTGCCAGGTGAGCCCCTCGCGGAGCGTGAGCTCGTAGGTGTCGTCGCCGGTCCACTCGCCGCCCTCGGCGAGCCACGGCGTCAGCTCGAGCGAGATCGGGTCGAACTGGAACAGCGGCTCGTAGACCAGGCCGCCCAGGCCCGTCGCGCCACCGGCGCCGGGGATCGGGTTCCAGGACGACGGCGGACCCCACTGGGTGCCGCTGGTGAACACCGTCTCCTCGCGGGGGTACTCCCCCACGAGCTCCTGTGCCGCGTCCATGCCCTCGGCGGAGGCGTACGGGTTGGATGTCGTGGGCGCGCTCCCACCGCCACCGGAGCAGCCGGCGAGCAGCACGCCCGCCACGGAGACGGCTGCCAGGGCGACCACGCCCCGGGACCTGGTCTGTCGAAGGAACATCGTTGATCCTCTCGTCCGGCGCCCGCACGGCCGTCGTGCGGACCCCGGCGCAGCGCCGCGCCGGGTTGGTGAGCCATCGTTCTAGCCGATTCGGAGGTTGGTCAAGGTTTGTCACCTATGTTGCGCAATCGTCACCTTGGCGTGGTCCGGCGCTTCGCGCAGCGGGGCACCCTGCCGCTAGGCTGTGTGCGCCGGTCCGGGACGCCGTCCCGGACCGAGCGCCTGTAGCTCAGTGGATAGAGCACCGCTCTCCTAAAGCGGGTGTCGGCAGTTCGAATCTGCCCAGGCGCACCGGTCACGTCCGAGAACGACCTGAGGGACCGGATCCGCGTGGATCCGGTCCCTCAGGTCGTTCTCGAGCACGTCGTTCCCGCGAGCGTCCCGCCGTCAGAGGACGGCGCGCAGGAACTCCTGGGTCCGCTCGTGCTTCGGGGAGGTGAAGATCTCCTCCGGGTGGGCCTCCTCGATGATCTTGCCGCCGTCGAACATCAGCACCCGGTTGGAGACCTCGCGGGCGAACTGCATCTCGTGCGTGACGATGAGCATCGTGATGTCGGTGGTCTCCGCGATGTTCCGGAGCACACCCAGCACGTCGGCGACGAGCTCGGGGTCGAGCGCCGAGGTGACCTCGTCGAGCAGCAGGATCTCCGGCTCCATGGCCAGGGCCCGCGCGATGGCGACACGCTGCTGCTGCCCGCCGGAGAGCTGGGTGCAGCGCGCGTCCCGCTTGTCGGCCAGGCCGACCTTCTCGAGCAGGTCCTCGGCCTTGGCGATCGCCTCGGCCTTCGGCACGCCGAGCACGTGGATCGGCGCCTCGATGATGTTCTCCAGCACCGACATGTTCGGGAACAGGTTGAACTGCTGGAACACCATCCCGACCCGGCGACGCACGAGGCTGCGCCGCTTCTCGGGGATCGCGACGCGCTTGCCGCCGCGCATCTCGTGCGTGTACGGCACGCCGTCGACGAGGATGAGGCCGTCGTTCGCCTCCTCCAGCGTCATGAGCAGGCGCAGGATCGTCGTCTTGCCGGAGCCCGACGGACCGATCAGGGTCACGCGGTCGCCCGCGGCGACCGAGAAGTCGAGCCCGTCGAGGACGACGTTGTCGCCGAAGCGCTTGCCGACGCCCTGGAACTGGATGGCGGGTTTCGTGGCGGTGTCAGGCAAGGCGGTTCTCCATTCGGCGGACGAGGAGCGAGGTCGGGTAGCTCACCAGGAGGAACAGCAGGCCGGCGAGGGTGATCGCCTCCATGTAGCGGAAGTTGCCTCCGCCGTAGGCCTGCGCGGCGGCGTACATCTCGACCACGTAGATGAAGGCGAGGAACGGCGTCTCCTTGAACATCGAGATCGCGTAGTTCCCCAGGCCCGGCAGCGTGTTGCGGATGGCCTGCGGCAGGATCACGTCGCGCCACGTGCGTCCGCGCGGCAGGTCGAGCGCGACGGCCGCCTCCCACTGCCCCTTCGGCACGGCGTCGATCCCCGCGCGGTAGACCTCCGACATGTAGGTCGCGTAGTGGATGCCCAGCACCGCGCAGCCGACGGCGAGCGACGGGAACTGCGTGAACAGCAGGTTCGCGAACACGAGCTGGACGAGGAGCGGCGTCGAGCGGATGAACTCGACGAGGAAGCCGACCGGCCAGGTCACGGCCCGGACGCCGGACCGGCGCACGACGGCCACGAGCAGGCCGAGGATCGCGGCGATGACCATGCCGATCACGGTGGCCAGCACGGTGACGCCCAGGCCCTTGATCAGGGAGGGGAACACGGCGGCGGCGTGGTCCCAGTTCCAGAAGTCGTTCATGGCCGCACCTCCGCCGTGTCGACGCGGGGCGGGGTCAGGCGCAGGACCTCGCGCAGGGACGGGCCCTGCCCGACCTTGTTCTTCGCCCGGGCCTCGAGAGCGTTCATGACGAGCGTGAGGGCGTACGCGATGGCGAAGTAGACCAGCAGGCCCACCGTGTAGGCGAACACCGTCTCGGTCGTGCCCTTGCGCAGCTCGCCGATGAAGAAGTTGAGGTCGTGCAGCGAGACGTACGTCGCGAGCGCCGACCCCTTGACGAGCTGGATCAGCAGGTTGGTGAACAGCGGCATCATGAGCGGCCAGGCCTGGGGCAGGATCACGCGGCGCAGCCGGTGCACCGGCCCCATGTCGAGGGCCGTCGCGGCCTCCCACTGACCGGTCGGCACCGCGTTGATCGAGCCGCGGACGACCTCGGCGGCGTACGCGCCGTAGTTGAGCCCGAGCGCGATGATGCCGCAGGCCAGCGGGTCGAGCTCGACGTAGAAGGGCGGCAGCGGGAGCACGTAGTACAGCCAGAAGATCTGCACGACGAGCGACGTGCCGCGGAAGAACTCCACCACCACGCGGGACGGCACCCGCGCCCAGCGCGTCCGTGCCCGGCCGGCGAGGCCGAGCACGAACGCGACGAGGAGCGCGAGCACCGCACCGCCGACGGTGAGCTCGAGCGTGACGAGGACTCCCTCACCGAGCCGCGGCAGCAGGTCGACGAGGATCTGGAGATTGTCGGACACGCGCCGCGATCAGCCGTCCAGGCCGAGCTCCGGCGCGAGCTCCGTGGCCAGCGCCTCGAGGTCGCCCTCGCAGAGCCGCTCGGCGGTCAGGCCCTCGACGGGCCGCTCCGCGGCGGTGAAGCCGAACGGCCCCATGATCTCGAGCCAGCGGTCCTCGTCGGCGACGATCTCCGCGAGCTTCTCGTTGTACGCGTCGCGGAGCTCCTCCTCGCCCTTCGGGAACACGGTCGCGCCCGCACCGATCTGGGGCACGCCGTCGATCTCGGCGACGAAGGAGTCGGTGACCTCGACGTCGGCGTTCGAGCGGGCCACGAGAGCGTTGAGCGAGATGGCCGTGAGGGCCGAGGCGTCGGCACGGCCGGAGGTCACGGCGTCAAGGGCGTCCTGCGGGGAGCCGACCTTGACGGTGTCGATCCCGAGGGACTCGCTGTAGCCCTCCTCGATCGCGCCGCTCAGCACCGCGAGCGTGACGCCGGCGTCCTTGGCGGACTGCATGTCCGTCAGGTCGTCGGGGTTGCCCGCCGGGGTGAGGAACGCCGTGGTGTACATGATCTCGGGCTCCGAGAAGATGGCCTCCTCGCACCGCTCCGGGAGGATCGACATCCCGGCGCTCACGGCGTCGTACCGGCCGGCGGTGAGGCCGGGGATGAGCGAGTTCCACTCGGTCTGGACACCCTCGACGGTGTCGATGCCGAGCTCGCTGAAGATCGCCTCGTTGAGCTTGATCGTGGCGCCGGTCAGCTCGCCACCCTCCTCGTAGGAGTACGGCTCCTCGCCGTTGAAGGCGACGGTGATGGAGCCGTCGTCCTGCAGCTGCTGGAGTGAGTCGCCGGCGTCCTCGGGGGCCGTCGACGAGCACGCGGCGAGCGCCGTCAGGGTGAGCGCGGAGCCTGCGGCGAGAACGGCCCGGCGGAGCGGGCGGACGCTTGATGTAGACATGATTCCCTTCACGCCACCCGGCGCCGTCGGCAAAGCCTGGGTGGGCTGGAGTTCACGGACGAGTGGCACGGTAGCGCGCCGACGGACGATCCGACAATCTGGAATTCGACATTAGGATTGTCTACAATCTGCAAGTTCACCCGGCGAGAGCGCCACCGACCTCGACCGATGCCGCAGAGCCCCCCGCACACCGGGGATGATGTCGTCATCGACGTGCGCTCATGGAAGGAGCACCGATGTCCCACCCGTCGCGGGCGGCCCTCGCGGCCGCCCCGTCGTTCTCGCGTGTGGCGCGCCCCTCGACGGTCGACCTGATCCAGAACGAGCTGCGCAACGCCGTCTACGCGGGCGTGCTCCCCGTCGGCTCGCCGATCCGGGAGGTCGAGGTGGCGACCCAGCTCGGGGTGAGCCGCGGCCCGCTCCGCGAGGCGGCGCAGCGCCTGGTCCAGGAGGGCCTGCTGGTGGCGACGCCGGGACGCGGCATGCGGGTGGCCACGATCGGCCCCGACCGCCTGCCCGCGCTCTACGCCGCGCGCAGGTCGGTGGAGACCACGGCCGCGCGCCTGCTCGTCCGGTCGGGCGACGACGCCGCCGTCGCGGGCGTGCGCCGCGCCCACGAGGAGCTCGTCGCCGCCGCGGCCACGGAGGACGCCCGGCAGATCGGCGGGGCCGACCTCAACCTGCACTGGACGCTCGTTGCGGCGGCGGGCAACCCGTGGCTGACCCGGTGGATGACCACGCTCATCGTCGAGGTGCGGATCGCCACGTTCACGGTGAGCGACGAGTACGTGGTGCGCGCCGACTCCGCGGAGTCGCACGCCGCGATCGTCGAGCGTCTCGAGGCGCGTGACGAGGAGGGCCTCGTCCGGGTCCTCACCGAGATGCTCGACGGCACCGTCGCGCGGCTGCTGGGCCGCGAGGACGACGCGGTCGAGACGCTCGAGGAGCCTGCCGACGCCCCGGAGATCACCCTCGGCCCGATCGACGCGCCAGACGAGCCGCCGATCGGCTGAGCCGGGTCCTCGTCCCGTTCACCTCGGGCTGCGCCGTCTCCGCCTTGGCGCCGGAGACGGGCAGCCGGACCGTGACGAAGCTCTCGGAGCGCAGCCCGCGCCACAGCGCGAACATCGCCAGGAACATCATGAGGAAGATGGGCAGGCCCACCACGGTGATGACCTGCTGCAGCGCCACGAGCCCCGCCTCACCCGCCAGCACGATGAGCGCGACCGCGACGGCACCCTCCGAGACGCCCCAGAACACGCGCTGACGCACCGGACCCGGGTCCTCCGTCCCGGTGCACAGCATGTCGACGACCAGCGAGGCGGAGTCGGACGACGTCGCGAAGAAGATCGCGACGATGACGACGACCAGGCCCGAGATCAGCGTGGACAGGCCGCCCGCGCCGAGCAGCTGGTCGAAGAAGGTGAACATCGCCGTGGCCGGGTCCTCCAGCACCGCTGCGGTGATGGGGTGAGGGTCGTCCGGGGACGAGCCGATGCCGTCGAGCTCCATCGCCGACCAGCCGAAGATCGCGAACCACACGAGCGTGAACAGCGACGGTGCGACGAGCACGCCGCCGACGAACTCGCGGATCGTGCGCCCGCGCGAGATGCGCGCGAGGAAGATGCCCATGAACGGCGCCCACGTGACGGTCCACGCCCAGTAGAAGACCGTCCAGCCGGCCTGCCAGCCCCAGCCCTCCTCGCTCGTGTAGGGCGCGAGGGCGTCGTTCCAGAAGGCGAGCGGCACGAGGTTCTGCGCGTAGAGCCCGATGGTCTCGATGGTCTCGCGCAGCAGGAAGATGGTGGACCCCGCGAGCAGCACGAACACCATCAGCGCGACCGCCATGCCGATGTTGATGTTGGACAGGGTCTTCACGCCCTTGTCCAGGCCCAGCACGATCGACGTCGTCGCGATGGCCGTCAGGATGCAGATGATGACCACCTTGGGCACCACCGCGTTGGGGATCGAGGTGAGCGCGGACAGCCCCGTGTTGATCTGCTGCGTGCCGAGGCCGATCGAGACCGCGACGCCGAACAGCGTGCCGAGGATCGCGAACACGTCGATCGCCTTGCCGATCGGCCCGTGGATGCGCTCCTTGAGGAACGGGTAGAACACCGAGCTCACCCGGAGCGGGAGCTTGTGCCGGTAGATGAAGTACCCGAACGCGAGGCCGGGCAGGGTGAAGATCGCCCAGGTGTGCAGGCCGAGGTGGTAGATCGCGATGCTCATCGCGTCGTTCGCCGCCTCCGCCGAGAACGGCACCGCGCCGCGCGGCGCGGACGCGAAGTGGTTGATCGGCTCCGCCACGCCCCAGTACATGAGGATGGTGCCGATGCCGCCGGCGAAGAGCATGGTGAACCACGAGACGTTCGAGTACCGCGGCCGCTCGTGGTCGCCGCCGAGGCGCACGTTCCCGAACTTGCTCAGCGCGAGGTAGACGAGGAACAGCACCCACACCGAGACGCCGAGGATGAAGAACCACCCCAGCCGGGTCACCACCCACGTGCGGCCCGCGGTGAACAGGTCGCCGATGCCCTCGGGAAAGATCAGCAGCAGGATCAGGAAGGCGACCATGAGACCTGCCGCCGTGAAGAAGATCCCCGGGTCGGTCTTCAGCCCCAGCCGCCGGGCAAGTGTGTCCAGCACGGTGCACGCCTCCTCGCGGGGAAGAGGTCGGTCCGTACCGGCCCGGCGTCCCCCTTGCGCCCGGCCTGTGGGCGGGCGCGCCGCCCCGGACCGACCTGCGTCACGGTTTAGTGCTCTGCATCTTCCCCCGGAGCGCCGTTGCTTGCGACGGGAACGGCGATTGGCCCCTCAGACCCAGGCGGACGGGTCGGCCAGCACCTGGGCCAGCACCTCGCGGGCCCCGCCCGTGAGCGCCGCGTGCGGTCCGGCCTGCGCGGCGCGCACCTGCAGCTCCACGAACGGCGCCGCGAGCACGCGCTCGCCGAGCGCCGCCTCGACGTCGGCCCGCAGCCACGGCAGCAGGTCGGTGTACGCGCCGCCGAGCACGATGGTGCCGATGTCGATGAGGTTGACGAAGTCGGCGAGCGCGGAGCCCAGCGCCCGCCCGGCGGTCAGGTCCGCCTCGGCGGCGAGCAGGCGCGCGACGAGGTCGGCGAGCGGCGCGTCGGGCGGCAGGCCCGCTGCCCGCATCATCGCCTCCTTGCCCGCGTACTGCTCGAGGCACCCGAAGGCGCCGCACGAGCAGCGCGGGCCCGCCGGGTCGACGACGACGTGCCCGATCTCGCCGTTCCAGCCCCGCTCCCCCAGGAACAGCCTGCGGTCGACGACGATCGCCGCGCCGATGCCGACGTCGCCGGAGACGAACACGAACGAGTCGGGGGCCGCGACGTCGGAGCCGCCCGCGAGCTCGGCGAGCGCGGCCAGCTTGGCCTCGTTGGCGACCTGGACGTCGAGGTCGAGGCCGAGCAGCGGGACGGGTTCGAGCGAGGACCAGCCGAGGTTGGGGGCCACCTGGAGCAGCCCGGCGCGGGGGTCGACGAGGCCGGGCAGCGCGAGCCGGCCGCCTGCCACCGTCATGCCTGCGGCCGTGACCTCGTCGGACACCTCGCGAGCCAGGTCACCGAGCCGGCCGAGCACGGCGGCGGGGTCGCTGTCGTGGAACGAGCCGGGCAGCACCCGCTCGGCCACCACCTCTCCCGTGAGGTCGAGCGCGCGCACGCCGAGGTAGTCGACGTTCACCTCGAGCCCGAGCCCCACGACGGTGCGCCGGGCGGGGACCAGCGGGACGGCGGGGCGGCCCGCGCGACCGCCCGTCACGGCGGGCAGCTCCCGGACGAGACCCGCCGCCACGAGCTGGTCCACCAGTGTCGAGACGGTGGCGCGGGCCAGGCCGGTCGAGGCCGCCACGCCGGCGCGCGACAACGGCTCCGCCCCCTCGAACACCGCCCGCGCGACGAGCTCCAGGTTGTGTTCGCGCAGGCTGTGCTGCCGGGCGGCGGCAGAACCGCTGCGCGTGGCGGTCTCGGGGGCGGTGCCTGCGGTGGTCACGCCTTGACTGTAGCCGAGTCCCGGGTAATAGTTCAGTCGTACAACTAATGCGGCGCCGCATGCCGGGGCCGCCCCTCGACGAGGAGACCCCGTGAGCGACATCAAGTACTCCTTCGGCCTGTGGACCGTCGGCTGGCCCGCCAACGACCCCTTCGGTACCGCGACCCGCCCGGACCTCGACCCGGCGGACTCCATCCGGAAGCTCGCCGACCTCGGCGCCTGGGGCTTCACGTTCCACGACAACGACGTCTTCCCCTTCGGCTCCGACGACGCCGAGCGCCAGAAGCACATCGACTCGGTGAAGAAGGCCGCGGCCGAGACCGGCCTCGTCTGCGAGATGGTCACCACCAACACCTTCACGCACCCCGTCTTCAAGGACGGCGCGTTCACCTCCAACAACCGCGAGGTGCGCCGCTACGGCCTGCGCAAGGTGCTCCGCAACGTCGACCTGGCGGCCGACATGGGCGCCTCCACGTTCGTCATGTGGGGCGGCCGCGAGGGCACCGAGTACGACAACTCGAAGGACCTCAACGCGGCGCACGCGCGCTACGCGGAGGGCATCGACACCGTCGCCTCGTACATCAAGGAGAAGGGCTACGGGCTGAAGATCGCCCTGGAGCCCAAGCCCAACGAGCCCCGCGGCGACATCTTCCTGCCGACGATCGGCCACGCCATCGCGCTCATCGACTCGCTCGACAACGCCGACATCGTGGGCCTCAACCCGGAGACCGGCCACGAGCAGATGGCCGGCCTCAACTACACGCACGGCATCGCGCTCGCGCTGCACGTGGGCAAGCTCTTCCACATCGACCTCAACGGCCAGCACGGCCCGAAGTACGACCAGGACCTGGTCTTCGGCCACGGCGACCTGCTCTCGGCGTTCTTCACGGTCGACCTGCTGGAGAACGGCTTCCCGAACGGCGGCCCGCGCTACGAGGGCCCGCGCCACTTCGACTACAAGCCCTCGCGCACCGAGCACATCGACGGCGTGTGGGAGTCGGCCAAGGCCAACATGAAGACGTACGACATGCTGGCCGCGAAGTCGAAGCAGTACCGCGAGGACCCGGAGGTCCAGGCGGCGTTCGAGCACGCGGGCATCTTCGAGCTCGGGCAGCCGACCCTCGCCGAGGGCGAGTCGTTCGAGTCGTTCCTCG
>DATGOB010000203.1:0-27799 GCA_036010205.1 Promicromonospora sp. | reverse complement strand
CACGACGGACGGTTCGACGGACGGTTCGACCGACGGTTCGACCGACGGTTCGACCGACGGCACCACCGACGGCGCCGGCCAGGGCAGCCTTGCTGCGACCGGCATGAACGCCTGGGGCATCGCGATCGCTGCTCTCGGTCTGATCGCGGCTGGTGCCGCAACGATCCTGATCACCCGGGCGCGGAGGGCTACCAACTGAGGTAGATCTCGCGAGCTCGTCTCGTGGTAGGTCGATCACTGCGACGCCACAGCGAGTAGAGCGAAGGAGGGCGCTGCTTGTCCCAAGGCAAGCAGAGCCCTCCTTCGTCCGCGCCGACGTAGAACAATTGAGTTGGGGGGCCCATGAACGACGTCCAGCCACAGCGGAGAAGCGACGGCTTGACGGGGACGAAGCGGTTCGTCGTCGTCCTCATGGCACTGTTCCTGGGGTGGCACGTCTTTGCGACTGCACTGTGGGTCGCACCGAGCTCAGCGTTGCGTGAGGTCGTGCCGGGGGACGCTCTTCGTGGCTACATGATGCCGATGTTCGGTCAGTCGTGGAGCGTGTTCGCCCCCGAACCGATCAGCGCCGACTACTACTTCGACGTCAGGGCGTCCGTGACTGTCGGCGGCCAGGAGTCTGTGACGGAGTGGGTCCGCGCGAGTGACGTCGAGCTCTCGAGAGCCACGCACCATCCGTTCCCGCCCCGCTCGGCGATGAGCGCTCTGGCGCAGGCGCTGGAGACCAGAAACGCATGGCTCAAGCTCTCCAGTGAACAGAAGACGGTCTTCGAGGCGAACTATTACGAGGGTGACGACTGGTCGGCACGAATGAACCGAGCGCTGGACGAGGCGCCTGGGCAGGAGACGGCCTTGACGCGGTACAAAGAGGACGACCGAGCGGCTACTGCGTATGCGACGCAGGTGGCTCTGGCCGTGTGGGGCGATGGTGTGCAGCGAGTCCAGTACCGCGTGGCGCGCCATCCGGTTGTGTCCTTCGAGGAGCGCAACGACGTTGCTCCTGAAAGGCCCGCACCGAGTTTCGTGAATCCGGGATGGCGAGGTCTCGTCGTGGAACCGGGACAGTCGCAGAAGCTGTTCGCGTCATACTTCTGCGCCGCACCCGCACAAGTTTGTGAGGTGTGATCGGTGTCGAATCGTCGAACGGTGACCCACGACGGCGCGGGAGCAACGCGCGGCAGCAAGCGCGAGCCGCGACTGCCGATCCTCGTCCGCATCAAAGTGGAGCTGCTCAAGAGGCTGGAAGACGGCACGGACTGGCTCGCCTCGCGGCCGCGGTCGCTCTACGGCCTCGCCGTCACGCGCATCCTGCTCGGAATCGCCGGCCTCGGTCTGCTGCTGACCAACTTCAACGCACGGCACTACCTGTTCGGCGCAGCCGCCGCGTGGAACGGACAGAACGCCGAGCCAGCCAGCGCGTTCCCGAGGATATGGCTCTTCTCCATCTTCCGAACGGTCGCCGACATCCCCGCGATGCTCACGTTCCTGTACGTGGTGGCCGCAGCTGCCGCCGTTCTCTTCACGCTGGGATGGAGAACACACGTCGTGGGCGCAGCCCACCTCGTTCTCTGGGTGAGTCTCATCGAGCTGAACGACGCGGTCAGCGACCAGGGTGACAACGCGTACCGGATCTTCGTCCTGCTGCTCCTGTTCACCCGTTGTTCCGAGAAGTGGTCGTTCGACGCGGCGCGGTCGAGGAAGCGCGGCGATGGGGCGAGCGGCGGCCTTTGGTTCACCAACACGGTCCACAACATCGCGCTCGCCGCAATGGTCTTCCAGGTGTTTGCCATCTATGTCGCCGGCGGCTTCTACAAGCTCGGAGGCGAGTCGTGGCAGCACGGATATGCGGCCTATCTCCCTCTGCAGACCGCGCAGTTCGGCACATGGCCGGAACTGTCCGAGCTCGTCACGGCGTGGGGCCCGGCGGTTGTGATCGCCTCATGGGGATCGATCGTGATACAGGTATTTTTTCCCTTCCTCGTGCTTCAACGGTCCACACGCCGCCTCGGGATGTTGGCCGTACTCGTATTTCATGGATCGATCGGGGTTCTGATGGGAATCCCCTGGTTCTCCCTGGCGATGATCGCGGTCGACGCCATCTTCGTCCGTGATCGGACGTACCGGAGCATCGCCGTGCGGATGCATGACGCGATGACCCGACGAAGGGCACCACGAGCCTTCATGTTCACCAGATCAACTACCAAGGAGCTAGTGTGAGGATTGTCAAGAGGGCTTCGGCCGTCGCCGCGTGCATTGCGATCTCCGTGTCGGTGGTGGCGTGCTCGGCGAGCGGTAGCGACGGCGAGGCCGCGCGCTCCCCGCAGCCGACGGGCGAGGCCACCGCAGGAAACCTGGACTACGTCCGTCCAGCAGTCGCGAAGGACACGTGCGGAGTCCTCGGTGGCCTCGTCGAGCTGAACGAGCAGGCGAGCACGCAAGACATGGAGGCGAGCGTCTCGCAGCTCGGCGAACGGCTCCAGCTCGTTGCCGAGGGGGCGGGCAAGCTCGAAGAGCTCGCGGAATCCGAGGAAGAGGCTTCGCAGTGGTCTCGCGTCGACGCCAGGTACTCGGAGGCCGCCGACTTCTTGGCGGCGTCGGGCGGGCAGGTCTCGGGCGACGCCTTCGTGGCGCTGCTCGGCGACGCCGTCGCCGCTTCCAACGAGGCGTATGCCGGTATCGAGCCGTACGCGCAGGAGGTCTGCAACGTCTCGATCGAGGACCTGGTGGCCGAACGGTGACGACCAGGAGGTGCGTGGCAGTGCTCCTGCTGACAGCACTTCTGGGCGGGTGCGCCTCAGGGCACGATCAGGAGCCGGCGGCGACGCCGTCGGCGTCGAGCTCCGTCCTCGGTGAAGGTGCGTCCGAGCGGCTTCTCCGGACGCGCGCGATGCTCGCCGACCAGTCCGACTTCGTCGTCGAGGGCACGATCGACGTCGGGAATGCTCGTCAGGAGCTGAACGTCCAGGTGGATACCGATACAGCCTCGTTCGAGGCCGACGTGGCCATGCCTGCTCCCGGGGGAGACCGGTTCACGATCACCATGCTGCGGACGCGGGGGATGACGTGGGTGAAGGCCCCGCCGGAATATTGGGTGATGAACGGCTACACGGAAGCCGGCGCGGAAAGCGCGGCGGGCAGGTATGTCGCGTTCGAGGTGGCGGCAGGCGAGAGGCTCGCCGAACCTTACAACTTCGGTCGGTTGATCTCGCGCTTGCGGACGCCTTCGCTTCGTTATTCTCCGGACGGATCGTCCGAGTGCCTGACCGGGACGTGCGACACGTACCGCGTCGGACGTTCGGACGATGCCCCGCTCATGTACGTCCCCACGTCGGATGAGTGTGGTGAGGAGAAGTGCCCGGCCCTGATCCTGGAGAGCCGGACCGAGGGGATCTCGGCGCTCGTGCGGGTGTATCCGACCGACGATGTGCAGATCGACTATCCGGATCCTGAGCAGGTCCTGCAGGCTCGGTAGCTGCTGAGCAGGGAGCCAGGTCGTGCGACCGGTGGCACGGCCGGTCGTCGAGGGCCGCCTCGACAGGGTCGGGGCGGCCCTCCATAGCGGTCGCAGCCGCCCGCGCCACCGGCGTGGCCCCGCCGGGCAGCCCGACGGCTCCGGGGTGGGAAGCCGTTGGAAGCGCCTCCGTCGGGCCCGGTAGGGTGAGCCCGAACCGACGGGGAGTGAGCATGAACGTCAGCCCGCACCACCTGCCGCGCGTCGTCGCCACCGACCTGGACGGCACCCTGCTGCGCAGCGACGGCCAGGTCTCCGACCGGACCCGCCAGGTGCTCGCCGACCTCGACGCGGCCGGCGTCGAGGTGGTCTTCGTGACCGCCCGGCCGCCTCGCTGGCTCACCCACCTCGCAGACACGGTCGGTGGCCACGGGCGCGTCATCTGCATCGGCGGGGCCTGCGTGCTCGACCTCGCCACCGGCGAGACCCTCGACACCTACGGGTTCGCGGACGACGACGCCCGCGCCGTGGTCGGCGGCATCCGCGCGGCACTGCCGCACGCGGCGCTCGCGGTCGAGCGGCCGGACGGCGTCGCGTTCGACCCGCACTACCCGCGCCGTGAGCCGGCCCTCGACCCGGGCCTGTGGTCGGTGCCGGTCGAGGAGACCCTCCGGGCGACCGGCCCGGTGTCCAAGATCCTCGCGCTCGACCCGGCGTACGTGCCGCCGCCCGGGATCCTTGTCGACCCGCCCGAGGAGATCCGCCTCGCGCAGGAGGCGTTCTTCGCGGCCGTGCGCACCGCGATCGGTGCGCACGCGCAGCTCGCGTACTCGGGCGCCGTGGGGCTGGCCGAGCTCATGCCGCCCGGGGTGGACAAGGCGGCGGCGCTGGCCCGCTGGTGCGCACGCCTCGGCGTCGACGCGGCGGACGTGTGGGCCTTCGGCGACATGCCCAACGACCTGCCGATGCTCACGTGGGCGGGTCGCGGCATCGCCGTCGCCAACGCGCACGCGGACGTGCTCGCCTGCGCCGACGCCGTGGTCGGCCATCACGACGAGGACGGCGTGGCGCTCGAGCTGGCCACGCTCGTCGCGGAGGCGCGCTGACCGGTCGTCACACCTCGGCGCGCTACCACGTCGACAGGGTGACGGCGCGCAGGGCGTCGTCGTCACCGGCCGGACCACGGCCGCGACGAGAGGACAGCGATGACCGACGTGACCGAGCTCCGCGAGCTCGCCTCCCCGACCTCCGCCCCGCCGCACCTGCGGACCGTGACCCCGCGCATGAAGAACCCCGCGCTGCTCCTGCCGGGTGCGTTCCAGGCGCTCAGGGGCCTCGGGAAGCTGGTCGAGGGCCAGGGCGTGCCTGCGAGCACCCTCGAGCTGGTGCACCTGCGGGTCAGCCAGATCAACGGCTGCGGCTGGTGCATCGACTACGGCCTGCGGCAGGCGCGCAGGGCCGGTGAGTCCGAGGACCGGCTGGCGGCCGTGCCGGCCTGGCGCGAGTCGCCCTACCTGTCGGAGGCCGAGTGCGCCGCGCTCGAGCTCGCCGAGGCGATGACCAGGCTCGCCGACAGCCCCGACGGGGTGCCCGACGCCGTCTGGGACCGCGCCGCGCAGCACTACGACGAGCAGGGTCTCGCCGCACTCGTGCTGTACGTCGGGGTGACCAACCTCTACAACCGCCTCAACGTGACGACCCGCCAGGTGCCCGGCACCTTCTGACGGCCGGACCGCCCGGTGCCGGCGTCAGCCGAGCACCGGGCAGGGGCGTGTGACCGGGCCGCCGTGCGTCGGGTGCAGGGAGATCGTGACCTCCGTCAGGTCCCGGCCCGACGCCGCGACGACGCCCGCCGCGGTGCAGAGGATCTGGTCGGCCGCGACCGGCGTGAGGTCGGCCCGCCGCAGCGGCAGGTACACCGCGACCGTGTCGCCCGTGTCCTCGACGATCGCGCGCGTCGTGGTCTCGGGGATCTCGCTGTGCAGGTCGGGGGCCGCCGGGTCGGTGTCGGCCAGGAGGAGCTGGACCGCGCCGAGCACCGTCCCGAGGCGTCCCGTGCCGCGCTCGTCGGCGCGCAGGTGCCCGGCGTCGTCGACGAGGTACAGGGTGGGGCCGGCGGCGAGGCCGGTGGGCGGGGCGCCGCCGTCCTCGACACCGCCCGTGCCCACGCCGCAGCCGCCCAGCAGCACGATGGCGGCCAGGACCAGGGGGGCGAGGGCCCTACGCATCGGTACCGCCCTCCTCCGTGCCGACGTCGGACCCGACCTCGGCGTCGAGCCGCCGGGGGAGCCGCAGCTCGAAGGTCGCACCCGCGCCCGCTGTGTCCCTCGCCGTGACGTCCCCGCCGTGGAGCCGCGCGTTGACCAGGGTGATCGCGAGCCCGAGCCCGCTGCCCTCCGACGTCGTCCTTGACGTGTCGCCCTTGGTGAAGCGGCCGAAGAGCTGGTCGGGGTCGATGCCGGGCGGCAGGCCGGGGCCGTGGTCGGTGACGGTGACGAGCACGTCGCCGGGCGCCTCTGGCACGGCCCGCACCTCGACGACGACGGGCGGACGGCCGTGGCGCAGCGCGTTGCCCACGAGGTTCGCGACGGCGACGTCCACCCGGCGCACGTCGACGCGGGCGGGCACGGGCCGCGCCGTCACCACCGTCACGTCGTCGTCCCAGCCGCGCGTGCGGACCGTGTCGGTGACGACGTGCGCGACGTCGACGTGCTCGAGCCGCAGCTCGGCGACACCGGCGTCGAGGCGCGACAGCTCGAGCAGGTCCTCGGCGAGCCGCGCGAGCCTGCGGGTGCGGTCGACGGCCATCGTCGCCAGCTCGAGCTCCTGCGCCGAGCGGTCCCGCGCGTCCGCCTGCAGCACCTCCATGATCGACGTGAGCGCCATGATCGGGGTCCGCAGCTCGTGCGACACGTCGGCGACGAACCGCCGCGCCTCAGCCTCCCGCCTGCGCAGCTCGCCGACGGACCGCTCGAGCGCGGCGGCGGTGTGGTTGAACGTGGTGGCCAGCTCCGCCAGCTCGTCGCGGCCCGACGGCGTGAGCCGCACGGCGAGGTTGCCCGCGGCCAGCTCGTCGGCGCTGTGCGCGAGCCGGTGCACGGGCCGAAGCACGCTGCGGGACACGAGGAGCGCGAGCAGGACCGCCAGGGGCAGCGCGCCCGCGATGGTCAGCACGACCACGCGTGTCCAGCGGTCCAGCTGGGCCTCGGTCGCCGCCAGGTCACGCACGACGTAGACGTCGATGCCCGAGTCGCGCCGGACGCCGTCGACGCCGGTCAGGAGCACGGGCGTGGCCAGCACGAGGTGCGGGCCCGCGTCGTCGGTCACGCGCTGCACCGCGAACCGGTCGCCCGCCGCCACGGCGGACCGGAGCTCGTCGCCGATCAGTCCCAGCGCGTCGCCGGACGCCGACGTCAGCCCCTCGTAGGTCACCAGGGCGTCGGGGCCGAGCGCCGCGCGCAGCCGGTCGAGGGCGCCCTGGTCCGGGGGGTACGCGATCTCGGGCGCGAGCCGCGTCACCTGGTCGCGGACGGCGTCGACGGCACCCCGCTGCGTCTCGGCGACCAGCGACGCGCGGGCCGCGGCGAACCCGGCGCCCGCCGCCGCCGTCGCGGTCACCATGGCGACCGCGACGAAGGCCAGGACCACCCGGGCGCGCAGGCTCCACGGCCACCAGCGCCGCCCGGCGCCCGCCCGGTCCTCGTCCGTCCGCATGCCGTGCAGGGCCCTACACCGGCCCGAACCGGTAGCCGAACCCGCGCACCGTCTGGATGTACACGGGGGAGGACGGGTCGGGCTCGATCTTCGCGCGCAGCCGTTGCACGCCGTTGTCCACGAGGCGCGAGTCCCCGAGGTACGAGTGCTCCCACACCGCCTGGAGCAGCTGCTGCCTGCTGAGCACCTGGCCCGGTGACGCCGACAGCTCGAGCAGCAGCCGCAGCTCGGTCGGCGTCATCGCGACGGGCACACCCGCCCGGGTCACCGTCATCGCCGCGCGGTCGACCGCCAGGTCGCCCCACGTCGACGTGCGCCCCGGCGTCGCGGGCGCCGCGCGGCGCAGCACCGCCCGGATCCGCGCGTCGACCACGCGCGGCTCGACCGGCTTGACCACGTAGTCGTCCGCGCCGGCCTCGAGCCCGCTCACGACGTCGACGTCGTCACCGCGCGCGGTGAGCATGACGATCGGCACGGTCCCGGCCGCGCGGATCCTGCGGCACACCTCGAAGCCGTCGATGCCGGGCAGCATGAGGTCGAGCACCACCAGCTCCGCGGCGTCCTGCGCGTGCCGCCGGAGGCCGTCCTCGCCGGTCGCGGCGGCCACCACGTCGTGCCCGTACCGCTCGAGCGCCGTCGCCAGGCCGACCCGGACGGCATGGTCGTCCTCGATCAGCAGGATGCGCGACATGGCTCCAGTATCGAGGAGCCGTCGCCACCGGACCACGCCCCCCGTCGTCCTGCGACACGACTGCGACACGGTCACGACGGCGCGGAGACCTGGGCGCCCGAGCGTTGCTGCCCATGACACGACCACCGACACCCGCCCGACGGCTCCTCGCCGTCCTCGCCCTGCTGCTGACCCTGCCCGTCGTCGCGGCCGGCTGCGCGGCCACCGGCACCGCCCCCACCGACCCCGGCGCCGCCGAACGAAAGGTGCTCTACCTGACGTTCGACGACGGCCCGGGGGACGAGACCGTCGAGATCCTCGACCTCCTGCGCGCGCACGACGGCAAGGCCGTCTTCTTCGCGCTCGGCCAGAACCTGGCCCGGCACACCGACCTCGGCCGCCGTGTCGTCGCCGAGGGGCACGCGCTGGCCAACCACACCTGGGACCACGCGAACCTCACCCGTCTCGACACCGACGGCCGCGCCCACCAGCTCGAACCGACCGCGGACCTGCTGCGCAGCCTCGGCTCCGAGAGCCCCTGCGTCCGCCCGCCCTACGGTGCCACCGACGACACCGTGGCCGCCGACCTCGCCGTCCGCGGCGCCGAGCAGGTGCTCTGGACCGTCGACCCCGCCGACTGGTCCCGTCCCGGCGCAGACGTCATCGCCGAGCGGCTGCTCACGGCGCCCCGCGGCGCCGTCGTCCTGCTGCACGACGGCGGCGGCGACCGCACCCAGACCGTCGACGCGCTCCGCCAGGCCCTCCCGCGGCTGGCCGCCGACGGCTGGACCTTCGAGACCGTGCCGGGGTGCTGACCGTGGACGCGGCCCTCATCGCCCGGACGCGGCCGACGGCCCACGGCGCCGGACCACGGGAGCACCTGCCCGCGCTCGACGGCCTGCGCGGCATCGCGATCGCCGGGGTGCTGCTCTTCCACGCCGGCCACCTCGGCGGCGGGTTCCTCGGCGTCGACCTCTTCCTCGCCCTGTCCGGCTACCTCATCACCGACCTGCTCCTGCGCGAGGTCGCGGCGACGCGCACCGTGTCGCTCACCGCCTTCTGGGCCCGCCGGGCGCGCCGCCTGCTGCCGGCGCTCGCCGTGCTCCTGGTCGTCGTCACGCTCGTCACCTGGGCCGTCGGCGACGCCGACCTCCGGCGGACGGCGCTGTCCGACGGGCCGTGGGTGCAGGCCAACCTCGTCAACTGGCACCTGCTCGGGCAGTCGGCGGGCTACTGGGAGGGGTTCGGCGTCGGCCGTGTCTTCGGCCACCTGTGGAGCATCGCCGTCGAGGAGCAGTTCTACCTCGTGTGGCCGGTCGTCGTGCTGCTGCTCGCGCGAGGTGCCCGCGGCTCCGCCCGTGGGGCCGGGCGGCGGGTGGCGCTCGCCGCGGTGCTCGTCTCCCTCGTCTCTCTCGCGCTCGTGCCGGCCCTCGCCGACCCCGCCGACACCACCCGCGTCTACACCGGCACCGACACCCGCGCGTCCTCGCTCCTGCTCGGCGCGCTCCTGGCGACCGCACCGGCGCGGCACATGCTCGGGCGTGCCGTCGGCCGGTGGGCCGGCGTCGTCCTCGCCGTGCTCGCCGGCGGCCTGGCCGTCCTCTGGTGGGTCGCCGAGGGCGAGGCGTCGCCCTGGCTCTTCCAGGGCGGTCTGTTCGCCCACTCGCTGCTCGCCGCGCTCGTCGTAGCGCTCGTCGTGCAGGCGCCCGGCAGCGCGGTCGCCCGCGCGCTCGGCGCCTGGCCGCTGCGCACGCTCGGCCTCGTGTCCTACAGCCTCTACCTGTGGCACTGGCCGGTGTTCCTGCTGCTGTCGGAGGAGCGGCTCGGCCTGCACGGCCCGCCCCGCACCCTCGTCGTGTGCGCGGTGGCGCTGGCGCTCGCGGTCCTGTCCACGGTGCTCGTCGAGAACCCCGTGCGCTTCCGGGCGGGCTGGGCGCGCGGGCGCAGCGGCCTGGTCGCGCTCGCCGCGACGACGGTGGCGCTCGCCCTGTTCTGGGTCGTGCTGCCCCGGCCCGCGGCGCCCGTCGTCGACGCGGGGGCGGTGGGCGCCGCGTCCGCCGGGTCGTCCGCCGGCGACGGGATCTCCACGGTGCTGCTCCTGGGCGACTCCGTCGCCGCGGGGGAGGCGCTCCCGCTCGAGGCGGCCCTCGACGCCGCCGGGGTCACGCTGGAGTCGCTCGCGGCTGACGGCGGCGGTGGCGTGGTCGGCCCGCTGGGCGACGCGACGTGGGAGCAGCTTCCCGGCGCCGTCGCGGACGTGCGGCCGGACGTGATCCTGTACCAGCTCACGACCTACGACTGGGGTACCGCGCAGGAGCAGCGCGCGGGGTACGAGCGGCTGGTGCGCACGGCGTCGGACGCCGGCGCCGACCTCGTGCTCGTCCCCTCCCCGCCGATCCGGCCCGACGATTTCTACGCCCCGCACATGGACGAGCTCGAGAGTGCCGAGCGGGTCGCGCGCGACGTCGCCGACACCTCGGGTGGGCGGGCCGTGTACCTCGACAGCGCCGCCGTATGGGGCGAGGCCTACCGGCGAGAGCGGGACGGCGTGCCCGACCGCAGCGCCGACGGCATCCACGCCTGCCCGCAGGGAGTCGCCCGGTTCACCGGCTGGCTGCTGGGCGAACTCGCGGAGCGGTACCCGGGGTTCGCGCCGGCGGAACCCGAGGCCTGGCTGGGCGCCGGGTGGGCGGCGGACCCGCGGTTCACGGGCTGCTGAGGGTGCCCTGGCCGGGCCGGGCTCAGGCCCGGTCCAGGCCGGGGCGCGGCGTGCGCCGGGCTCGCCGCACGCCGTCGACGGTGAGCAGCACGAGCGCGACCCAGACGAGCGCGAACCCCGCCCACCGCGCGGGCGGCATGTGCTCGTGGAAGACGAGCAGGCCGACGAGGAACTGCAGCGCGGGCGCCAGGTACTGCAGCATGCCGATGACGGACAGGGGCAGGCGTCGCGCGGCGGCGCCGAAGAGCAGGAGCGGCAGCGCGGTGACGATGCCCGCCGACACCAGCAGCAGCACGTGCCCGGTGCCGTGCCCGGTGAACGTGCCCGACCCGCCGAGCCAGACGAGGTAGCCGAGCGCGACCGGGGTCGCGACGGCCGTCTCGACCGCGAGGCCCGGCAGCGCCGCGACCGTGCGGCCCACCCGGTTCTTCACCAGCCCGTACAGGCCGAACGAGAGCGCGAGGCACAGCGAGATCCACGGCAGCCCGTCCAGCCCGGTGGACAGCACGACGACGGCCGCGACCCCGAAGCCGATCGCGAGCCACTGCACCGGCGCGAGCCGCTCGCGCAGCACGAGCACGCCGAGCAGCACGGTCACGACGGGGTTGATGAAGTAGCCGAGCGCCGCGTCCAGCACCCGGTCGGTGAGGACGGCGTACACGTACACGACCCAGTTGATGACGATCAGCACGGCCGCGACGGTGAACGTGCCGAGGATGCGGGGCGTGCGCAGCGCCGTCACGAACCCGCCGAGCTGACGCAGGACGGCGAGGGCGATCAGGCAGAACACGAGGCTCCACACGATGCGGTGCGCGACGATCTCGAGCGCGCCCGCCGGTTCCAGCAGCGGGAAGAACAGGGGCATGGCGCCCCACAGCACGTACGCGCCGGCACCGAGGGGGAGACCCCAGCGATCCTGGTTTCCTGTCACGCCGTCACGATAGGTCGCGCGGGCTCGTGCGGGCCCCCGCCGGGCTGTGGGGCTCGTCACCCGAGGGGCGCGGGTTTCGATTTCTCGCGCGGGGCCTCGGGGGGATATGCTCGGCACCGTTCACGGCTGGTTGCCCGAGCGGCCAAAGGGATCTGACTGTAAATCAGACGGCTTCGCCTTCGGGGGTTCGAATCCCTCACCAGCCACGTGAAGCACCGGAGGGCCCGTCCGACGTCACTGTCGGCCGGGCCCTCCGTCGTGCGGCGAGGTCGGCTGCCCGAGGCCCTCACACCGGTGAGATCTGGTCTTCGCGTCGAGATCTGGCCGTGCACCGCCAGATCTCGACGCAGACACCAGATCTCGACGCCTCGGCCGACCGATGAGGTGCCGGAATCCGCTGCTGACGGTGCGCGGCGCACCTCACACCCGATTCGATTTCACGCCAGGCCGGAGGGCATGTAGAGTCTTCCTCGCGCCCCGATAGCTCAGTCGGCAGAGCATCTCCATGGTAAGGAGAAGGTCAAGGGTTCGATTCCCTTTCGGGGCTCTGTGATCGACGCGGGGTCGCCTCCGGGCGGCCTCGCGTTGAGTCACGCGCGGCGGGGTAGCTCAGCTGGTCAGAGCGCACGACTCATAATCGTGAGGTCGCGGGTTCGAGCCCCGCCCTCGCTACCAAGCAAGTAGACCCGTCCGGTGTCCTGTGCCGGACGACGAGAACACACATGGCGCCTCCCTCTCGAGGCGCGGAGGTGAGAGCCATGGCAAACAAGAGCGCGGACGTCCGCCCGAAGATCACGCTGGCCTGCGTGGACTGCAAGGAGCGGAACTACATCACGAAGAAGAACCGCCGCAACGACCCCGACCGCCTGGAGCTGGCGAAGTTCTGCCCGCGCTGCGGCAAGCACACCTCGCACCGCGAGACCCGCTGAGTCCAGGCAGGTTCACACCGACGTGGCGAACGCTGACTTCGAGGGCCGGGTCTACCCGGCCGACGCCCCCTACTCCGTAGGCCGCGAGAAGATCCGCGAGTTCGCCACAGCAGTCGGTGCCACCCACCCCGCGCACCACGACCTCGTGGCGGCGCGGGGTTCGGGCTATCCGGACCTGGTCGCCCCGCCCACGTTCGCCGTGGTCGTGGCGCAGCGCAGCGAGGCGCAGTACATCCAGGACCCCGAGGCCGACATCGACTTCTCCCGCGTGGTCCACGCGGACGAGCGCTTCACGCACCACCGTCCGATCGTCGCGGGAGACGAGCTGACGACGGTGCTGCACGTGGACCGCATCGTGTCGCGCGGCGTCATCAGCATGGTGACGACGCGCTGCGAGATCTACGCCGTGCCGCAGCAGATCGAGGTGCCGTCGCCCGAGGCGGAGTCGCCGGGCGAGCACGTCGCCACCGTCGTCTCCACGCTTGCCATCCGGGGGGAGGACGTATGACGCGCCCTGACATCTCGACCCTGTCGGTCGGCGACGTGATCGGGCAGCGCGTCGTGACGTTCGACCGCGCGGACCTCGTCCGGTACGCCGGGGCGAGCGGGGACCGCAACCCCATCCACTGGAGCGACCGCGTCGCCCGCGAGGCGGGCCTGCCGGGCGTCATCGCGCACGGCATGCTCACCATGGGCACCGTCGTCAACGTCGTCGTGGACTGGGCCGGCGACCCGGGCGCCGTCGTCGACTACCAGACGCGGTTCACCAAGCCCGTCGAGGTGCCGGACCCGGGTGCTGCGACCGTCGAGGTCACCGGCACGATCGGCGCCCTCGACGTCGAGGCAGGCACCGTCCGCGTCGACCTGGCCGTCACGGTCGACGGTGCGAAGGTCCTGGGGCGCGCGCAGGCGCTCGTCCGACTCTGACCTCGTGCCTCGCTGACCAGGGCCTGACCAAGTTTTTTCACCCGGGGGGTTCTCTCCGCGCGGCCGATCGGGTGTGATGCTCTCGTCCGGAACTTCATCCGGCCCGACGAGAGGACCATCCGCGTGACGTCACGACGACGTTTCACCGCCCTGGCTACCGTGGCCGGGGTGCTGCTCCCGCTGATCCCGCTCTCCGCCGCCGCTGCCTCCGCGGCAGGCCCCGTATTCGCGTCTGCCGGCACCACCGTCGACTGCGCCCCCGTGCTCGCCGCCGGGTCGCTCGACGAGTCGTTCGCCGCGGCGGCCGAGGTCAGCGGCGTACCTGCCGACCTTCTCAAGGCCGTCTCCTACCTCGAGTCCCGCTGGGACCAGCACGCCGGCGAGGCGAGCGTCGAGGGTGGCTACGGCGTGTTCAACCTCGCGTCCGCGGCGCCGGCGGCGCACACCCAGGGCGCGGGCAGGCTCGCGCAGCACGGCACCGACAAGGACGGTCCCGAGCGCGTCGGCACCTCCGAGCTCGCCCGCGCCGCGGCACTGACCGGCCTGTCCGAGCAGACCCTGAAGACCGATGCGCAGGCGAACGTGTGCGGCGGCGCCGCGCTGCTCGCCTCGTACCAGACGCAGGCGGAGCGCGCGGGCACGGTGGACGCCGCCGGCCTGGCCGCCTGGGAGGGCGCCGTGTCCCGCATGAGCGATGTCGACGGCTTCGCGGCCCACGTCTACCGCACGCTGCGCGACGGCGCGGGTACGACGACGCCCGCCGACGGCGCGGTGATCCTCTCAGCGCGCTCCGACGTCGCCGTGCCGGAGGTCGCGGGCGACCCCGAGGCCGACTGCCCGGTGGAGCTGGACTGCGAGTGGCTGCCCGCGCCCTACGAGAAGGGCTCACCCGACCTGCCGGACGACACGGGCGACTACGGCAACCACGACCAGGCCGACCGCACGGGCCCGGGTGGCCCGAGCCTCGACTACCTCGTCATCCACGACACCGAGACGGCCTACCAGCCGAGCGTGAACCTGGTGCAGGACCCCACCTACCTCGCGTGGAACTACACGTTGCGGTCGGAGGACGGCCACGTTGCGAACCACCTCGACCCGGCCGACGTCGGCTGGCACGCGGGCAACTGGTTCTTCAACATGCACTCGATCGGCCTCGAGCACGAGGGCTGGGCGGGCACGGGCACCTGGTTCACGGAGGCCATGTACCAGACGTCGGCGACGCTGGTGCGCCATCTCGCGGCCGAGCACGACATCCCGCTCGACCGGGCGCACGTCATGGGCCACGACCAGGTCCCCGGCATCCTGCCCGGCTACACGCAGAACGTGCACTGGGACCCGGGTCCGTACTGGGACTGGGACCACTACTTCGAGCTGCTGGGCGCGCCCATCGGCGGTGACCTCGAGGCGACGACGGACGTCGCGCCCGGCGACGTCGTCGAGGTGCGCACCGGGTACGCGGACAACCCGAACACGGTGACCGGCTGCGAAGAGGCCTCGCCGGGGTCGGGCGACTGCGTCGAGGGAGCCGGCACCAACTTCCTCTACCTCTACCAGGAGCCCTCGACCGACGCCCCGCCGGCCAAGGACCCGGCGTGGAAGCCGGACGGCTCCGACGGCACGACCTTCGCGAGCGACGTGAGCGCCCGCGTGCAGTCGGGGCACAAGCTCGTCGTCGACCAGGTGGAGGGCGACTGGCTGGGCGTCTGGTGGGCCGGCTCCTTGGTCTGGTTGCACAACCCGGCCGAGCGCCCGGTGGTCGTGCCGACGACGGCGAAGACGGTGACGGTGGCGGGCGACCAGCCCGCGCCGGTCTACGGCCGCGCGTACCCCGAGGTCGAGGCCTACGCCGCGCACCCGGACGTGCCGGTGCAGGAGGTCACGCCGATCGAGTACACGGTGGGCGTGGGCCAGACGTACGCGGTCGCGGACGACGACGTGCCGTCCGACTACTACCGTGCCGCGACGTTCGACGGCTCGGGCCCGGGTGACCGCACGGTCGTCCGCGGCGACGACGTGTACTACCAGCTCTGGCTCGCGCACCGCCACGTGTTCGTGCGCGCCGCCGACGTCGAGCTGCACGAGGCGGTCGTCTCCGACGTGACGGCCCCGTCGATCGAGGGCACGGCCCGGCCGGGCAAGGTCCTCACGGCGCGGCCCGGCACGTACGTGCCGTCGGACGTCACGGTGCGCTACCAGTGGCTGCGCGACGGTGAGCCGGTCCGCCACGCGGTCGGCGCCAGCTACCGGGTGACGGGTCGCGACCGCGGCGCCGACCTCCAGGTCGAGGTCACGGTCACGGCCCCGGCCCACGCGGCGACGACCTACGTCTCGCCCCCGGTCCGCGTCCCCTGACCCCTCGCTGAGTGCGGGATCTTCGCCCTTTTTCGTGTGCCAGAAGGGCGAAGATCCCGCACTCAGCGGTCACCAGTTGGGGGTGACGCCCGGGAGGTGGGGAGGCAGGGGCGTGGTCTCCGGGTGGAAGACGTACGTCAGGCCGTCGGTCGACGTCTGCCACACCCGCTCGAAGTTCTCGCGCGTGTACACGACCCGCACGTCCTCGTTCGACGCCTTGTTCGGGTCGTTGATCACCGGGTCGCCGTCGGCGGTGAACCCGCGCAGCACCACGAGGTGGCCGTTCGTCTCGTACCCGGCCTCCGGCATCTCCTCGGTCGTGAAGTTGATCGACACGACCAGCGGGATGCCCGCCTCGACGAACCGCTCCGCCTCCGCGAGCGAGCGCAGCCGCGTCACGAACGCGTCGACCCCGAACGTGCCGGCGTAGGCCGCGTTGAACGCCCAGTTGCCCGCGCCCTCGTAGGTGTGGTCCCAGGTGCGCATCGCGGCGTAGTCGACCTGCGGGTCGCCGTTCGGCGCCTCGATGCCCTCGAGCTCCTCCGCGGGTACCTCGCGCCCGTAGGAGTACAGCACCATGGTCGACGACGTCGGCGAGCACCACACCTGCCCGCCGCCCCCGAACTCGGGGTACTCGCCGCGGTGGATGTTCTGGCTGAGCTGGGGCACGTCGAGCACCAGCTCCCGGTTCAGCGTGAAGTCGGACGTGCCGGTGTAGTGCGCGTCCGGCAGGTACTCGTTCGTCATCGTGCTCACCGAGCGCAGGCGCGGCGACGCCTTGCTGCCCTCCGGCCGGTACAGGGTCACGCGCGTCTGGAACGCCTCCGGCTCGTGACCCGACTTCGCGACGTACGTGTCGGTGAACAGGTAGGCGTCGTCGTCCGTCTGCCCGTCGACCGACGTGCGGTGGATGTCCCCGACGCCGCGCTCCGGGGCGTACTCGGCCCCCGAGGCCCAGCGCCCCATGACGAACCACTTCGTCCAGGCGCCGTCGGCCTTGCGCCCGCGGAACTCGACCTCGACCCACGTGCCCGTCGGGGTGTCGGCCGTCCACGACGTCACCGACTCGTCGACCGCGTACCCGGTCTCGACCACCGGTGACGTCCACCGGCCGGTCTCGTAGCGCACCGGCGCGCCGTCACCGAACGGGTCGGTGTGCTCGACCACCTCCCCGCGACCGCGCAGCACCAGTCCGTCGTGCGGGCCTGGCCGCAGGTTGGTCGTCCGGCCCGCGCGCAGCTCCCGGACGCCGTCCCACGCCGTGAGCGTGATCTGGTTGTCCGACCCCGCGGCGTCCGGCGTCCCCGTCGCGGCCCCCGCCGCCACCCCTGCCTGCATCACGAGCGCTCCTGTCGTCGCCAGCGCGAACACCGTGGTCCGCAGCCTTCCCCTTGTCGACATCCCTGCCTCCGTGTCCCGGGCGCACACCCGCGTGAACCAGTCGTGGACTCTCTTTACCAGAGTGACGGGCTCGGCAGAAGAGAAATGCCCTGATCCGGGACAGGGCGGGCGGCACGGTGCTACCGTCGTCGGCGATCCCACGGGTGCCCCGCGCAGGGGCTGAGATCGGGCTGGACGGCCCGGGACCGTTGAACCTGTCCGGTTAACACCGGCGTAGGAAGCAGGAGTCTGATGATGGAGCACACCCCTTCCCGCACGCTCGCGTACGAGCAGGACGCGCACGACCCGGACCTTCGGGTCCCCGTCACCGAGATCACGCTGGCGCCGTCGCCCGACGGCACGCCGAACGACCCCGTGCGCGTCTACCGCACGCAGGGCCCGGGCTCCGACCCGGTGCGCGGCCTGGCCCCGGCGCGTGAACCCTGGGTCGTGGCACGGGGCGACACCGAGGAGTACGACGGCCGCCGTCGTGACCTGGCCGACGACGGGCGCGGCGCCGTCCGCCGTGGTGCGGCGTCCCAGGAGTGGCAGGGCGAACGCCGCCGCCCGCGGCGCGCGCTGCCCGGCCGCACCGTGACCCAGATGCACTACGCCCGCCAGGGCGTGGTCACCCCGGAGATGCGGTACGTCGCCGTCCGCGAGGGCTGCGACGTCGAGCTGGTGCGCAGCGAGGTCGCGGCCGGCCGCGCGATCATCCCGAACAACGTCAACCACCCCGAGTCGGAGCCGATGATCATCGGCAAGGCGTTCCTCGTGAAGGTCAACGCGAACATCGGCAACTCGGCCGTGCACAGCTCCATCGCGCAGGAGGTGGAGAAGCTCGAGTGGGCGACGAAGTGGGGCGCCGACACCGTCATGGACCTCTCCACCGGCGACGACATCCACACCACCCGCGAGTGGATCCTGCGCAACTCGCCCGTGCCGATCGGCACCGTGCCGATCTACCAGGCGCTCGAGAAGGTGAACGGCGACGCGAGCGCGCTGACCTGGGAGGTCTATCGCGACACCGTGATCGAGCAGGCCGAGCAGGGCGTCGACTACATGACCGTGCACGCGGGCGTGCTGCTGCGGTACGTGCCCCTCACGGCCGAGCGCGTCACGGGCATCGTCAGCCGCGGCGGCTCGATCATGGCCGGCTGGTGCCTCGCACACCACCAGGAGAACTTCGTCTACACCCACTTCGACGAGCTCTGCGAGATCTTCGCCGCCTACGACGTCGCGTTCTCGCTCGGCGACGGCCTGCGCCCCGGCTCGATCGCCGACGCCAACGACGCCGCCCAGTTCGCCGAGCTCGACACCCTCGCCGAGCTCACCCGCCGCGCCTGGGAGCACGACGTCCAGGTCATGGTCGAGGGGCCCGGCCACATCCCGTTCCACCTCGTGCGGGAGAACGTGGAGCGGCAGCAGGAGCTCTGCCACGGCGCACCCTTCTACACGCTCGGCCCGCTCGTCACCGACGTCGCGCCCGGCTACGACCACATCACCTCGGCCATCGGCGCCACCGAGATCGCGCGCCACGGCACGGCGATGCTCTGCTACGTGACGCCGAAGGAGCACCTCGGCCTGCCCGACCGCGACGACGTGCGCACCGGCGTCGTCACCTACAAGATCGCGGCGCACGCCGCCGACGTCGCCAAGGGGCACCCCGGCGCCCGCGACCGGGACGACGCGCTGTCCAAGGCCCGCTTCGAGTTCCGGTGGCGCGACCAGTTCAACCTGTCGCTCGACCCCGAGCTCGCCGAGGAGTACCACGACGAGACGCTCCCGGCCGAGGCCGCCAAGACCGCGCACTTCTGCTCCATGTGCGGGCCGAAGTTCTGCTCCATGCGCATCTCGCAGGACATCCGCGACGAGTTCGGCGGCGCCGAGCAGCAGGCGGCCCTCGCGGGCATGGCCACGAAATCGGCCGAGTTCCGCGCCGCGGGCGGCGAGGTCTACCTCCCGCACCCGGCCACCCGCCCGTAACCCCTCGCTGAGTGCGGGATCCTCGCCCTTTTCCTTGTGCCAGGAGGGCGAAGATCCCGCACTCAGCGGGTCGGGTCGGTGAGGTCGGGGACCGGGCCCGTGGTCGTGCCCTCGACGAGGTTGACCGGGAGGATCACCGACTCCGGCTCCTCGCCCGCCAGCAGCGCGACGACGGCGTTGCCCAGCGCCCGGCCCTTCTCGACGAGCGGCTGGTGCACGCTGGTGAGCACGTCGGGGGAGAGCCACGGCAGGTCGAGCCCGTCGAACCCGGCGACGGACACGTCCTCGGGCACGCGCAGCCCCAGCTCGCGCGCGGCGATCACCGCGCCCGCGGCGAGCAGGTCGGAGTGCGCGACGATCGCCGTGGGCCGGTCGCGCGCCGGGGCCCACTCCGAGAGGATCTCCGTCGCCGCGTCGCGGCCGTGCTCCACGAGCGAGGCCGGGGTCTCCCACGACATCACGGGCTCGACGACGTCGCGCACGCCGGCCAGCCGGTTCCGGGTCGGTGTGCGCTCGGCGGCGGCGAGGCGGTCGGCGTCGACCAGCCCGGACCGCTCGTCCCGGCCGAACGGCAGCGCGATCTCCGCGATCCGCGTGTGCCCCAGCTCGACGAGGTGCCGCACGGCCTCGGCGGCGCCGTGCCGGTCCTCGACACCCACGACGGGCACCCCCGGCACGTCCTGACCCTCGCCGATGACCACGGGGACACCGCGGCGCTGCAGCGCCGCGAGGTTGGGGTCGTCCGGCAGCGTGCCCCACACGAGCACGGCGACGTCCATCGCGGCCGCCTCGACCAGCGGGTCGACGGCGGTGGGCAGCGGGGACCCCGCCGCGGCGCCGACGGACTGCGCGGTCGCGCCCTGCGGCATGCCGGGGATGAGCAGAACCCCGAGGCCCTGCTCGCCGATCGCCGAGACGAGGCCGTGCAGCACCTGCGTCGACACCGGGTCGCGGAACGACCGGCCGAGCTGGTCGCCGATCACGACGCCCACGATGCCCGACCGCCCCGACCGGAGCTGCCTGCCCAGGGGGTTCGGCCCGGAGTAGTCGAGCTCGCGGGCGGCCGCCAGCACCTTCTCGCGCGTCTCGGGCGTGATCGGTCCGGCGCCGGAGAAGGCCAGCGACGCGGTGGAGACGGACACGCCTGCCAGCTCGGCGACCCTCGCGAGGGTCGGTCGTACGTTCTGGCGGCTCATCACGTTCCTGCTCTCGGTCCAGGGGAATCTGCTGGGCTCATCCCAGATTGTGGCTTACGGTCGGGAGATTCAATCGCACCAAGGAGTTCCGTGCCTACTGCACACGCCGCCGCTCGCGCGGTCTTCGTCGTCTTCGCCGCGAGCGGTTTCGCGTTCGCGAGCTGGGCGTCACGCCTCCCCGCCGTCCGCGACGGCCTCTCGTTCTCCGAGCAGGACATGGGCCTGCTCCTGCTCACCGGGTCCATCGGCTCCGTGGCGGCGATCCCGTTGTCCGGCCTGGTCGCCGAGCGGATCGGCACGGCACGGACGGTCCTGTTCTCCGCGGCGGTCCTCGTCGTGGGGCTGACCGTCGCGGGGCTGGGCGTCGCGGCGGGTGAGCACGTCGCGGTGCGGGTCGGCCTCGTCCTGTTCGGCGTCGGCGCGGGCGTGTGGGACGCGGCGATGAATCTCGAGGGCGCGACCGTCGAGCAGCGCCTCGGGCGCGCGGTGATGCCGGTCTTCCACGCCGGGTTCTCGTTCGGCACCGTGGTCGGGGCGGGCGTCGGCGCGCTGGTCGCGACCGTCGGCGTCCCGGTGGTCTGGCACGTCGTCGGCGCCGGTGCGCTCGCGCTCGTCTCCGTGGTGGTCGCGGTGCGGTTCTTCTCGCCCGCCATGGTCGCGGCCGCTCTGCCCGACGGCGCAGCCGGTGCGGGCGCCGAGGCGGCCGACCCGGGTGCCGTGACGCCGCCGTCGGGCGTCGCCGGGCTGCTCGCCGCGTGGCGGGAGTCCCGCACCCTGGCGATCGGGCTGGTCGTGCTCGCCGCCGCGCTCACCGAGGGCGTGGCCAACGACTGGGTGAGCCTCGCTGTCGTCGACGGCTTCGGCACCTCCGACGGCCTGGGCGCCGTGGGCCTCGCCGTCTTCCTCACGGCGATGACGGCCGCGCGCCTGGCCGGCACGCGTGCCATCGACCGGTTCGGGCGCGTCCCGGTGCTGGTGCTCTCGACGCTTCTCGCGTTCGTCGGCGTGCTGACGTTCGCCCTGGTGCCGTACCTCTGGCTCGCCCTGGTGGGGGTCGCCCTGTGGGGCCTCGGCGCGGCGCTGGGCTTCCCCATGGGCATGAGCGCGGCGTCCGACGACCCGCGACGTGCCGCGATGCGCGTGGCCGCCGTCTCGACGATCGCGTACACCGCCTTCTTCGTCGGGCCGCCGCTCATCGGTTTCGTGGCGCACACGACGGGCTACCGCCTCGCGGTCCTCGTGCTCCTGGTGCCGATGGTGCTCGGCCTGGCCGTGGCCCGCTCGGTGCGCCCGCTGCCCCGTCCAGGGGTGCTCCGGGACTGATCACCGGGCTGCTCCGCCACGTGTGAAGGAGTGGTGCAGGCGCGCAGCGGGCGGGAGGTCGCCGGCAGGCCCGCCGACGCGGGCATAAAACACGTTCGCGGGCACCGGAAGGTTCCAGAAACGACAGACATCACCCAGAGCATGTCGAAGATGTGCACAAATCCAACGCGACAGGTAGATAGGCTTGCACGGTGAGCCCATACCCGGCAGACACCGTTCAGGCCCAAGCGGTGGCCCCCAGCCTCGCCGACCTCACCACGCTCCGAGTGGGCGGGCCGGCCGCCTCGTACGTCGAGGCCGAGGACGAGGCGGCCCTGATCGAGGCCGTCAGCACGGCCGACGACGACGGCGTGCCCCTGCTCGTCGTGGGCGGCGGCTCGAACCTGCTGGTGGCCGACGAGGGGTTCGGCGGCGTCGTGGTGCGTGACGTGCGCACGGGGATCACCGTCGAGTCGGAGGACACCTGCGGCGGGGCCGTGGTCTCCGCCCCGGCCGGGCAGAACTGGGACGAGCTCGTGGCGCGAGCCGTCGACGAGGGCTGGGTCGGCGTGGAGTCGCTGTCGGGCATCCCCGGCACCGTCGGTGCCGCCCCGGTGCAGAACATCGGGGCCTACGGCCAGGAGCTGTCCGGCGTCGTCTCGCTCGTGCGCACGTGGGACCGCGCCGAGCGCCGGGTACGGACCTTCGCCGTCGGCGAGCTCGCCTTCGGGTACCGCACGTCGCTGCTCAAGCGGTCCATGCACAGCGAAGGTCGCGAGGGCGACCCGCTGGCGCCCTGGTACCCGTCGCCGCGGTACGTCGTGCTGAGCGTGCAGCTGCAGTTCCGGCTCGGCACCCTGTCGGCGCCCGTCGGCTACGCGGAGCTCGCCCGCCGCCTCGGCGTCGAGGTGGGGCAGCGCGCCCCGATGAAGGAGGTGCGCGAGACCGTGCTCAATCTGCGCGGCGGCAAGGGCATGCTGCTCGACAGCCCGGAGCTCGGCGCCGACCCGGACCACGACCGTTGGAACTCCGGCTCGTTCTTCACCAACCCCGTGATCCCCGTGGAGCACCTCGAGCACCTGCCGGCGGACGCCCCGCGCTACCCGGTGCGGTCGTCGACACCGGAGACGACCACCGGGCCGAGCCTCGGCGCCGTCGACCCCGCCCTGGTGAAGACGAGCGCCGCCTGGCTCATCGAGCGTGCCGGCTTCGCGAAGGGCTTCGGCCTGGCGGGGGAGCAGAGCCCGGCCCGGCTGTCGACCAAGCACACCCTCGCGATGACCAACCGCGGCGGGGCCAGGGCCGAGGACGTCGTGGCACTGGCCCGCGCGGTGAGGGACGGGGTGCGCGACCGGTTCGGCGTCACGCTCGTCCCGGAGACCGTGCTCGTCGGCGTCTCGCTCTGACCTGGACCGACGTCGGCTGCCGGGGCGCGCGCCCCGGCAGCCGACCTCGTCGTCAGTAGACGACGACAGGGGTGCCCGTCGTGGCGCCCCAGGAGTCACGGACCCAGTCCATGGCGCTGTTCGAGACGCGCACGCACCCGTGGGACGCGGGGAACGCGGGCACCGACGCCGACCCGTGCAGCGCGATGCCGCCCGTGAAGAACAGCGGCCGCCACATGTCGCCGAGCTCGAGCGTCGACGAGTGCATCCCGTTCACCTGGCGGTACACCGCGAACGAACCGCGCGGGGTGTAGGCCGTGTACCGGTTGCCCCGCGCCTCGTAGGTCTCGCCGTTGCCGGAGGACGCGTTGATGATCCGTACGACCCGGCCGTTCTCGACCGCGAGCACGAGCTGCCGGTCGATGTCGATCTCGATCGCCTTGCCCGACGACGTCCGCGCGCGCGGCACCACACCGTCCTCGGCGGCGTCCTCGGTGCGGGCGCCCACGACGCCGTCCCGGTACAGGCCGCCCGCCTTCTGCAGCGCAAACACGGCCTGCTGCGTCTCGCTGCCGAACGAGCCGTCGACGGACGTGATGAAGTAGCCCAGGTCCTTGAGCCGCTCCTGCAGGGCGGTCACCCGCTCGCCCGACGCGCCGTACGCGAGGTGGTCGGGCTCCTCCGGCTCGTCCTCCGCGTCGTCGCCCTTGCCGTCGTTCTCCGCGTCCGGCTTCGCGTCGTCGCCCCGGCTGTCAGCCTTGCCGTCGCCCTGCGCGTCGTCGCCCTCGTCGCCGGCCTTGTCGTCGGCCTTGTCGCCGGCCTTGTCGTCGCCCTGGCCGGAACCACCGGCCGTCGCGTCGTCGCCAGGCTCCCCGGACCCTGCGTCGCCGTCCGGCTCGTCCTGACCCGCGTCGTCCGACGGCGTCGCCTCCGGCTCCGTCGACGGGCTGTCCGACGGGCTCGCGGAGGGGCTGTCCGCCGGCGCGCTCTCCGCGGGCGCCGACGAGCCGGTCCCGGCGGCGTCGGACGGCTCCTCGCCGTCGCCGCACGCCGTCAGGAACCCGGCGGTGAGCACCACCGCACCGAGTGCGCCGAGCACCCGGGTGCCCGTTGGCGCCGCGCCGCGCACCTCGGCCGGCGCCGGGCGTCCCTGCCCTGCTCGTGCCTGCTCCGCCGCCGTCCGGTCCGCGCCTGTGCTCCGAACCCGCATGACCCGCTGCATGACCCGCATCGTGACTCCTCCTCGACCGCACCCTCTGGGGTGGTGCGGTGCCGCACCCCGAGCCGAGGTCGTCGGCTCGCGGGTGGTCCTGTATCTCTAACCGACGCGCGGCCGCTCAGGATGGTTGGGGAGACGTTTCGTCACCCAATCGTGACCGTGCCCCGTTCGGGGGTCATGGCCGCCACGTCGGCGGGGTCGGGCGCCTGCAACCACGCGTCCACCTCCGCGAGGAGGCGCGCCTTGGTGCTCTCCGACGCCCGGCTCGCCCGGATGGACGACGCCGCCAGCGCGGCCAGCTCCGCGTCGGAGAACCCGTGCGCCGTCCGGGCGATCTCGTACTGGTCCACCAGCCGGGAGCCGAACAGGAGCGGGTCGTCCGCGCCGAGCGCCACCGTCGCGCCCGCGCCCACCAGGGTGCGGAGCGGCACCTCGGCCGCCTCCGCGTACACGCCCAGGCCGATGTTCGACCCGGGGTTCACCTCCAAGGCTATGTCGCGCTCCACGAGATCCGCCAGCACGCGCTCGTCCTCGGCCGCGCGCACGCCGTGCCCGATCCGGTCGGGCGACAGGGCACGCACCACCTCGGTCACGTGGTCCGGGCCCAGCAGCTCGCCGCCGTGCGGGACCGCGGCGAGCCCCGCCCGCCGGGCGATCTCGAAGGCACGGGCGAACTGGGCGGTGTCCCCGCGACGCTCGTCGTTCGAGAGGCCGAACCCGACCACGCCGCCGACGCCGTCACCGGCGTGCCGGGCGGCCAGCCGGGCGAGGGTCCTGGCGTCGAGCGGGTGCTTCATGCGCGACGCCGCGATGATCACCGCCACCTCGATGCCGTGCGCGGCGCTCGCCTGCCGTGCCGCGTCGATGACGATCTCGACGGCGGGGGTGATGCCGCCGACGAACGGTGCGTACGACGTCGGGTCCACCTGGATCTCGAGCCGGCGGGAGCCCTCGGCGGCGTCGTCCTCCGCCGCCTCGTCGACGAGGCGGCGCATGTCCGCCTCGGACCGCACGCAGGCACGCGCGGCGTCGTAGAGACGTTGGAAGCGGAACCAGCCGCGTTCCGTGGCGGGGAGGCGCAAGGGGTCGTTGTCGACCAGTGCCTCGGGCAGCCGCACTCCGTGGGCGGCGGCCATGTCGACGAGGGTCGGCACCCGCATGGATCCGGTGAAGTGGAGGTGGAGGTGCGCCTTGGGGAGGAGTGCGAGGTCGCGCATCTGCGTAGTCTGGCAGCGCGACGGACCGGTGGCAGCCGCGATCGTGATACTCCGCACTCCTCACACATTCCGTGTGATCCTGCACCGGAGCGAGCCTGCGTTGGTGCGCCCGAGGTCCGCTAGATATCCTGAGAACGCCATGCCCCAGATTGCCGAGATGACCTACTTGCCCGTCCTGCGACAGACACCGGTGAACAAGTGAACGAAGAGAACACGGGCGAGGCCGACGCGGCAGACCTCCCCGTCCACGTCGTCCTCGGCGGCAGGTACGAGCTGGTCGACGTGCTCGGTACGGGCGCGACGTTCACGGTCTACGAGGCGCAGCGCCTCGCACGGCCGACCCCCGCGCAGGGCGACGGCGACACGGCGGACGACGCCACGGGGACGGACGAGGTGTCCGTCTCGGGCGAGTCGACCCCGGACACCGACGACTCCCAGGACGCAGCGGAGGGCACGGCAGAGGGCACGGCAGAGGGCACCGCCGCGCGCGACGCCGACACCGCCCGCGACGCGGCGGGCGACGACGGGTCGAGCGACGAGACGACCGCCGACGCCGACGCCGATGCCGCCGACGCCGAGGCGACGCAGGAGATGCCGGCCGCCGGCACGGACGAGGACGAGGCCGACGAGCCCGACCAGCCGCTCGTCGTCAAGGTCCTGCACCCGCACCTGGTCGACGACGAGAACGCGCGCACCTCCCTGCGCCGCGAGCTCGAGGCCTCGTCCCGCGTTGACCACCCGGGTGTCGTCAAGGTGCTGGACTCGGGCGAGGAGGACGTCGCGGGCGCGAACGTCCCGTGGACGGTCATGAACCGCATGCCCGGTGTCTCCCTCTCGGACCTCGCGGGCGACACCGGCCTGCCCTGGCGCGACGCGCTGGAGATCATCGCAGGCCTGCTCGAGGCGCTCGCGGCCGTGCACGAGGCGGGCCTGGTGCACCGCGACGTCGCCCCGCGCAACGTCATGGTCGAGAAGCGGGCCGACGGTACGTACGGCGTCGGGCTCATCGACCTCGGTCTGACGCGTCCCGCGGGGGAGAGCGACGGCGAGACCGTCGCGGGCTCCGTCATCGGCATGTCGCCGGAGCAGGCGCGCGGCAGGCCGCTCGACGCCCGCAGCGACATCTACGCGGTCGGCGCGCTCGCGTACTACGCGCTGACAGGGCACGCGCCCTACGAGCGTGCCCAGCCCGAGGACGTCCTGCGGGCGCACATCAACGCGCCGGTGCCCGCGGCGTCGGCCCGGCGCGCCGCGGTGCCCGCCTCTGTGGACCGCCTCGTCTCCCGGGCCATGGCGAAGGACCCGAACCGGCGGTTCCCGACGGCGGACTCGATGCGCGAGACGGTCACGGTCCTGCTCGGCGGGCCCGCGGGGCGCTTCGGCACGAGCGACGAGACCATGCAGCTCGGGGTCGGTGCCGGGGGCACCGAGGTCATCGACCCGCTCGGGGGCGTGGCCGGCTCGGGCACGATGAAGCTCGGCCAGGTGCCGGAGGGGTCGGACCGGACGACCCTGATCGGTGCCGTCGGCGCCGGTGCGGCGGCGGGTGCCGCCGCGGGAGCGCTCGGCGCGGCGCCGACGGCCGTCGCCGGTCCGCCGCCGGTCGCGCCGCCCCCCGCGGCGCCCGAGGAGCCGAAGACCTTCTGGCAGAGGATGACCACCGGCCGCGGCCGGGTGGTGACGATCCTCGTCTTCGCGATCCTCGTGCTCGGCGGTGCGGGCCTCGTCGTCGCCTCGATCTTCGACGACGGCGGCACCCCGGCGGTGACGCCGAGCGTGACTCCGTCGCCCACCCCGACGCCGACGCCGACCCCCACGCCGACCCCGACGCCCACGCAGACGGAGGAGTACGTGCCTCCTCCGCCGCCTCCGCCCACCCCAACGCCGACGCCGACCCCCACGCCGACGCCGACCCCCACGCCGACGCCGACGAACCAGCCGACCGGTGAGCCCTCCACGGAGCCGACGGAACCGGAGGAGCCGACGGGTGAGCCGACCGGCGGCGAGACCGGCGAGCCGACGAACGAGCCGAGCACGCCGGCGCAGCCCTCGACGGAGCCCACCGGCGGCGGTCAGGCAGAGGGCGGCACCGACGGGGGAACGACGGGGACCGCCGGACGGTAGGCGCCGCGGTCAGCTGATCCAGCCGCGCTCACGGGCCACCGTGACGGCCGCGGTCCGGTCGGCCACGCCCAGCTTGGCGAAGGCCCTGATCAGATGGGTCTTGACCGTCGCCTCGGTGATGGACAGCTCGCGCCCGATCTGGGCGTTGGACCGTCCCCGCGCCACGAGCGTGAGCACCTCGGCCTCGCGGGCCGACGGCCGCTCGGCCGCCGTCCGGACGGAGCTCACCAGCCGCGTGGCGACGCGCGGGGCGAGCACCGTCTCGCCCCGCGCCGCTGCCCGGACCCCCGAGACCAG